>JAGRKN010000071.1:41344-51737 GCA_020442275.1 Rhodoblastus sp. | reverse complement strand
AGGCGTTGAAGGACAGCTATCGGACGCGCAGTCTGCTGAAGCGGCTCGGAAAGCCTGAGGACATCGCGAATGCGGCGCTGTTTCTCTGCTCGAGCGAGGCCGACTATATCACCGGCCATTTGCTACCGGTCTCTGGCGGCATGATGGCGAGCCTCTGAACCGCGCCTCAGCTTTCCTCGTATTCCGCATGCGCGTCGGCGGCCCCGTCGTCGATGCGCTTCATGTTTTCGAGGATCTTCAGCAGATAGTGCAGCGTGTGAACCGTGTCGTTGACCGAGAAATCCTGAAGAACCTGATCGTAGTAAGCGCGGATTTTGGGACGCGCGAGATCCTGCCAGACATGGCGGCCGCTCTCGGTCATCGTCACGAGCCTTGACCGGCGGTCACGTTCGTCCTGGACGATCGCGACATGCCCATCGCGCTCCATGCGTCCCACCAGTCCGGCCAGATTCTGACGGCTGACCATGAGATAGCGCGCGAGGTCGCCGATGCTCATGCCACCCTGTGCAACTTCGCGCGACAAAGCGCCCAGCACCGCCCATTGCTGCGTCGTGAGCCCTTCGGCCTCGACGGCGCGACTCCCGGTTTTATGCAACATATTTGCGCACTGATAGAGCCGAAAAAACAACCTGTTGGCCATTTCCAGCCGGACCTCATGCTGGTTTGTCACGAATACACCTCATTTTTTGGCGCAAATAGGCCTTGCGCCACCCTAGGCCACGTGCTATTTATGACAATATCTTGCATATATGGCGAAGGCCGTCGTCAAGATCGCGCAAAAAAGCGACGGCGGCAATGCGGATCCAGGGAGGTACGGCGATGGGCCGTTTTGACGCAAAAACGATCGTTTTGACGGGCGGCGGCGGCGGGATCGGCGGGGCGACCTGCCGGCGGCTTGCGGCGGAAGGCGGGCGTGTCGCCGTCATGGATCTCAACCTGGAAGCCGCCGAAAAAGTCGCGACCGAAATCCGCGGGGCCGGCGGCGTCGCCGAGGCGTTCCGCTGCGACATCGCCGATCGCGCAAGCGTCGACGCGGCAGTCGCCGCAGTCGAAGCGAAACTCGGACCGATCGCGGTGCTCGTGAACAATGCGGGCTGGGACATTTTCAAGCCTTTCGTCAAATCGACGGCCGACGAATGGCAGAAGTTGATCGCGATCAACCTAACCGGCGCGCTCAACATGCACCATGCGATCCTGCCGGGCATGGTGGAGCGCAAATACGGGCGCATCGTCAATGTCGCGTCCGACGCCGGACGCGTCGGTTCCTCCGGCGAATCCGTCTATGCGGCCTGCAAGGGCGGGCTCATCTCTTTTTCCAAGACGCTCGCGCGCGAACATGCGCGCCATGGCATCACCGTCAACGTCGTCTGCCCCGGCCCGACCGATACGGCGCTACTGTCGGGCTTTGCGGCTGCGGCCGGCAATCCCGAAAAGCTTCTCGAAGCCTTCACGCGTGCCATTCCGCTCGGCCGCCTCGGCAAGCCAGACGATCTCGCCGGCGCCATCGCCTTTCTGGCGAGCGACGACGCCGGCTTCGTGACGGGACAGGTGCTGAGCGTGTCCGGCGGCCTGACGATGAACGGCTGATCAAGACATTCGACGGGAGGACAGGATGCAGTTTCAGGACCTGATCTATGAGGTGCGCAACGACGTCGCCTGGATCATCATCAATCGCGCCGACAAGATGAACGCCTTTCGTGGCACGACCTGCGACGAACTGATCAAGGCCTTCAACAAGGCGGGCTATGACAAGGACGTCGGCTGCATCGTGCTGGCGGGCGCCGGCGACCGCGCCTTCTGCACCGGCGGCGACCAGAGCGCGCATGACGGCAATTACGATGGGCGCGGCACGATCGGCCTGCCGATGGAGGAATTGCACACGGTCATCCGCGACGTGCCCAAGCCCGTGATCGCGCGCGTGCAGGGTTATGCGATCGGCGGCGGCAACGTGCTCGCCACCATCTGCGACATGACGATCTGCTCGGAGAAGGCGATTTTCGGCCAGGTGGGCCCGCGCATGGGCTCGGTCGATCCGGGCTATGGCACGGCCTTTCTCGCGCGCGTCGTCGGCGAGAAGAAGGCGCGGGAGATCTGGTACATGTGCCGCCGCTATTCCGGCAAGGAAGCGGAGGCCATGGGTCTCGCCAACCTCTGCGTGCCGCACGAGGAGCTCGACAAGACCGTGCAGGCGTGGGGCGAGGAATTGTGCGAGCGCAGCCCGACGGCAATCGCCATCGCCAAGCGTTCCTTCAACATGGATACCGCGCACCAGGCAGGCATCGCCGGCATGGGCATGTATGCCCTGAAACTCTACTACGACACCGAGGAATCGCGCGAAGGCGTGAATGCGCTGAAGGAAAAGCGCAAGCCGGAATTCCGCAAGCACGCGAAGTAGCAGCAACGCCGCCGTCAATGGCGGCACCTTTCGTCACGCCGGCCCGCCTGCAAGAGGCGGTGCGATCAGGGACGCACGCATGAACCCGTATCTCGACGAGGATCTTGTTGCGCTTGCCGATCAAGCGCGCCGCTTCGCGACCGATCGCGTCGCGCCAGGCTTTCAAGAGCGCGACCGCACGCGCGTGCTCGATCGCGACCTCATGAAGGAGATGGGCGCGATGGGCTTCATCGCGCCGGAACTGCCCGAGGAATTCGGCGGCCTCGGCATGGGCTCGCTCGCCGCCGGCGTCATCCACGAGGAGATCGCGCGCGCCGATCTCTCGATCTCCTATATCAATCTGCTGGCTTCACTGAATGGTCAGATCCTCGCGCATCACGGCAAGCCCGAAGTGGTCAGGCCGTGGTTGACGAAGCTGACGGCAGGCGAGGCTCTGTTCGCCATCGCTCTCACCGAGCCGCGCGGCGGATCGGACGCCGCCAATCTGCGCCTCAAGATCGACCGCGACGGCGACGATTACGTCCTCAACGGCGAGAAGACCTCGATCTCCGCCGCCGATCAGGCTGACGCGGCCGTCGTGTTCGGCCGCACGGGCTCCATCGACTCCGGCGCGCACGGCGTGACCGCCCTGCTCGTGCCGATGGACCTGCCCGGCGTCACGCGTTCGCGTTTCGATTGCCACGGGCAGCGCGCGATCGGACGCGGCTCGCTGTTCTTCGAGAACGTGCGCGTGCCGAATTCGCATCGCCTCGGCGCGGAAAACAAGGGTTTCGTGCAGGTGATGCAGGGCTTCGATTTTTCGCGCGCGCTGATCGGCCTGCAGGTGCTCGCGGTCGCGCGCGTCGCGCTCGAGGAGACCTGGGCCTATGTCGCGCAGCGCCAGGCCTTTGGAAAGCCGCTGTCCGCCTTTCAGGGCGTCTCGCATCCGCTCGCCGATTTCGACACGCAGGTCGAAGCGGCGCGCCTGCTCTGTCTTCAGGCCTTATGGCTGAAAGACAAGGGCGCGGCGCACAGCGCCGAAGCCGCCATGTGCAAATGGTGGGCGCCGAAACTCGCCTACGACACGATCCACCAGTGCCTGCTGATGCACGGGCACGGCGGCTACGACCGCGGGCCGATGGAGCAGCGTCTGCGCGACGTTCTCGGTTTCCAGATCGGCGACGGGACCGCGCAGATCATGAAGACGATCATCGCGCGAACGCGGGCAGGCAGGGAGGCCGTGCCCGCCTGAATTTTCGAACGACAAGAACAAAGGGGAGAGAAAATGGAATTCGACGCCGTATTGCTTGCCCCCCGCCGGGCCGAAAGCATGGCCAAGGGCTATTGGCACGACCGCACGATCAACGACGACCTCGACGCATGCCTCGCGTCCTGCCCGGACAAGGTCGCATTGACGGCGGTCCGGATCGAGACCGACCAGGTCCGTCGCTTTACCTATCGCGAAATGGCTGATCTCGCCGACCGAATTGCCGTCGGTCTTTCACGCCTCGGCGTCGGTCGCAACGATGTCGTGGCGATGCAGCTGCCGAACTGGTGGCAGTTCTCGCTTCTCTATCTCGCCTGCACGCGGATCGGCGCTGTTCTCAATCCGCTGATGCCGATCTTCAGGGAACGGGAGCTCGCCTTCATGCTGAGGCATGGCGAAGCGAAGTTGATGATCGTTCCGAAGACGTACCGGAACTTCGACCACGAGGCGATGGTGCGCGGCCTGATGCCGAACCTGCCGGCGCTCAAGCGCGTGATCGTGGTCGACGGCGGCGGCGCCGACGATTTCGACGCGCTGCTCACGACGCCCGAATGGGAGAAGCAGCCGGACGCGAAGGCGATCCTGACATCCAATCGGCCGGGCCCCGACGATATCACGCAATTGATCTACACGTCCGGCACGACGGGCGAACCCAAGGGCGTGATGCACAGCGCCAATACGTTGATGGCGAACATCATCCCCTATGCGCAACGCCTCGGGCTCGGCGCCGACGACATCATTTTGATGGCCTCGCCAATGGCGCACCAGACCGGCTTCATGTACGGGCTGATGATGCCGATCATGCTGAAGGCCAGCGCGATCCTGCAGGACGTGTGGGAGCCCAACAAGGCCGCTGGGCTGATCCGGGGCGAGAAGGTCAGCTTCACCATGGCCTCCACGCCCTTCCTCACCGATCTCACGCGAGCGGTCGCCGAAAGCGGCAATCCCGTTCCGACGCTGAAGACCTTCCTTTGCGCCGGCGCGCCGATCCCCGGCCCGCTCGTCGAACAGGCGCAGGCGGGTCTGGGGGCCAAGATCGTGTCCGCCTGGGGCATGACCGAGAATGGCGCGGTCACGCTGATCAAGCTCGACGACGACGACAAGCTCGCCTCGACAACGGACGGCTGCGCGCTGCCGGGCGTCGAGGTGAAGGTCGTCGACACTGAAGGCAAGACATTGCCGCCCGGCGAGATCGGCAAGCTTCTCGTGCGCGCCTGCTCCAATTTCGGTGGCTATCTGAAGCGCCCACAATGGAACGGAACGGATGCCGACGGCTGGTTCGACACCGGCGATCTCGCCTATCTGAATGCGCAGGGCTACATTCGTATTTCCGGCCGCTCGAAGGACGTGATCATCCGCGGCGGCGAGAATATTCCCGTCGTGGAAGTCGAGGCGCTGCTCTACAAGCATCCCGCCGTCGCCCAGGTCGCCATCGTCGCCTATCCCGACGAGCGCCTCGGCGAGCGCGCCTGTGCTGTCATTGTCCCGAAGCCGGGCGAGATCGTCGACTTCGACGGCATGGTGGACTTCCTCAAGTCGCACAAGCTGGCGAACCAATATATTCCCGAAAAGCTGATCCTGCGCGAGGCCATGCCCGCCACGCCGTCCGGCAAGATCCAGAAATTCCGTCTGCGCGACATGCTTCAGGCTGGCGAACTCTGATCCGCATCGGGCGGTCCGGCGTCGCCGGACCGTCATTTTCGTTGCACAGGCAAGGCGCCCTTCGGCGCCGGGGAGCGTCTGCGTGCCAGAAGACGTCATTCTCACCGCGCGCGACGGCCGCGTCGGCATCATCACGCTCAATCGTCCGAAAGTGCTGAACGCGCTCAACGACGATCTGATGAACGCGCTCGGGGCCGCGCTGACCGCGTTCGACGTGGACGAGACCATCGGCGTGATCGTGCTCGAAGGCTCGGCGCGCGCTTTCGCCGCCGGTGCCGACATAGCCGTCATGGCGAACTGGACCTACAGCGACGTCTACAATTCCAATTTCATCACGCGTAATTGGGAGGCGATCCGGCAGATCCGCAAGCCCGTGATCGCTTCCGTCGCCGGACTTGCGCTCGGCGGCGGATGCGAGCTCGCGCTCTCCTGCGACATCATCATAGCCGGACGCAGCGCGAAATTTGGCCTGCCGGAAATCAAGCTCGGCCTCCTGCCGGGCGCCGGCGGCACGCAGCGCCTGCCGCGCGCCATCGGCAAGGCGAAAGCGATGGACATGTGCCTGACGGCGCGCGTGCTCGATGCGGCGGAAGCCGACCGCTACGGCCTCATCTCACGCGTCGTCGACGACGAGACGCTTCGCGAGCAAACACTGGCGCTCGCTGCCTCAGTCGCCTCCTTTTCCGCGCCCGCGCTGATGGCCTTGAAGGAATGCGTCAACCGCGCTTTCGAGTCGACGCTCAGCGAAGGCGTCCTGTTCGAACGTCGCGAGTTGCACGCGCGCTTCGCCACATCAGATGCGCGTGAGGGCATGCAGGCTTTCATGCAAAAGCGTCAACCGGCGTTCGAACATCGATGAACATTCCGCGCTGGACCTGCCGACAGCGCCCGAAAGAACCAACAGGCATCACAAGGGGAGGATGAAAATGAAGACCATTCTGAAGTATGCGATGACCGCCGCAGCGTTTCTGGCGGGCGTATCCGCCGCTGCCGCACAGACCAAAGTGAAGATCGGCGTGCTCGGCGACATGTCGGGCCCCTATGCCGATTTCGGCGGACAAGGATCTGTCGAGGCGGTCAAGCTCGCCATCGAGGATCATATGGCGACTTCGAAGAAGCTCGCAGTCGAGTTCGTGTCCGCCGACGCCCAGAACAAGCCCGACATCGGCGCCACGATCGCACGCGGCTGGTTCGAAAACGACAATGTCGACATGATCGTCGACATTCCCACCAGTGGCATCGGGCTGGGCCTCGCTTCGCTGGTCAAGGACAAGAACAAGGTCATGATCGCCACGACCATGGGCAGTTCGGACCTGAGTGGCAAGGCGTGCACGCCCAATTCGCTGCACTGGGTGTGGGACACATGGTCGAATTCGCACGGCACGGCCGAGGCTACCGTGAAGAGCGGCGGCAAGAGCTGGTATTTCCTGACGGCCGACTACACGTTCGGAACCACGATGGAGAAGGAGGCGGGCGACGTCGTCAAGGCGAATGGCGGCAGCGTTCTGGGCTCGGTGCGCCATCCCCTCAACTCCAAGGATTTCTCGTCCTTCCTGCTGCAGGCGCAGGCGTCCAAGGCGCAAATCATCGGCCTCGCGAACGGCGGCACGGACACGATCAACTCGATCAAGACTGCGGCGGAATTCGGCGTCGTCGCAGGCGGCCAGAAACTCGTCGGGCTCGTCATGTTCATCACCGACGTCCATGCGCTTGGGCTGAAGGCCGCCAACGGCCTGATGCTGACGACAGCCTTCTACTGGGACCTGAATGACAGGACGCGCGCCTTCGCCCAGCGCTTCGCGGCGCGCAGCAGCGGCAAGTTTCCGTCGATGAGCCACGCGGGCACCTATTCCGCGACGCGCGCCTATCTCGCCGCGGTCGAAAAGAAGGGCGACACGAAGGATGGCGCGGCGGTCGTCGCAGCCATGCGCGATGTCGGCACGTTCGACGATCCCCTGTTCGGCAAGACCACGATCCGCCGGGACGGCCGCGTGGTGCACGACATGTATCTGGTCGAAGTGAAGAAGCCCGAGGAATCGAAGAAGCCGTACGACTATTACAAGATAGTCGCGACCATCCCGGGCGATCGCGCTTTCCGTCCGGCGGCGGAAGGCAATTGTCCGCTGGTCAAATAGCCGGATTCGCCTACGGCGGCGCGCCGCCGCACGAAAATGCTCCCTCCGACTGGTCGGGCCCTTCTTCAGGAGCCCGACCTTTTTTTCGCTCCCACCTGCCCGCGCGAGTGGCGCTGAAAATGAAGGCGCGTGCAATTAAGACAGATATTCGACAGCCGTTTTCTCAACGGCCCCATTCGAAAGGTCGGCTTTGCAACCTGTTGAAATTTAGATGGGGAAGTGGTGCCCAGGGGCGGAATCGAACCACCGACACTGCGATTTTCAGTCGCATGCTCTACCAACTGAGCTACCTGGGCGTGTCCGGCGAACCAGACGCGTCGGGCTTATAGGAAGACGGGCGGCGATTGGCAAGCGCAAATCCGCCTCGGCGTCTCAATCGTCCCGGTGGTCGCGCAGGGGGGAAGCAGGCTCGCCGTCCTCATCCGCGTCCGGCGCACCGGGGATGGCGTAGCCGCCCTTCAGCCAGCGGTTGAGATCGACGTCGGCGCAGCGCTTCGAGCAGAATGGCCGGTAGCGTTCGAGCGCGGGCTTGCCGCAGATCGGACAGGCGCGCGCCGGCGCGATCCTCTCTTTTTTTTGGCTCATCCGGGCTTCCTCAGGCCCTGTTCGCCCAGTTCAGGCGCGCGGGAAAGCCATCGCCCAAGAGCAACGACTGAGTCTCGTAGAGCGGCAGGCCGACAACCGAGGAATAGGAGCCGACGAGCTTGGCCACGAAAGCGCCCGCGAGGCCCTGGATCGCATAGCCGCCAGCCTTGCCGCGCCATTCGCCCGAGGCCAGATAGGATTCGATTTCGGCCGAGGAAAGTCGCTTGAAGCGCACGCGCGATTCGACGATCCGCTTTCGCTCGGCGCCGCGCGGCGTGATCAACGCGAGCCCGGTGTAGACCCGGTGCTGGCGGCCGGACAGAAGACGCAGGCAATCGCCCGCCTCCTCCATCAACTCGCATTTCGGCAGGATGCGGCGGCCGACAGCAACCACCGTGTCGGCGGCGACGATGAAGCTTTCGCCGATTTCCGGCCGCGCCTCGGCGATGCGGCGCGCGGCTTCCGCCTTCTCGACGGCCAGTCGCTGCGCGAGCACGCGCGGCAATTCGTTCTTCTTCGGAACTTCGTCGACGTCGGCCGGCAGGAGCGCATCCGGCGTCACGCCGATCTGCTGCAACAATTCGAGGCGGCGCGGCGAGGCCGAAGCCAGCACGAGCTTGGGACGCCAGGCGGAACCCTTGTCTGTCACGTCGGCGCGCCCCGTGCGAAGCCTTTTACTTGAAGCGGTAGGTGATACGGCCCTTGGTCAGGTCGTAGGGCGTCATCTCGACCAGCACGCGGTCGCCGGTCAGCACGCGAATGCGGTTCTTGCGCATCTTGCCGGCGGTGTGCGCGATGATCTCGTGATCGTTCTCGAGCTGAACGCGAAAGGTCGCGTTGGGCAGGAGTTCGGTCACCACGCCGGGAAATTCGAGCAGTTCTTCCTTCGCCATCTGGATCCTTTTCGCGTCGCCTCCGGACGCAGAAAAGCCGGGTCACGTCGAAGCCCGGCAAGTCGCGGCGGACCCTAATCGAGAACGACGGATTTGTGAACCGGGGCGGAGACGCTTTCCCCCCGTCAGGCCGCAGGCTCTCCGGCGGCTGCCCGCGCGGCCGCCTCGTCGGCGGCGACATAGCGGTTGTGCCGGCGGACGGCGAAAGGAATCGCCGCGAGATAGACGAGGCAGAGGACGGCGAGCATTTCCATAGGATAGGTGGCGAGCAGCAGCAGCACGGCCGCTACGCCGAACAGCACGAAAACCACATATTCGCGCGGCACCCTACCGATGTTCTTGCCGGAGAAATGCGGAATTCGGCTCGCCATCAGGAAGGCGACGAACAGCAGGAAGGCGATATGCCACGGCGCAACGGCCTTGCCCGCGGGAATGCCGAGTTCGGACAGGTTGAGATAGAGCGGCAGGAGCGCGAGACAGGCGCCGGCCGGCGCGGGCATGCCAACGAAAAAATTGGCGGTCCAGGCGGGACGGTCGGGATCGTCGATCATGACGTTGAAACGCGCGAGGCGCAGCGCCGCCGCCGTGGCGAAGACGAGCGCCGCGAACCATCCCAAGCTCTTGATTTCGTGTAAGTTCCACATGTAGAGAACGAGCGCCGGCGCGACGCCGAAATCCACGAAATCGGCCAGCGAATCGAGCTCCGCGCCAAACCGCGACGTGCCCTTGAGCGCGCGGGCGATGCGGCCGTCGAGACCGTCCAGGATGGCGGCGGCGATGATCGCCAGGACAGCGGTGCGAAACCGGCCCTCGATCGCGAAACGGATGGCGGTCAGGCCCATGCACAGCGCGAGCAGCGTCACGAGGTTCGGCAGGATGATGCGAACCGGCACCGCGCGAAAGCGACGGCGGGGCCTGGGCTGTTCGACCGCGTCGCGCGGTCCGTCGCTTGGCGAATATTGATCCATCGGCGCGGACAATAGGCGGCGGCGGTTCGCCGGACAAGGCGGCGACGACGGCGTCCGCGCTACGGGCCGCGCAGGAGCCGGAGGACGCCGCTCCAGGCGCCTGCGACCAGCGCAACGCCGAGGCTCGCCGCCAGCCAGATCGGCGTCGGAGCCTGGAAGCGAAAGAGCGGGGCCAGAACCGGAAAGGCGACGACAATGGCGAGCAGCGCTATGGCGACCACCGCGATAACCCAGAAAATCCGGCGTCGCGCGTCGAAGAACGAGGTGCCGGGTTCGGCGGCCGTCGCGAAGGCCAGCGCGAGATTGCCGCAGACGAGCGCGATATAGGCCGCCGCGCGCGCCTGCTCCGCGGGCACTTGCTGCCGCAGCGCCAGCAGATAGAGCGCAAAGACCGCGATCAGAAGGACGACGCCGTCCAGAACTCCCATGCCGATATGGCGCAGTCCGAACAGGGGCTCGGTGCGCGGTCGCGGGCGCCGCCGCATCGCGTCGCGGGCGCCGGGCTCGCC
>JAGRKN010000071.1:20360-41183 GCA_020442275.1 Rhodoblastus sp. | reverse complement strand
CGAAGATACGACGGCCGAGGCGCACGCCGCCGACGATCGAGGCGAAATTGTCGTCGAGCAGGACGATGTCGGCCGCCTCGCGCGCGACGTCGGACCCGCGCTTGCCCATCGCGATGCCAGCGTCCGCCGCCTTCAGCGCGGGCGCATCGTTGACGCCGTCGCCGGTCATCGCGACGACATGACCAAGCGCCCTGAAGCCTTCGACTAACGCCAGCTTCTGCTCCGGCCTGACGCGGGCGAAGACCCGGGCTTCCTGCAAGCGGCTCCGCAATTCCTCTGGCGTCATCGCCGCGAGTTCGGCTCCTGTCAGCACGCCTTGCGCGCAATCGATTCCGGCCTCGCGCGCGATCGCGACCGCCGTCGCGGGGTGATCGCCTGTGATCATCGCCACCGCGACGCCCGCCTCGCGCGCTTCGGCGATCGCCGTTCGGACATCGGGGCGCAGCGGATCGCGGAAGGCGACCAGTCCCTCGAATCGAAACTCCTGCCCTTCCGCCTCACGCGCGAGATCGAATTTTTCGCACGAGGCTACGGCGAGGACTCGCAGCCCCTCTTCTGCGAAGCCGGCAAGTTCCGCCACGATCGCCGCGCGGTCAGCCTCGGGCGTCCGACAGAGTCGAAAAATCGCTTCCGGCGCTCCCTTGGCTGCCGCCATCGCGCCGTCGTCCGCACGCCAGGCATGGATGAAGGCCAGGAGATCGGGACGCAGCGGATAGGTTCTGATCGACTGCGATGCGTCGAACGAAACGCCGGAACTCTCCGCCAGCCGGTGCAAGGCGCGGTCCATCGGATCGGACGGCTCGACGGCGCAGGCGCGCGAGGCGGCGTCGAGCAGGCCAGCGAGATCCGCCAGCGGACCTGCCTCGGGTCGCCATACGCCCTGGTGTGCGGCGAGAGCGGCGACTTCCATGCTGTTCTGCGTCAAGGTTCCGGTCTTGTCGACACAGAGCATGCTGACCGCGCCCAGCGTCTCGATGACAGCGGAACGGCGCGCGAGAACGTTGTGGCGCGCAAGCCGCCAGGAGCCGAGCGCCAGAAAGACGACCAGCACCATCGGAAATTCTTCGGGCGTGAGCGATATGGCGAGCGTCAGGCCCGCGAGCCCTGCTTCGATCCAGTCACCGCGAAAATACCAGTAGGCGACAGCGACGAGGAAACAGAAGGCGAGCGCCGCCGCGCCGAGCCAGCCGACGACGCGACGCATGATGCGTTGCAGCGGCGTCTGTCCCTGCTCGATCGCGGACAACGAGCGGCCGATCCGCCCGAGCCGGGTCGAACGGCCGGTGCGCAAGGCGAGCAGCGTCGCCTGACCGCGCGTCGTCATCGTTCCCGAGAACACGACCGAAGAGGGGTCTCCGGGCTCGGGATCCATGTCCATGTCCGGCGCCCCCGAACAGGGCGCCTTCAGGACCGGCGCGGATTCGCCGGTCAGGATGGATTCGTCGACCGCCAGCACGTCGCCGCGCAGCACGACGGCGTCGGCAGGCACGCGCTCCCCCTCGCCGATCAAAATGAAATCGCGCGGCGCGATATCGCGCACAGGAATGCGTCGCTCGCCCTCGGCCCGCAGCACGCGCGCGGTCGGCGCGGCAAGCGCGCGCAAGGCCGCGATCGCGCGCTCGTTGCGCGTCTCTTGCATAACGACGAGGCCGATGGACAGGATGGCGCCGCCGACCAGCAAGGCGCCCTCGCCGAAATCGCCGAGCAACAGGTAGAGCGCGGCGGCGGCCAGCAGCATCGCGAACATGGGTTCGGACAGGGTGGACCGCAGGATGCGACCGACGCCTCGCTGCGGCAGAGCCTCGAGTTCGTTCAGGCCGACGCGTGCGATACTCTCGCGGGCTTCGGCTTCGGTGAGCGGCGCGAACGCGCCGGGCGACGGGGTCATCAGGCATCCTACCTCAGCGCCATGTCTTTGCAGCGATGCTGCGACGGCGCGCGGGGCCAGATCAAATTCTGCTGGCGTCATCGACCCGCCATCTCATTGATCAGCCACAAAGACCTCGGAAAAGCGCTATTGTCGACTGATGGGAAAGGAACGCCGCATGGACCTGAAGACGATTTGCCTCGCGATGATCGCCGATCGGAAGACTGTCGCGGACAGTGCGATCAGCTATGCCGTGTCGCTGGCGGAACAGGCGCGGGCGCATCTGTCGTGCCGCCTGGCGCCGGCGGAGCTGGATCTGCCGAGCGCGCGCGTGCTGCCCATGGTGCAAGCGCTGGTCGACGAGGTGAATGCCGAGCGGCTGGCCGCCGCCAGAGATCTCCAGGCAAGGATCGAGACGGCGGCGCGGCTGGCCGGCGTGACTTGCGACTGCGAAATTCTGCAGGGCCGCTATCTGGATGCACGCGACAAGGCCGTAGCCGGCGCGCGGGCGAGCGACATGGTTGTTCTGCCGCAGGCGCGCGGCGCCCTGTCCTCCGAAACGGGCCTGATCGAGGCGATACTCTTCGGGTGCGGCAGACCCGCGATCGTCGTGCCGGGCGACTGGACGAAGGGCGCGGCAGCGCGACGCATCGCAGTCGCCTGGGATGGCGGCGGACGCGCCGCGCGCGCCGTCGGCGACGCCCTGCCCCTGCTGGCGCGGGCCGATTCGGTGGAAGTCGTCTGCGTGACGGAGGGCGGCGCCAGCGACCTTGCCGGCTCCGATATCGCGAGGCATCTCTCGCGCCATTGCCCAGCACTCAGCCTGCTGGACCTGCCGATCGCGCACGGCGACGCCGGGCGCACAATGCTAGATCATCTCGCTGGAAGCGGTCAGGCCGACCTGCTCGTGATGGGCGCCTTCGCGCATTCGCGATTGTTCCAGCTGGTGCTCGGCGGCGTCACCAGCTCCATGCTGGAGCAGGCCCGTTTGCCTGTCTTGTATTCTTACTGAGCCAAACTCACCTGATCGGCGGCGCGTATTGAATGCCGCCGCGCGACCAGAGCTGGTTCAGGCCACGGGGAATGCCGAGGTTCGAGAAGGTCCCGACGTTGCGCTCGAAACTTTCGCCGTAATTGCCGACAGCGCGCACGATGCGCGACACCCAGTCCTTCGTCAGTCCGATCTGCTCGCCGTAATTGCCATCCGTTCCCATCAGGCGCCGGACATCCGGCTTGGCGGAAGCGAGCGCTGCCGGCAGGGTCTTGGTCGAGACGCCGAGCTCTTCGGCGTCAAGCATGGCGAAATGAGTCCATTTGACGATCTCGAACCATTGCGGATCGTCCTGTCGCACGACCGGCCCAAGCGGCTCCTTGGAAATGACATCCGGCAAAATGACCGACGCGCCGGGCTTGGAAAGTCTGATCTGCAGCGCATGGAGCTGCGACGTATCGGCCGTCATGACATTGCAGCGCCCATCCTGATAGGCCTTGATCATGTCATCGGGGCTGCCGACCTCGACAATCGCATGCTTGACGTTGTTCGTGGTGAGAAAGTCGACGGCGTTATCGCGATTGGTCGTGCCGGTTTGCGCGCAGATCTTGACGTCGGAAAAATCGAGCGGCGACATCACCGCCGGCTCCCGCGCGACGAGAAAGCCTTGACCGTCGTAGTAGGTCACGCCCGTGAACTTGAGACCAAGCGCGGCCTCGCGCCCCATGGTCCATGTCGAGTTGCGCGAGAGCACATCGATCTCGCCCTTCTTCAGCGCATCAAAACGCGCTTCGGCCGACAAGGACTTGAAGGACACCTTGTTCGGATCATCGAAAACGGCGGCGGCAATCGCACGGCAGAAGTCGACGTCGAAACCGCTCCACTTGCCGGATGCGTCGGCCTGCGAAAAACCAGCCAGCCCCTGGCTGACGCCGCAGGCGAGCGAGCCGCGCGCCTTGACGGCGGCGAGCGTCGTCTGCGCCTGTGCAGCGCCGAGCTGCGCAAGCAGGCCGAGCGAAGCGAAAGCAGCGTAGCGAAAAAGGCGAATGGCCATGGCCGGTCTTTCCGAAACGAGAGATTGGCGCGAAGAGATCAAAGCGAGGAAGGCTGGCGCACGACGACTTTCGTGCCGACCGCGACACGATTGAAGAGATCGGTCACATCGCCATTGACAAGCCGGAAGCAACCCGAGGATACGGCCGAGCCGATGGTCTGCGGCTGATTGGTGCCGTGGATGCGGTACACCGTATTGCCGAGATACATGGCGCGCGCGCCCATGGGATTTCCCGGTCCGCCCGCCATGAAGCGCGGCAGGTAGGGCTGGCGCTGGATCATCTCCGGCGGAGGGCGCCAGTCCGGCCATTCCTGCTTGCGTGCGATCCTGAGCACGCCCGACCAGCGGAAGCCGTCGCGGCCGACGCCGATACCGTAGCGGATCGCGCGATTGTCGGGCTGCACGAGATAGAGAAAGCGCTGGTTGGAATCGACGACGATCGTGCCCGGCGCCTCGGTCGTGCGGAAAAAGACGAGCTGGCGCTGGTATTGCGGCGGCAGCTGTTCTTCCTCCTCGGTCGGCACCCTGCCCGGCTCGTCGAGCACGTCCATCTGCTCCGCCGCACGATGCTGGGCGATTGCATGGGACGCGAGCACGAGGCCAGCCGCGCCGGCAATCGCGAGGAGGCTCGACTTCGCGAAAAATCTGCTCATGGCCAGCTCCCGCGAAAATTAGGCGCCGCAGCGCACATAGATCGATGTGCCGTAGCGCTTGATCACATCGGGATCCATAAAGCGCATGATCATGACGCGTCCGTCATTCGACACCATCTCGCGATCCTCAGCCATCGGCGCCGGCCCCGGCGGCCCGAGGTATGTCTTGCCGCCCGAGGTCTTCAGGAACAATTCCTCCGGCTCCTTTTCATCGGCGACATTCATGATCACGCCGCCCTTCGAGCCCTTGGCGATGACATAGGGGTTCGAGCACTGGGCGCGTGCTTCCTTTTCGGTTCGCGGTCGATCGCTGTCGCGATGATAGGCGCCTAGCCCCCATTTGCCGACGAGCTGATCGGCGGGAACGGTCGGGGCGGGAGGACCGAGCGCGGCCGTTCCACCTGAAGACGGCGCCACGGCGGGGGTGAGCGTTCTTTCGGTTGCGCCGCAGCCGGCAAGCATCGCCGCGGCGACAACCACGCCGACGATGCGCGCGCGACCAAGCAAAGCTGAACTCATGCACTCGCCCCTTCGACGCCCGAATGCGCGCCTTGCGCGCTCCTCCGCAATTTCAGGAGCGTTCGATATCGGGGACGGCGAGTCAAGCCGGCGTCGGCGGCCAAACAGCCGAAGCGCCGCCTGGACGATGGCTCAATAGGCGTTCTTCGTCGTCACGAGCGACAGCGGCGTCATCGCGAGTATCTTCAGGTCGAGCCAGGTCGACCAGTTCTCGATATAGTAGATGTCGTGCGCGACACGCTGCTCGATCTTCTCGAGCGTGTCGGTTTCGCCGCGCCAGCCATTGACCTGAGCCCAGCCGGTAATGCCGGGCTTGACCTTGTGGCGTGCGAAATAACCTTCGACGACTTCATCGTAGATGCGACCTTCCGCTTTGGCCTGCATGGCGTGCGGACGCGGTCCGACGAGCGACAGTTCGCCCTTGAGCACGTTGATGAGCTGGGGCAGCTCGTCGAGCGAGGTCTTGCGGATGAAGGCGCCGACCTTGGTGACGCGCGGATCGCCCTTGGTGACGAGTCTTGTCGCGGTCGCGTCGCACTGGTCGACATACATGGAGCGGAACTTGTAGACGCCGATGGGCTCATTGTTGAAGCCGTAGCGTTTCTGACGAAAGAAGATCGGGCCTTTCGAATCCAGTTTCACGGCCAGCGCGACTAGCGCCAGCAATGGCGACAACACGAGAAGTCCGACCGCGGCGAGCACACGGTCCTCGATCGACTTCACGGCCACCGACCAGTCCGACATAGGCTTGTCGAAGACAGGCAGGAAGGGCACGTCGCCTATGTAATTGTAGGCTCGCGCACGCAACTTGAGCTTCGAGCCCAAGGCCGCGATACGCACGTCGATCGGCAGGACCCACAGCATCTTGAGGATATGCAGGATGCGCTCCTCGGCGACCGTCGGCAGGGCGATGATCAGGAGATCGACGCGCTGTTCGCGGCAGAAGGCCTCGAGATCCTCGAACTTGCCGAGCTTGGCGTAGCGCCCGACCTGCTCCGGGGAGCGATACTTGTCGCGATCGTCGAAGATGCCGAGAATCTGGATGGCGCCCGAACCGGTGCGGTCGAGACGCTCGATGAGATCGAAAGTCGGCTTGCCGCCGCCGACGATCACGGTGCGACGGGCCATGCGGCCGGCCTTGGACCAGTTCGCCAGCAGTCGCACAAGCACCAGCCGCTGCGTCATACAGGCCGCCAGCGCGAACAGGAACCAGTGGAGCGCCCAACCGCGCATCGGCGCGACGGCGACGCCCGCCACGACATTGACGACGATCACCGCGCTGATCGCGACGAACAGGGCGAGCGCGAGCTCCGCCAGTTGTTGTGCGGGCGAGGACAGCGCCGGAATCGTATAGGCCCAACGCGACTTCAGGACGGCTGGAACGCCGGCCGTCACTGCCGCGATCGCGATCAGTGCGCTCGGGCCCGCGCCGCCCTCGTACCAGAGGGCGAAGCTGAGCGCGCCGGTCGCGACGATGGTCGCGACATCGGCGGCAAGCGTCGTCGCGATCACCGTGGGCTGCGAAATGAGACGGCCCGGTTTCTCGGAGCCAACCGGTCGTGGCTGCGCATTTTCGCGCGAGGCGGCGGTCTGCTGGGTCGAGTAAGTCGCTGCGGGCATGAATTCCCCGGAATGGTTCGGACCGCGTCATGGACGCAGGCTCCCGGACCATGCCGCAATCGCGTAAACGCCGGTTTACGGGAAACCGACGGCCAGCGCCGGAAATGCCGCTTCGCCCAACAGGATTAACGATCTCTGGACGAAGCCCGCTCAGCGGTCGAGCGCGGCGTGAATCTCGGCGTAGAGCGGCTGCAGGCGCTCGTACATCCTGCGGTAGACGCCGGTGTAGAGGCGTTCATACAGCGCGGCGCGGTCGGCGTCCGGCTCGAAAACCTGGCCGACCCGCGTCATCGCGGCCGTCGCCGTATCGAAACCGTCGTGGAGCCCGAGACCGACCGCGCAGGCGATCGCCGCGCCGAGGCCCGATGTCTCGTAGGTATGCGGACGAGCGGCGGGCATGGCGAAAATGTCGGCTGTCGCCTGCATGGCCGCGTCGGATTGCGAGCCGCCGCCGGATACGCGCAGGCTCGTGACCGCGACCTTCGCCCGCCTCTCGATCCGTTCCTTGCCCTCGCGCAGGCTGTAGGCGATGCCCTCCAGAATGGCGCGATAGAGATGGGCGCGCGTGTGGGCGTCCGTAAATCCGATCACGGCGCCACGCGCGTCTGGACCGGGGTTTCTCACCCCGGGCGTCCAGTAGGGCTGCAGCATGAGCCCCTGGCTGCCAGGCGGAATTTCGGCGATCAGCCGATCGAACAGCGGCTCCACAGGTATGCGCTCGGCGAGCGCAGCGGCCACCTCGGGATGGCCGAATTCCCGCCGGAACCAGTTGACCATCCAGAAACCGCGAAAGATCTGGACCTCTGGATTGAACTGGCCGGGAGCGAGCGCCGGATAGGGCGGAATGAGCGGAGTCGCCTCGACGTAACGCGGCGAGGTAACGGCGACAGTGGCAGACGTGCCATAGGAGAGCGCCCCGATCTCCGGCGAGTTCGCGCCGCAGCCCGCAACTTCGCATGCCTTGTCCGCGGCTGCGGCGATCACGGGTAGCCCCTCTGCCAGTCCGAGCGCGGCCGCAGCCTGCGCGGTGAGGCCGCCGAGCACAGCGCCCGAGGGGCGTATCTCGGGCATCTGGTCGCGGCGCGCCGACAGCGCCTTCCATCGCCAGTCGAGGCGTCCGGCCCAGTCCTGTTTCTTGAAGTCGAAGGGGATGTAGCCGACCTGCGAGCCGACCGCATCGACGAACCGACCCGTGAGCTTGTAGTTGAGCCAGCCGGACACGAGCAAAATCTTGTGCGCGCGCTTCAGCGCGTCGGGCTCGTTCTCGGCGATCCAGTTCAGCTCGGCCTGGCGGGTGAGATAGCCGATCGCGTCGGACAGGCGCGCCAGCGCAAAGGCGGCGCGCCATACAATCGGCGCCTTGGGCGGGCGCGACGCGCGACGCTGATCGAGCCAGATGATGAAGGGCCGGATCGCCGCGCCCTGCTCGTCCACGAGCACCAGAGAGCCGCGCTGCGTCGTGACCGCGACGCCCTTGATGCGAGCCTGTAGATCAGGCCTTTCCTCGAACAGGGCGCGACACACGGCGCCAGTCGCGCGCCAGAATTCTTCCGCGTCGTGCTCAAGCCAGTTTTCGTGCGGCGTAGTATAGGAGTCGAATACGTGCTGCCGACGGCCGACGAGTTCGCCCTGGAGATCGAAAACCAGCGCACGCACGCTCTGCGTGCCGCAGTCGATCGAAAGCAGAAGTTCGGTCGAAACGTTGGTCATGCGTCCGCCGGCAGCGAATAGCAGTGCGCGATCAGCGCACGGTAGCGCTCCCTCTCCGAGCGCCAGCGCGCATCATTCCAGCCCATTTCCGCACGCGCAATGGCGTCGACCCGCTCGCGCGTCTCCGCTGCGCCGTTTCGCAGCAGCAGGCCGAGCGGGGTACGGCGCGGCATCGCAGCCTCCAGACGCAACACGTCCTCGGCCCGGAACGCCCAGCGTAGTTCCACCCGACGGTCCGCGTCGGGCCGATCGACTCGAGCTCGCCGGGCCGCGCCGCCTTCATCACCGCAGCCGCAGCCAGGCGCCGAGGCTCTGCCCGAAACTCGCCGTCGGAAGCGCCTCGACGCTCGTGTCGACAAGAGAGTGATCGGGCAGGCCTGAGAGGCCGATATCGGCCAGCGCCTGTTCTTTCGTCGCATCGACTGGCGGCTGCCTCGCTCCGATCCGCTCGCGCAGAAATTCGAGCTCGCCATCGGGCAGATGCGCCTCCACGCCAACATCGCCCCAACCGTTCCAACGCCGCATTGCGCTTCCCTGCGCGCCTGCCGTGCGCCTAGGCCGTCTTGCTTTCCTCGAGCCCGAGCTCCTGCTTCATCTGGTCGCGGATCAGGAATTTCTGGATCTTGCCGGTGACCGTCATCGGGAAGCCGTCCACGAATTTGATGTAACGCGGCACCTTGTAATGGGCGATCTGGCCCTTGCAGAAGTCGCGCACCTCGTCTTCCGTGATCGTCTCACCCTCGCGCGGCACGATCCAGGCGCAGAGTTCCTCGCCGAATCTCTTGTCGGGCAGGCCTACGACCTGCACATCCCTGATCTTGGGGTGGCGGTAGAGAAATTCCTCGATCTCGCGCGGATAGACATTCTCGCCGCCGCGAATGACCATGTCCTTGATGCGGCCGACAATGTTGCAATAGCCGTCGTCATCCATGGTGGCGAGGTCGCCGGTGTGCATCCAGCCCTCGCCATCGACGGCCTCAGCCGTCTTGGCGACGTCGCCCCAATAGCCGCGCATGATCGAATAGCCGCGCGTGCAGAATTCGCCGGTGACGCCGCGCGGCACGGTCTTGCCGTCGGCGTCGATGATCTTGATCTCAACATGTGGCTGGACGCGCCCGACGGTCGACACGCGCAGCTCGATGGAATCGTCGACCGCGCTCTGGGTCGAGACCGGAGAGGTTTCGGTCATGCCATAGGCGATCGTCACCTCGCTCATGTGCATCTGGCTGATGACGCGCTTCATCACCTCGATCGGACAGGGACTGCCGGCCATGATGCCGGTGCGCAGCGACGACAGATCGAATTTCGCGAAATCGGGATGATCGAGCGCGCCAATGAACATTGTCGGCACGCCGTAGAGCGTCGTGCAGCGCTCTTCGGAAACGGCCTGCAACACGGCGAGCGGATCGAAGGCTTCGGCGGGATAGACCAGCGTCGCGCCATGTGTCAGCGCGCCGAGGTTGGCCATCACCATGCCGAAGCAATGGTAGAGCGGAACCGGCACGCAGATCTTGTCCTTGTCGGTGAGCCGGATCGCCTCGCCGACGAAGAAGCCGTTGTTGAGAATGTTGCGGTGGGTGAGCGTGGCGCCCTTGGGGTTGCCCGTCGTACCCGAAGTGAACTGGATATTGATGGGCTCGTCGGCCTTGAGCGTCGCGCCGAGCGCGGCCAGCGCATCCATTTCGGCGTCAGAGGGCGGCGTCGACAGCTCGCCGAAATTGTACATGCCGGGAGTCTTGTCCGAGCCGAGGCGGATGACGAATTGCAGCGAGGGCAGCTTGGCCGCCTTCAGCGCGCCGGGCTCGGCCGAAGCCAGTTCCGGCGCGAGGTCGCCGAGCATTTCGATGTAATTCGACGTCTTGAACGCAGACGAGAGGACGATGGCGCGGCAGCCGACCTTGTTGATCGCATATTCGAGTTCCGCGCGCCGATAGGCCGGGTTGATGTTGACCAGCACGAGACCGGCCTTGGCGGTCGCGTGCTGCGTCAGCAACCATTCGACATTGTTCTGCGACCAGATGGCGACGCGGTCGCCCTTCTCGAGCCCGAGCCGCCTCAACGAACAGGCGATAGCATCGACGCGACGCTTGAGTTCGGCATAGGTGAGTCGGTCGTTCTGATGGCGCGACACCAGCGCCTCGCGCGCGGAGTGCCGCGCGCAGGCGGCGTCGAAATAAGCGCCGATCGTCTGCTCGATCAGCGGGATGTCGGTCGCGCCCTTGTCCTGGCTCAGCTTCGTCATGGCCGTTCCCTCAATATTCTTTGATTGATCTTACGCCTTCGCCGCCTCGAATTCGACCAGTTCAGCGCCGTCGCCGACCTGATCGCCAACCGCGAAACGATGCGCTTTGAGCAAGCCATCCGACGGCGCCGTGATCGTATGCTCCATCTTCATCGCCTCGAGGATCAGTAGCGGCGCTCCCTTGTCCACCTTGGCGCCGGCCTCGGCGATGATGGCGATGACCTTGCCCGGCATGGGCGCAAGCAGGCCGCCATGGCCGCTGGCGCCATCGGTTGCGACATGCAGCGGATCTACCGCCGCGAGCCGCCACGCTCGACCATCGATGAAGACATGACGCATGTGCCCGGCCGCGATCACGGCGGCGTCCTTGCGCACGCCGTCGATCTCGACGCGCATCGCGCCGCGCTCGTCGATCTTTCCACGCACGGCATGCGTCCGGTCGGCGAGCGACAGCGCATAGCCGCCATTGTGCGCGAGAACGCCGACGCTCGTCTGCACATCGCCGAAGCGATAGAGCTGCGCGCGCCGCGCTGCGCCGTTGAGCCGCCAACCATCACGCTGATGCCAGGGCGATGTCGGGTCGGCGCTGCGCTGCGCGCGCGTCAGCGCGAAATCGCGCTCGCGGAGGAGATCCGCGAGCGTTGCGACCAGGAAGGCCTCGTCCGGCGGCGTCTCGGCGCCCGGAAACAGAAAGCCGCGCTCGCGCTCGATCAAGCCGGTGTCGAGATCGGCCGAAGCGAAGGCAGGACAGGCTACGAGGCGCGAGAGGAAATCGATGTTGTTGTTGACGCCGACGACGCGATAGTCAGCTAAAGCCTGCAACATCCGCGCGCGCGCGCGATCGCGATCGTCGTCCCACACGATCAGTTTTGCGATCATGGGATCGTAGAAGGGGCTGATGCTGTCGCCCTCCTCCACGCCGGTGTCGACGCGCACGTTGAGGCTTTCGGGCGGCGGCGCGAGGTGAGCGAGCCTGCCGGTCGACGGCAGGAAATTCTTGTTGGGGTCCTCGGCATAGATGCGCGCTTCCAGCGCGTGGCCGTTGATATGCAATTGCTCTTGCGCGAGTGGCAGCGGCTCGCCGGCGGCGACGCGCAATTGCCATTCGACGAGATCGAGGCCCGTGATCATCTCGGTCACGGGATGCTCGACCTGCAGGCGGGTATTCATTTCCATGAAATAGAACTGGCCGTCCTGCGTGGCGATGAACTCCACTGTGCCGGCGCCGACATAGCCGACCGCCTTGGCAGCAGCGACCGCGGCCTCGCCCATCTGACGACGGCGCTCCGGCGTCATGCCCGGCGCGGGCGCTTCTTCAAGCACCTTTTGATGACGGCGCTGCACCGAACAGTCGCGCTCGAAGAGATAGACGCATTCTCCGTGTGTGTCGCCGAACACCTGAAT
Organism: Rhodoblastus sp.; assembly: GCA_020442275.1. GTDB lineage: Bacteria > Pseudomonadota > Alphaproteobacteria > Rhizobiales > Beijerinckiaceae > JAJXWB01. Next base: position 29,123 of record JAGRKN010000071.1, on the reverse strand, counting down.
TTCGACGTGTCGCGGGCGCACGATATATTTTTCTACGAGCACGTGATCCGAGCCGAAACTCGCCGCCGCTTCGCGCTTGCAGGAGGCGAGCGCGGCCTCAAAATCCTCCGCCTTCATCACCTGCCGCATGCCCTTGCCGCCGCCGCCGGCGGCCGCCTTGATCATGACGGGATAGCCGATGCTGTCAGCCTTCGATTTCAGAAGCGCTGCATCCTGGTCGTCGCCGTGATAACCCGGCGTCAGCGGTACATTGGCCGCCTCCATCAGCTTCTTGGCTTCGGACTTCGAGCCCATGGCGCGGATCGCGTCGACCGGCGGGCCGATGAAGACGATTCCCGCCGCATCACAGGCGTGGCAGAAGGCCTCGTTTTCCGAGAGAAAACCGTAGCCGGGGTGGATCGCCTGCGCGCCCGTGCGTCTAGCGGCGTCTATGATCCTGTCGATCACCAGATAGCTTTCGCGCGCTGGCGATGGCCCGATGAAGATGGCTTCGTCCGCCATGCGCACGTGGCGCGCGCCGGCGTCGGCTTCGGAATAGACCGCGACGGTGGCGACGCCCATGCGCCGCGCCGTCTTGATGATGCGGCAGGCGATTTCGCCGCGATTGGCGATGAGGATCTTTTCGAACATGGCGTTTCCCAATTCTTGGACCGCGAGCCTTCAGGCTCGCCTGCGGATGCGAGCCTGACGGCTCGCGGTCCAGAGCGTCACATCCTGAACAAACCGAACTTCGTCGGCTGGATCGGCGCATTGAGCGAGGCTGACAGCGACAAGCCGAGCACGCGGCGCGTGTCGACGGGATCGAAGACGCCATCGTCCCACAGTCGCGCGGTGGCGTAATAGGGATGTCCCTGCGCCTCGTACTGGTCGCGGATCGGCGCCTTGAACCTGTCTTCGTCTTCCTTGCTCCACTCACCGCCCTTGGCCTCGATTCCGTCGCGGCGCACGGTGGCGAGCACGCTCGCGGCCTGCTCGCCGCCCATGACGGACACGCGCGCATTCGGCCACATCCACAGGAAGCGCGGCGAATAGGCGCGGCCGCACATGCCGTAATTGCCGGCGCCAAAGGAGCCGCCGAGGATCAGGGTGAGCTTCGGCACCTGCGCGGTCGCGACCGCCGTCACCATCTTGGCGCCGTCGCGCGCGATCCCGGCGTTCTCGTATTTGCGGCCGACCATGAAACCGGTGATGTTCTGCAGGAAGATCAGCGGAATGCCGCGCTGCGCGCAGAGCTCGATGAAATGCGCGCCTTTTTGGGCGCTCTCTGAGAAGAGAATCCCGTTGTTGGCGATGATGCCGACGGGATAGCCGTAGAGTTCGGCGAAACCCGTCACCAGCGTGGCCCCGTAGCGCCCCTTGAATTCGTCGAAGCGCGAACCGTCGACGATGCGCGCGATCACTTCGCGCACGTCATAGGGTTTTCGCGTGTCGGTCGGGATGACGCCGTAGAGTTCCGAGGGATCGTAGAGCGGCTCGTCGGCCGCGCCGATCTTCAGGCCGACCGGCTTGGTGCGATTGAGATTGGAAACAATGCGGCGCGCGATGAAGAGCGCGTGCGCGTCGTTTTCCGCGAAATGGTCGCAGACGCCGGAGATGCGCGTATGCACATCCGCGCCGCCGAGGTCTTCGGCGCTCACCACTTCGCCGGTCGCGGCCTTCACCAGCGGCGGACCACCGAGAAAGATCGTGCCCTGATTGCGCACGATCACGCTCTCGTCGGACATGGCGGGCACGTAGGCGCCGCCTGCCGTGCAGGAACCCATGACGACGGCGATCTGCGGAATACCCTTGGCGGACATGTTCGCCTGATTGAAGAAGATGCGGCCGAAATGCTCGCGGTCGGGAAAAACCTCATCCTGGCGTGGCAGGAAAGCGCCGCCGGAATCCACGAGATAGATGCAGGGCAGATTGTTCTGCTCGGCAATCTCTTGCGCGCGAAGATGTTTCTTCACGGTCATCGGATAGTAAGTGCCCCCTTTCACCGTCGCGTCGTTGGCGACGATCATGCACTCCACGCCCTGCACGCGGCCAACGCCGGTGATGACGCCAGCCGACGGCGCGTCGTTGTCGTACATGCCATAGGCGGCGAGCTGGCCGACCTCCAGAAATGGCGCGCCGGGATCGACGAGATGATCGACCCTTTCACGCGGCAGCAGTTTTCCGCGCGAAACATGGCGCTTGCACGCCTCCGCGCCGCCGCCGGCAGCGACGGTCGAAAATTTCTCGCGCAGGTCGTCGACCAGACCGCGCATGGCGGCGGCGTTCGCCTTGAATTCGTCGGAACGCGTGTTGACGTTGGATTTCAGGGCTTGCATCGGGCGTTTCCAAATTTGTTTTGCCGTCATTGCGAGCGCAGCGAAGCAATCCATCCCCGAAAAATCAATCCAGATTGGGGGATGGATTGCTTCGTCGCTTCGCTCCTCGCAATGACGAACACGTTTTCTACTTCGTCTCGGCCATCAATTCGCGACCGATCAGCATGCGACGAATCTCGCTCGTGCCGGCGCCGATCTCATAGAGTTTCGCGTCGCGCCACAGGCGGCCGGCCGGAAACTCGTTGGTGTAGCCGACGCCGCCGAGCGCCTGGATCGTCTCGCCCGCCATCCATGTCGCCTTTTCCGCGGAGTAGAGGATGGCGCCGGCGGCGTCCTTGCGCAGGGTGCGCGCGTGGTCCGCCGTATCGCAAGCGCGTCCGACCGCATAGATATAGGCGCGGGTCGCCTGCCAGGTCGAATACATGTCGGCGATCTTGCCCTGCATCAGCTGGAAATCGCCGATCGGCTGACCGAACTGCTTGCGCTCGTGCATGTAGGGTATCGTGACGTCCATGCAGGCGGCCATGATGCCAAGCGGGCCGCCCGAAAGAACCGCGCGCTCGTAGTCGAGACCGGACATCAGCACCTTCACGCCCTCGCCGACCTTGCCGAGCACATTCTCTTCCGGCACTTCGCAATTGTCGAAAAACAGCGGAAACGTGTTGGAGCCGCGCATGCCGAGTTTGTCGAGATGCTGGCCGTGGCTGAAACCTGCAAAGCCCTTCTCAATGATGAAGGCGGTCATGCCGCGCGGGCCCGCTTCGAGATCGGTCTTGGCGTAGACGACCAGCGTGTCGGCGTCGCCACCGTTGGTGATCCACATTTTCGAGCCGTTGAGGACGTAGCGGTCGCCTTTCTTGTCAGCCCGCAGTCTCATCGAGACAACGTCCGAACCTGCGCCCGGCTCGGACATGGCGAGCGCGCCGACGTGCTCGCCGGAGATGAGCTTGGGCAGATATTTCTTGCGCTGCGCTTCCGTACCGTTGCGGCGAATCTGATTGACGCAAAGATTGGAATGCGCGCCATAGGACAGCCCGACCGAAGCGGAGGCGCGCGAAATCTCTTCCATGGCGACGATATGGGCGAGGTAGCCCATGTTCGAGCCGCCGTAGTCCTCGTGCGCGGTCATGCCGAGCAGGCCGAGGTCGCCGAACTTCTTCCAGAGATCGGCGGGAAATTCGTTGTCCTTGTCGATTTGCGCCGCGCGTGGCGCGATCTCCGCCGCGGCAAAGGCCTGCACCGTATCACGCAGCATGCGGATGTCCTCGGACAGGCCGAGGTCGATACCCGGAATATTCATGTTCGTCCTCCCGACGTTCGAGGATGATCCTATTCGCAAGCCGGCGCCAGCGTCGCCCAAGAGGTTGCATTTTCCGCCACATTTTTGCACAATTAACCTGCGATGAGCGCGCGCCAACCCCTTCCGTTTCTCGCGGCGTCCGGCCGCGCCGTTACGCCGATTGCGTTCGTGAGCGCGGCCATTCGCGCGTATCGCGACCGCGGTCTCGATCCGGACGACGCGCTCCAGAGGGCGCATATTTCGCCAAAAGAACTCGGCCGCCGCAATGCGCGCGTAACAGCCGCGCAGTTCGAGATTTTCGCGGAAGCCGCGATGCGCGAGCTCGACGACGAGGCGCTCGGATGGTTTTCCCGCCGCCTGCCATGGGGCGCCTACGGCATGCTCTGCCGCGCCTCGCTGACGCGCGGACCGCTCGAACTCGCGCTGCGGCGCTGGCGGCGCCACCACCTCATCCTGACCGACGATGTCGCGTTTTCTCTCGCGGTGGACGGCGGCCTCGCGATCTGGTCGATCGAGGAGCGCCGCGATCTCGGACCCTATCGCGAATTCTGCCTCGTCACGCTCATGCGCTACGTGCTCGGTTTCTCCTGCTGGTCGATCGATTCCAAGATCGCGCTCGCGCGCGCCGAATTCCCGTTCGCTGAGCCGCCGCATGTCTCGGTCTATCCGACGATCTTCTGCAAGGATCTGAAGTTCGGGGCGCCGCGTGCGAAAATCGCCTTCGATGCGCGCTATCTCGCCCTGCCGCTGAAGCGCGACGAAATCGATCTCGATCACATGTTGCAGCGGGCGCTGCCGCTCACGGTCCTGCCCTATCGCCGCGACCGGCTTCTCGTGGAGAGGGTGCGCAAGCTGCTGCGCGACGCGCGTACGCCGCATGCGACCGCCGAAGACATAGCCGACGCGCTGGCGCTGTCGACGCGCACGCTGCACCGCCAGCTCGCGCGCGAAGACGCCTCACTACGCGAATTGAAGGAGGAAGCGCGCGTCGAGATCGCGCGGCATGCGCTTGCACGCGGTCGCGCGCCGATCAAGCGTGTGGCGCAGGCCGCCGGCTTTCGCAACGAGAAAAGTTTTTCGCGCGCATTTCGAAACTGGACCGGTCTGACGCCGCGCGATTTTCGTCGCCAGGCGTCGCTCGCGCCCGACACATCCGCTTGAAATTTGTCGCACGCCGGCTAGCTGCACCTTCTGGAAGTGAGGTTCAGGGGACGACCGATGACGGCGGAGCCGGCATCCAGCGGCAATAGCAGGCTGAGCGGGATCGAGGGCCTCCTGATCGATCTCGACGGCGTCGTCACGATCGGCGGCGCTTTGGTTCCGGGCTCGGCGGAGGCGCTTCGTCGCCTCGAGCGCGCGCACGTTCCTTTTCGCTTCATCACCAACACGACGCGCCGACCTCGGCGCCGTGTCGCCGCCGATCTCGCGTCACTTGGCCTTGTCGTCGACATAGGGCACATCTTCACGCCCGCCGCGCTCGCGCGCTCCTATTGCCTGGAGCGCAATTTGTCGCCGTATCTGGTGACCCATCCCGATCTGCGGGAGGATTTCGAGGGTCTGTCGGCGGGCGGGCGCGAGGCCGTCATCGTCGGCGACGCCGGCGAATATTTCACCTATGCGCAGATGAACGCCGCTTTCCGAAAGCTGATGCACGGCGCGGACTTTCTGGCGCTCGCGACCAATCGAGCCTTTCAGGACCACGACGGCGACCTCAGCCTCGACGCCGGCCCTTTCGTCGCCGCACTCGAATTTGCGAGCCGTCGCAAGGCGCGCGTTTTCGGCAAGCCGGCGCGCGATTTCTTCGACGCGGCGGCCGCCGCCCTGCATCTCGCGCCGCGCCGGATCGCGATGATCGGCGACGACATCGAAGCCGATGTCGGCGGCGCCATGGCGGCCGGGCTGACCGGAGTGCTCGTGCGGACAGGCAAATATCGGACCGGCCAGGAGGCCGCGCTCGCTACCGCGCCGAGCTTCGTCGCCGACGATCTTTCGGCGGCGGTCGATGCGATCCTGGGCGATGCGGGCCAGCGCGGCCGCTGAGCCGCGCCGACCGCGAGCCTCGATAAATTAATCGTCTGTTTAAATTTCCGCTTGCCTAGCTGCCCGGCCTGCGTCAGACTTTAGTTTGCGTCGGGCAAGATTGTACGACATATCGTCGAGGCTGCGCTCAAGCCCGTCGCACGAGAAGCCGCAAAAGCGGCCGGTGGGGAGGATTATGATCGACTTCGTCCAGCAGACGATCAGCGGGATTGCGGTTGGCTGTGTGTATGGCCTGATCGCGCTCGGCTTCGTGCTGATCTACAAGGCGACGGAGGTCGTCAATTTCGCCCAGGGCGAATTGATGATGCTCGGCGCCTTTCTCTCCTACACGTTCATCGCCTCGCTCGGGCTCAACTACTGGCTGGGTTTCGCGGCCTGCGTCGTCTGCATGGCGGTGCTCGGCATGGCGATGGAGCGCCTCGTGGTGCGGCCGATCCTCGGCTATCCGCAATTTTCGATCGTCATGGCGACCATTGGCCTCGGCATGGTGCTGCGCGCGCTTGCCGGCATGTTCTGGGGCACCGACGACCTGCGGATCGAGACCCCCTTCTCCAAGGGCGTCGTTCACATGGGGCCGCTGGTGATCTCGGCGGACAATCTCTCGATCATCGTGGCGACCGCGCTCCTGTGCGTAATCCTCTATTCCTTCTTCCGCTTCACCCGCATGGGCGTGGCGATGCAGGCGGTTTCGCAGAACATGCTCGCCGCCTATTACATGGGCATCCCGGTCACGAAGATGTTCGCGGCGATCTGGGCGATCTCCGCCATGGTGGCGACGACGGCCGGCATCCTGCTGGCCCCCATCACCTTCATCCACGCCAATCTCGGCTTCCTCGGCCTCAAAGCCTTTCCTGCGGCCGTGCTTGGCGGCTTCACCTCGATACCCGGCGCGCTCGCCGGCGGCGTCATCATCGGCGTCGTCGAGACCTTGTCGGGCTTCTACCTGCCGGAAGGCTTCAAGGATATCGCGGCCTATATCGTGCTCCTCGCTGTTTTGCTCCTGCGTCCGCAAGGCCTGTTCGGCGGCGCGGCCCTGAAGAAGGTCTGACACAATGGCCTTCAAGATCCGCACCGGCTACGAGGGCGACCTCAACCTGTTCAAGACGCCGCAGTCCGTCGCCTCCTACGGCGTGCTGCTGTTACTGCTATGCGCTGCGCCCTTCGTCCTCGGCTCCTATTTTCTCAGCCAGATCGTCTTCGTGCTGATCTACACGATCGTCGGCATCGGTCTCGTCCTGCTGTCGGGCTATGCCGGCCAGACATCGATCGGCCATGCGGCCTTCCTGGCGATCGGCGCCTACACGGCCGCGAACGCCGCGAAATTCGGGGTGCCGATCTACATCTACCTGCCGGCGGCGGGGCTTCTGACCGGCCTCGTGGGATGGTTGGTCGGCCTGCCGGCGCTGCGGCTGCACGGGATTTATCTGGCGATCGCGACTTTCGCCTTCGCGCTGATCGTCGAGGAAATCCTCGCGCGCTGGGAGACGGTGACGAACGGCAACGAAGGCATGATGGTCAAGCCCGCGTCCGTATTCGGCGAGAGGCTCGGCGAATGGGGCCTCTATTATCTCTGCATCGGCGTGACGATCTTTGTCATCGTGATCGCGGTCAACGTCATTCGTTCGCCGACCGGGCGCGCCTTCCTGGCGCTGCGCGACAGCGAGACGGCGGCGCGCAGCATGGGCGTCGATTCCGCGCGCTACAAGACTTTCGCCTTCGCGCTTTCGGCCGGCATGACCGGGCTCGCCGGCGTCCTGTACGCGCACAAGCTGTCGTTCATCAGCCCGGAAATGTTCACGCTCGCGCTGTCGATCGAGTTCGTGATGATCATCATCATCGGCGGCATCGCCTCGCTGCGCGGCGCGGCGCTGGGCGCGGTCTTCATGATCATGGTCGATCCGATGCTGGTCTTCGTGAAGGACAAGCTGCCGGCGCTGATCGGCGCGATCACGGGCTCGGCGATGGCGCAGGACAAGGCGAGCGTCCTGCTCGCCGCGCCCGGCGTCAAAAGCCTGATTTTCGGTCTCATCATTATTTTCTTCATCATCTACGAGCCTATGGGGCTCGACGGACGGTGGATGAAGATCAAGACCTGGTTCAAGGCATTCCCGTTCTACAAGCCGGCGACCTTCCGTCGCCAGAAGATGTATCTCAAGTCGGAGCGCGGCCGGTGACCTATTTCGCGCTCGACGACGTCTCGATCCAGTTCGGCGGCCTCAAGGCGGTCGACGGCGTCTCCTTCGAGGTCGCCAAGGGCGAGATCTTCACGATCATCGGCCCGAACGGCGCCGGCAAGACGACGCTCTTCAATCTCATCAGCCGTCTCTACAACGTCACGACCGGGCGCATCGTCTTCAAGGACGAGGAGATCACGCAGCTCAACGCGCAGCAGATCGCCGGACGCGGCATTGCACGCACGTTCCAGAATATCGAGCTGTTCGACAATGCTTCCGTCCTGCAAAACCTGCTGGTCGGTCGCCACCGCCATTCCACCACCCGCTTCTGGGAAGACCTGTTCTTTCTGCCGAGGGTGCGGCGCGAGGAAGTCGGCCATCGCCACGCGGTCGAGGAGGTCATGGAATTCCTGCGCTTGCAGCGCTACCGCGATACGCTGATCGCCGGCCTGCCATATGGCGTGCGCAAGGTGGTGGAAGTCGGCCGCGCCCTGTCGATCGGCCCGGAGGTCTTGCTGCTCGACGAACCTTCGTCCGGGCTCAATGTCGAGGAAACCTCGCGCATGGCCGAATGGATTCTCGAGATCAACCGCCGCCTCGGCATCACCATCCTGATGGTCGAGCACGACATGTCGCTGGTCAGCCGCGTGTCGGATCGCGTGCTCGCGCTGAACTACGGGCGCATCATGGCGATGGGCACGTCGCAGGAAGTGCAGAGCCATCCCGATGTCGTCGCCGCCTATCTTGGAGCGTAAGGGATGAGCGAGCCGATCCTGCGTCTCTCCAATGTCGAGGCCGCCTACGGGCCGATTACTGCTATCCGTGGCGTGAGCCTCGAAGTCCCGCGTGGAAAGATCGTCACCGTGCTCGGCGCCAATGGCGCGGGCAAGACCACGATTCTCAAGACAACGTCCGGCGTGCTCGATCCCGTGAC
>JAGRKN010000071.1:0-20286 GCA_020442275.1 Rhodoblastus sp. | reverse complement strand
GAAGGGCGTGAAGTGTTTCCATTCCTGTCGGTGCGCGACAATCTCTGGATGGGCGCGTATCTGCGCAGGGATAAGGACGGCGTCGCGGCCGATCTGGAGAAGGTCTACAATTATTTCCCGGTGCTGCGCGAGCGACGCGATCAGCCGGCGGGCCTGCTGTCGGGCGGCCAGCAGCAGATGCTGGCGATTTCCCGCGCGCTGATGAGCCGACCAAAAGTGCTCCTGCTCGACGAGCCCTCGCTCGGTCTTTCGCCGCTGCTGGTGAAAGAAATCTTCGCGATCGTCCGCCGCCTCAACAAGGAGGAAGGCGTCTCGATCCTGCTGGTCGAACAAAATGCGAAGGTCGCGCTGGAGACCGCGGATTATGGCTATGTCCTCGAAGTCGGCCGCGTCGTCATGCACGACACGAGCGAGGCATTGATGAATTCGAACGAGATTCGCGAATCGTATCTCGGCGTCCACGCCGAGGATTCGCGCGGCCGCGGCAGACGCGAGCGCGCGAGGGCGACATCATGAATGCGGCGGTGAAAATGAGTGAGATCGCAGCGGACGGCGCGAGCCTGCCGGGCCTCGTCCTCGCCCGCGCGCTTGCCGAACCCGCGCGCACCGTGCTGCGCGCGAAGCGTCTCGGCATCTGGAACGAAACGGACGGCGCGGCGCTCGCGCGCGCTGTCGCCGATTGCGCCGCGGGTCTCGCAGCACTCGGCCTGAAACCCGACGAGACCGCCGGCATTCTGGCCGCGCCCTCCCCGGAATGGCTGATCTGCGACCTCGCGATCCAGTCGGCCGGCGCGATTTCCGCCGGATTTCACGCCGAAGCCGCTCCCGGCGAATTCGCTGCGCTCGTCGCGCGCTGCAACGTCCGCGTCCTGATCGTCGATACTGTTGAAGCGCTCGATGCGGCGCTCGATTTGCGCGACGCGCTGCCAGGCATCGAGACCATCGTCTGCTTCGACGCCGTCGCCGCCTCTGAAGTCGGCGACAAGCATGTCATCGCGTTCGACGCGCTGCTGAAGAGGGGCGCAGACGCCGCTATCCGGGTGGACGCGCCCTGGCGCGCTCCATCGGGCGGCGCATTGGCCGCGATCATCCCGACATCGGGCCTGTCGGCGCCGTCGCGGGCCGCGCAGTTCACCCACGACGCGCTACGTGCGGCGGTCGACAGCGCCCTGTCGCTCGTCGAGATGCACGCGGGCGACGAACGCCTCGCCCTCATGCCGGCGAGCCATGCGTTCGAGCGCGTCTTCGGTTTCTATGCCTGCCTGGCCGCCGGCGTGATCGTGAACTTTCCCGAGAGCGCCGAGACTGTCGCTGACAATCTGCGTGAGCTGCAACCGCAAGTCGTCACTGGATCGCCCGCCCTGTGGAGCGGTTTTGCGCGAACTCTTTCGCGCGCGAGCGCCGGCGCCACCCGGATGCAGCATCGGATGTTCGAAAGCGCGATGCGCGGATCCAGCGTCTTCGGGTCGTTCGTCCTGCGCAAGGTGCGACGCGATTTCGGCCTGTCGCGCGCGCGCGTGGCGTTGTCTGCCGGCGCGCCGCTGGCGCAAGACGTCGCACAGAGGCTTTCGGCGCTCGGCCTAGCCGTCCAAGATGTCTACGCAGTGACGGAGGCGGGAGGCGCGGTCGGCATCGCCGCCGGGCAGCCGCGCGAATTCACGCTTGCGCGTGGCGCCTCGTTCGAGATCGCGGCCGATGGCGCCCTGCGCCTGCGCTCGACGGCCCTCTGCGCCTCCTTCGCGGGCGAAGCGCCTCGGACGAACGAGGCGTTCGAGGCCGGCGATCTCGCGGAGGCGCGCGGCGCGGGCTTTGCGTTGCGGGGCGCCCGCGACGCGGCGATCGGCGGTCATTCGGCTTGGCCGATCGAGGATGCGCTGGCGACGTCGCCATACATTCTCGCGGCCATCGTCAGCGGCGAGGCGCGCGATCGACTGTCGGCGATCGTCTTCGCCGATTACGACAGCGTCGTTCAGCATGCGCAGTCGAAGGCCATTCCCTTCACGCACTACAAGAGCCTGATGGAAGCGGCCGAAATCCGCGCGCTGATCGACGCGGAAGTCTCACGCGCAACCCAGGCTCTGGGCGATGCGCGCATAACGAATATCACGATCGCCGATCGGCCGTTCGCGCCCGGCGACCTGCTGCTCGGTCCGGCGATGAACTTGCGTCGTCGTCTGGTTCACAAGATGTTTTCGGTACGGGGAAGCTGACAGGCTTCGAATAGGGAGGGAGTAGACCATGAAGAAACTTGCCTTGGCGCTCGGTGTGAGCGTCGCAGCAGGCGCGCTTGCCGCATCGCCGGCTTTCGCGCAGTTCAAGACCCAGGGCGTCAGCGACACGGAAATCGTCGTCGGGACGCATATGGACCTGTCGGGTCCGATCAAGTCCTGGGGCATTCCCGCCTCCAATGGCGCAAAGCTCGCCGTCGCGCAGATCAACGCCGCCGGCGGCGTCAACGGCCGCAAAATCCGCTACATTCTGGAAGACGACGCCTACGATCCCAAGAAGGCCGTGCTCGCGACACAGAAGCTGATCGAACTCGACAAGGTCTTCTCGATCGTTTCGCCGATGGGTTCGGCGACGACGCTCGCGCCGCTGCCGATCGTACAGGCGGCCGGCCTGACCAACCTCTTCTCGATCACGGCGGCGGAATTCACCTACGCCATGGATCCGAAGAAGCCGGAAGACCGGCTGAAGTTCAATATCTTCTCGCCCTACTACGATCAGGCGCGCACCGGCATCAAATATCTGATCGAGGCCAAGAAGCCGAAGAAGTCCTGCATCATCTACCAGGATGACGAAATGGGCAAAAACTTCACTGACGCCTACAAGGATCAGATGAAGGCGATGAACCTGCCGGAAGGCACGATGGTGTCGTTCAAGCGCGGCGCCACCGATTTCTCGTCGCAGGTGGCGCGCCTGAAGGCGGACGGCTGCGATCTGGTTTCGCTCGGCTCGGTTGTGCGCGAGTCCGTCGGCATTCTGACCGTGGCCTCCAAGAGCGATTACAAGCCGACCTGGGTCACTTTCTCGCCGACCTACGTTCCCGATGTCGTCGATCTCGGCAAGGAAATGGCCGAGGGGCTCTACGGCGTCGGTCAGCTCGAAATCTTCTACGAGGATACCGCGACCGGCAAGGTCAAGCAGTATATCGAAGATTACAAGAAGATGTTCGGCGTCGCGCCGAACCTGCAGACCACGACCGGCTACAACGGCATGCAAGCCTTCGCGCACTATGCCGCGCAGTGCGGCAAGGCGCTGACGACGGAATGCCTGATCGACAAGATGGAGACGGGCACGCCCTTCCAGGACATTTTCGGCCAGGCGCCGGTGAAATTCTCGAAGACCAACCATCTCGGCTCCGAGGAACTGCTCATCGCGCAGGTCGAGAAAGGACGTTGGAAGCCGATCGCGCGGAACCAGAAGTACAAGTAAGTACATCTCGCGCAGGGAGGGGCCGCACGCCTGCTCCCTGCGCCTCTACGCTTCTTTTGGCGCGCTCGGCATCGTCCGCGCGCCGCTTCAACGCCCGACGAATCTCGGCGCGCGCTTCTCGACGAAGGCCGCCGCTCCCTCGCGCAAATCCGCCGTCTTGAAAACTTCGGCCTGATCGACCGCCTCGCGTTCCAGCGTCGCGGTCAGATCGACGGTCCAGGCGGATTCGAGCTGCGCCTTGATCTTCGCGATGGCAAGCGGCGGCCCGGCCGCGAGCTTTTGCGCCGCCGCCATCGCCTCCTCCATCAACTCCGCGTCGTCGACGCATTTCCATACCAGCCCCCATTCGGCGGCCTGCTCGCCCGTCAATGGCTGGCCGGTCAGCGCCAGCGCACGCGCGCGCGCGACGCCGATCGCGCGTTGCAGAAAAAGCGACGTCCCGCCGTCGAGCGTCGCGCCGAGACGCACGAAACTGAGAATGAAGCGCGCCGAGCGCGCCGCTATGACCATGTCGCCGGCGAGCGCCACGCCGACGCCGGCGCCCGCCGACGGCCCATTGATCGCGGTCACGACGGGCTTGGGCGAATTGCGCATCTTCTCGATCACGGGATTGACGAGGTCGCGCATGGAATCCGCGATCCTCTCGCCCTGAGCGAACGTATCGCCGCCCAATTGCGCGCCCGAGCAAAAGCCCTTGCCGGCGCCCGTAAGCAGGATCGCGCGAACGTCGTCATCGGCGAGCGCCGCGTCGAGCGCCGCGTTGAGATCGCGCAGTAGCTCCCAAGCAAGCGCATTGTATTGCGCGGGATTGTTGAGCGTCAGCACCGCGACGGCGCCCTGCCTTGCGAAAACCACCATTGCCATGCGCGCCCTTCCCTGCCGAGTCGCCAAGGCGTCGATTGCATAAACCGGACGCTCGGTTTAATTATTGGCCACAATGAGGGCCCCGTCCAGAGCGGCCCGCCGGAGGCGACATGAACGTTCAGGCGCGCGGTTCTTCGGCCGCCGAATTCCGCTTTCCCGACCCGCCGTCCCTGCCCGAGCACCTCGTGCAGATGCGCGACCAGGTGCGGCGCTTCGTCGATGAGAACGTGCTGCCGAATGGCGAGGACTGGGAGCGTGCCGGCAAGATTCCGCGCGAGATATTCCGGAAGATGGGCGAGCTCGGTCTGCTCGGCATGCGCTATCCGACAGAATATGGCGGCACGGATCTCGGGCCGCTCGCCTCCATGGTGTTTTCGGAAGAGCTCGCCCGCTGCACCTTCGGCGGATTCACTTCCTCCGTTCTCGTGCATACCGACATGTCGGCAGGCCATATCTCGCTGCGCGGCACGCCCGCGCAGAAAGCGAAATATCTGCCGGCGATCGTGCGCGGCGAAATGATCTGCTCGATCGCGGTGACGGAAGCGCATGCGGGCTCTGATGTCGCGGGCCTCAAGACCCGCGCCCGCCGCGATGGCGACGATTGGGTGATCGACGGATCGAAAATGTTCATCACCAATGCTGTCTACGGCAATCTGCTGATCGTCGCCGCGCGCACCGACCCGGACGCCAAGGGCAGCCGCGGCATCTCGCTGTTCATCGTCGAGCGCGATACGCCCGGCGTTTCCGCGACCAAGCTGGACAAGCACGGCTGGCTCTGCTCGGACACGGCCGCGCTGACATTCGACAATGTCCGCGTTTCAAAGGACGCGCTGCTTGGCGAGGTCAACAAAGGCTTCTACGGCATCATGGAGACGTTCCAGAACGAGCGCATCTGCATCGGCGGCATCTGCGCCGGCGAAAGCGCGAAGGCGATTGAGTTGACCGTCGACTACGTGAAGACGCGCCGCGCCTTCGGCGGCTCGCTCTGGGATCAGCAGGGCGTACGCCAGAAGCTCGCGATGCTCGCGAGCAAGGCGGCGGCAGCCCGCGCGCTCGCCTATCAGGCGGCAGAACTGGCGGCGGCAGGACGCGATTGCGTGCGCGAAGTCTCGATGGTGAAAGCGCTCTCGCCAGAAGTCCTGCACGAGGTTGTACACGGCTGCCTGCAATTGCACGGCGGAACCGGCTTCATGCGCGGCACGCCGATCGAGCGCATGGCGCGCGACGCGCGGGTGCTGCCGATCGGCGGCGGCGCGACCGAAGTCATGCTCGAGGAAGTCGCAAAGCGGATGTGAGGGGCGGCTTAGAAAATCAGCTCTTCGCGATCCGAAGCGCCGGCCTCGCGCCGGCGCCTGTCTCCGGCAAGAAGCCGTTGAAGAACAGATCCGTCGCCATTGTCGCGAGCTCGCGAGGCTTCACGGGCCCCTTCGCGTCGTACCAGGTGTAGGTGTAGTTGATCATGCCGAACAGCATCATCGTGTAAACTTTTCGGGTGCGTGGCGTGACGATCCCGCGCGTGTCCGCCGCCGCAATCGCTTCGGCGACGAGTTCGACAACCTGTTTCTCGATCGCATGAATTTGCTTCTGTTCGGCCCGGCTGAGCGCGCCTATGTCGTTCAGCAGAATGACCTGCTCATCCGGCGAGCGCGCGTTGTATTCGACGAAAGACGCGATGATCCGTTCGAGACGCTCGACGGGCTCTCCCTCCTGCGCCGCCGCCTCGCTCAACGTTTCCAGCAGGCCGCGCACCAGCGAATCCATCATGGCGAAGAGGATCGCCTCCTTGGACTCGAAATAGTGATAGATCGCGCCGCGCGAGAGATCGCAGGCGCGAACGAGATCGCCGATCGAGGTGCGCTCGTAGCCATGGGTTGCAAAAAGCCGCGCCGCCTTTTTCAATATCCCCAGTTGAATGTCTTCGAATTTCGGCGATCTCGTGCGCGCCATGATCTGTCCGCTTCTGCGCCCGCGAAATGCGCCGGGCTCGCCGCCTTATAAAACGAGAGTGGACAACAATCAAAATAGTTGAACGGTCGTCCGGTTTATATTAGACATGAAGCGCTGGCCACAAGAGCGATAACGCCCCGATCGGTCAGGAGGGAACGCATGAAAGAGGTTCATGCCGACGCCGTCGTGATCGGCGCCGGCGCAGGGGGCCTGTGCGCGGCTGCGCGGCTCGTCCACCAAGGCTTTCATCCCATTCTCGTCGAGGCGCGCGATAAGGTCGGCGGCCGCGCGACGACCAATATCATCGACGGCTTCATCGTGAACGAGGGCGCGATCGCGCTCGAGGTCGGCGGCGTCTTCGAGGAGACCTTCCATCTCGTCGGCGCGCCGCTCGACTTGCGCTTTCCCGAGCCGGCATCGGCCTTCTATCTCGATCACAAGGTCGTCGACGTAGGCAAGGGGGGCTGGGGCTTCCTGCTCGGCCAGATGACGAAACAGGCCGCGCGCATTCTCGAGAAGTTCGCGGAAGCGCGCACCGGCGCCCTGCCCGACGGCCGCCAATCCACCGCCGAATGGCTCTCGACCTTTACGAACAACGAGAGCGTCCACGCCATTTTCCGCAACCTCTGTGCGGCGATTTTCGCCTGCAATGCGGACGAGTTGCCGGCGCGCGCTTTCCTCACCTATTTCGTCAGCAAGGGCGCCTTCAAGCGCTTCGGCTTCGGCCCTCGGGGCACGATCGGCGTCTGGCAGGCGCTCGCCGACGCCATTGCAAGGCATGGCGAGGTCTGGCTGTCCTCGCCTGCGCAATCGCTGCTCATCGAGAATGGCGCCGTACGCGGCGTGATCGTGCAGCGCGGCGACGAGAGGGTGCGGATCGCTACGGACTGTGTCATCAGCAACGCCGGCCCGAAAGGCACGCTCGCACTGGCTGGAGCCGGCGCCTTTCCCGCCGACTACGTTCAGCGAGTGTCGGACCTGCGTTCGGCCGCCAACATCGTCTATAATTTCGCCAGCCGCGAACCGCTGCACGCGGCGCCGGGCATCGTGACTTTCGGCAAGACGCGGCGCCTCTGCAACATGGCGACGATGACGGCCGCCTGTCCCGAACTCGCCCCGCCCGGCTGGCATCTCTATGTCGCCTATGCCGTTCCGAAGCCCGCGCTCGGCGACTTCGACAGCGAAGCCGAGACGGCGCTCGGCCTCGAGGACCTGCGTGAGCAATTTCCCGGCTTCGACGAGAAAACAAGGATGCTATCCATCCGCGTGATGCGCGACGACTGGCCTGCGCAACGCGCCTGCGCCGGCTTCGATCTGCCGCGCGAGAGCGCCGTGCGGGGCCTGTGGCAGGTCGGCGATGCGGTTAAGGATTACGGCAACGGCGGCACGCAGGCCTGCGCGGAAACCGCCAAACTCGTCGTCGACGCGATCGCCGCCGAACGCGCGACCCAATCCCGACAGCCAGCGCTCTAACCGCATGACGACGCCTTCTCATCCCCACGCCGGAGACGCGGAGCGCGCGCCTGACGCGCCCCCGCCGATGATCGAGTTCCGCAATCTGCAGGTCGTCTATGACGACGCGATCGAGGCGGTCCGCGACGTCAGCCTGCAGGCGGAAAAGGGCGCGCTGGTTGCCCTGCTCGGCTCCAATGGCGCGGGCAAGAGCACGATGCTCAAGGCTATGTCGGGCATCCTCTACGCGGAAGAAGGCAAGATCGACAATGGCTCGATCCATCTCGAGGGTGCGGACATCAGCGCCTTCGCGCCGGACGAGATCGTTCGGCGCGGCGTGGTTCATGTGCCCGAAGGCCGTCGTGTGTTCCCCGCGCTGACGGTCGAGGAAAACCTGCAGGTCGGCGGCTTCACGACGTCTGCCTCCGTCTTGCGGGAACGGCGCGATCACGCGTTCGAACTTTTCCCGCGCCTCGCCGAGCGCCGCGACCAGATCGCCGGCTATATGTCCGGCGGCGAACAGCAGATGCTGGCCATCGCGCGCGGGTTGATGAGCGGCCCTCGCCTTCTGGCCCTGGATGAACCCTCGCTCGGCCTCGCGCCGATGATCATCGACCGCATCTACGAAGTGATCCTCGATCTCAAGAAGAAGCTCGATCTCACTGTCCTGCTGGTCGAGCAGAACGCCGCGCGCGCGCTAGAGATCGCGGACTACGGGTACATTCTCGAAAACGGCCGCATCGTGCTCGACGGCCCCGCCGACAAGCTTGCGAAGAACGAGGACGTGCAGGAATTCTACCTCGGCGCGGGACAATCAGGCGCACACAAGTCGATGCGCGACGTCAAGCACTACAAGCGGCGCAAGAGGTGGCTGTCGTGACCGCGCCGCTTCTCCAGCTCGACGCTCTGACGCGCACTTTCGGCGGCCTGCGCGCGGTCTCCGAAGTCAGTTTCGACGTGATGCGCGGCGAGATCTGCAGCGTCATCGGCCCGAACGGCGCGGGCAAAACCTCGCTGTTCAACCTGATCAGCGGCGTGCTGCGGCCGACGAGCGGGCGCATCCTGTTCGACGGCGCCGACATCACGCGCGAGCGGCCAGCGCGGTTCGCCTCGCTCGGTATCGGCCGCACCTTCCAGAACCTTGCTCTCTTCAAGCATGGCACGGTCGTCGAGAACATTCTCGTCGGGCGTCACATCCATACGAAGTCGAGCGTGCTGGAGTCCGCGTTCTTCTTCGGCCGCACACGCGCGGAGGAGATCGCGGCCCGTGAAAAAGTCGAGGAGATCGTCGAGTTTCTGGAGATCGAGCAGATCCGCGACGCCGTCGTCGGCCAGCTTTCCTACGGCCAGCAAAAGCGGGTCGAGCTGGCCCGTGCGCTCGCCTGTGAACCGAAGCTGCTGCTGCTCGACGAGATGGTGTCCGGCATGAACCAGGAGGAGACCGAGGATATTGCTCGCTTTGTGCTCGACATTCGCGACGAACTCGGGATCACCGTCTTGATGATCGAGCACGACATGCGCGTCGTCATGGATATTTCGGATCGGGTTCAAGTGCTGAATTTCGGGCAGAAGATCGCGGGCGGAACGCCCGACCAAGTGCGCAATGATCCGGCCGTGCTCGACGCCTATCTCGGCCGCCGCGGTCGTCCCTCGGAGCCCGCAGGGAGCGCCGCCCATGGGCTCTGAAGGCCTCGGAAATCTGGCCGCGCGCCGCCACGCCGCCGACATCACGCTGCCGCAGCTCCTGCGCCTGCGCGCGACCGAGCACCCGGACGCCCTTGCGATCCGCGAGAAGGAGCATGGAATCTGGAAGCGCTTTACCTGGGCACATTATTACGAGACCGCGCGGCTTGTGGCGTTCGGGCTGCGATCGCTCGGTCTGAAGCGCGGCGACCGCATCGCCGTCGCCAGCGAGAACACGCCCGAATGGTATTACGCCGACCTCGGCGCCGAGATGCTGGGCGCGCCGGTCACCGGCATCTATCCGACCAATCCCTGGCCTGAGCTGCAATATATCGTGCGCCATTGCGGCGCCCGCGTCGTCTTTACCGGCGATCAGGAACAGACCGACAAGGTTCTGGACGCCATGGCGAATGGCGACGGCATGCCCGACGTGCAGGCGATCGTCTGCGTCGACATGAAGGGCATGCGCAACTACCATGACGACAGACTCATGTCGTTCGACACGCTGATCGAACGCGGCCGTGCGTGGCGCAAGGAGCATCCGGGCGCCAACGAGGCGCTCGACGCCGAGATCGATCTCGCCAAACCCGACGATGTCGCGATCATGGTCTATACTTCGGGCACGACGGGCCCGCCGAAGGGCGCGATGCTGAGCCATCGCAATCTGGTCTATGCCGCCGATCGTTACGCCAAGGCGACAGATCTCGAACGTCCGCGCTTCGAGACGATCTGCTACCTGCCGCTCTGCCATGTCGCCGAGCGCTGCTACTCCATGGTCACGCAGCTCGTCATCGGCGGCGTCGTCAATTTCGCGGAATCGATCGATACGGTCGCGGCCAACGTGAGGGAGATCGCGCCGCTGTCCTTTGTCGGCGTTCCGCGAATCTACGAGAAGATGCAGCAGAATTTCATGTTCCGGCTCGGCGACAGCAACTGGCTGCAGCGCAAGGCGGCAGACTGGTCGCTGAAGCGCGGGCGCGCGCTCTCCGACCGGCGCCAGAGCGGCGACGTGGGCCTGCTCGATCGCGCTGAATACGGCCTGCACTGGCTCCTGCTGTTCCGCAACATGCAGAAGCATATGGGCCTCGACCGCAGCCGCGTCAGGCTGTGCGCTGGCGCCGCGGTTTCCCCCGAGACGATCCGCTTCTTCGACATCATCGGCATTCCCGTCGCACAGGGGTACGGCCTGACCGAATGCGGCGGCGTCGGCTTCATGCAGACGCCCGGCGCCATGCGCATCGGAGCGGCCGGCATCGCGCTCGAGGGCACGGAATGGAAGCTGCTCGACGACGGCGAGATTGTCCTGCGCAGCCCCGGCGTGTTCAAGGGCTATTTCCTCGATGATTCCGCGTCGAAATCGACCGTCGACGACGAAGGATGGCTGCATTCCGGCGATATTGTCGAGGTGCTCGACAATAGCGAGATTGCCGTGGTGGACCGCAAGAAGGCGATCATCATCACGTCGGGCGGCAAGAATATCGCTCCTTCCGAGATCGAGAATTCCCTCAAGGACACCGGGCTCATCAAGGAAGCTATCGTCGTCGGCGAGGGCCGCAAGTATCTCGGCGCGCTCATCCAGATCGACTACGATTCCGTCGGTCGATGGGCGCGCGACAAGGGGCTAGCCTACACCAACTACAAGTCGCTGGCGCAACTGCCGGAGACGATCGATCTCGTCGATGGCCTCGTGCGCGAGACGAACAAGAAATTCGCGCGCGTCGAGAACATCCGCAAGTTCGTGATCCTCGACAAGGAACTCGACCATGACGACGGCGAGCTGACCGCGACCCAGAAGGTCAGGCGCAGCATCATCAACAAGAAATTCCAGCGCGAGCTGCAGATGATCTACGGGGGCGAAGCGTGAGACTTTTCGCGGACCTTGTCGCCTCTGGCATCGCCATCGGGGCCATCTACGGCCTGATCGCGATGGGCTTTGCAGTGATCTACAAGGCGACCGGCCTCGCCAATTTCGCGCAGGGCGAAATGTCGATGATCGTCGCGTATGTCGCGTGGACGATCTCGACCACGCTCACCGGAAACGTCTTTGTCGTAGTCGCCGGCTCAATTGTCTTCGCGGTCCTGCTGGGGCTCGCGGTCGAGCGCTTCATCATGCGCCCGATGCTCGGTGAGCCGATATTCTCGACCGTGCTGGTCACCATCGGCGTCGCGGTGGTCCTGCGCTCGCTGATCACGCTGGTCTGGGACGCCTATCCGCATGCGCTCAATCTCGGCGTCGGCCGTGACGTCGTGAAGATGGCGAGCGTCAGCCTGCGCGGGGCGCAGATCGCTTCAATCCTGACGCTGCTCGCGGTGATGGGCGCTTTCTACCTGTTCTTCCGCTTCAGCAAGATCGGCGTCGCCATGCGCGCGGTCGCGGCGGATGATCGCACGGCTCTGCTGATGGGGGTGTCGGCGGCGCGCATCCACGCCATCGCCTGGGGCTGCTCATCGGCCATCGCGGGCATAGCGGGCGTTCTGTTCGCGCTGGTCTATGATCTGTCGCCCGCCATGTTCCAGCTCGGCCTCAAGTCCTTTCCCGCGTCCATTCTCGGCGGACTCGATTCCGTCATTGGATCTGGCTTCGGCGGCATATTGATCGGCGTGGCCGAAAATCTCGCCGGCGGCTATGTCGGCTCGGGCCTCAAGGATGTCGCGGGCTTCCTGATGATCATCGTCATTCTCATGGTGCAACCGTTCGGGCTGTTCGGCGAACGTGAGATCGTGAGGGTCTGATGCGCAGCGGCGATTTCAAGGAAACCTACGCCGATCTCATCGTGCTCTCGGACTCGCGTCTCGTATGGGCGTGGGCGGGCGTGCTCGTCGTCGCGCTGGTCGTGGCCCCCTTCGTCGTCAACGCCTATGTGCTGTCGCTGCTCACCCTCGTGCTGATTACGGTGACCGGCGCGCTTGGGCTGAACCTGCTGACCGGCCTCACCGGGCTCATTTCGCTCGGCCATGCCGGCTTCCTGCTGCTCGGCGCCTACGGCTATGCAATTGTCGTCGCCAAGCACAATCTGCATCCGCTGCTCGGCTTCCTGGCGGCCGGTGTCGCGCCCGCGCTGTTCGCCATCGTCGTCGGCCTGCCTTCGCTGCGGTTGCGCGGCCTCTACCTCGCCATCACGACGCTGGCTTTTTCGTATATCATCTCGGACCTCATTCTGGAGGCGAAGTCGATCACCGACGGCGCGCGTGGCATAACGGTACAACGTCCGGAATTCTTCGGGCTCGACTTCTCGAGCGACCCCTCCTTCGCCCTGCTCTGCGCTTTCGTGGCGGCGGTCGCGCTGTTCGCCTGTCTCAATATCCAGCGCAGCCGCATCGGACGCGCCTTCATGGCGATCCGCGACAACGACATCGCGGCGCGCACGATGGGCGTCAACCTGCAGGCGTTCAAGCTCTACGCCTTCATGACGAGCGCCTTCATCACCGGCATAGCCGGCGCCTTGATGGGCATTTATCTGAGCTTCGTGAGCGTGGAAGGCTTCCCCTTCCTGTTCAGCATCGAGGCGCTGGCGATCCTGATCGTCGGCGGCCTCGGCTCGGCGCTCGGGGCCGTTCTCGGCACGGTGTTCATTGTCCTGTTGCCGGAAGCCATCCGCATTCTCTTCAGCTGGTTCGGCGGCGCGCTGGAAAGCCTGCTGTCGACGGGGGTGCACGAGGTCAAGAGCATCGCCTATGGTGTGGCGATCATCTTGTTCCTACGGTTCGAGCCACGCGGCCTCGTCGGCGTGTGGCGCGACGCCAAGCGACTCTGGACGCATTGGCCGCTGAAATACTGAGTTAGAACCAAGAAGGGGAGGAAACCATGCGATATCTGATTGCGACCGCGCTCGCCGCTCTCGCACTGCACGGCGCGCCGGCTGTAGCCGCCGAGCAGGGCGTGACCGACACCGAAATCCTGATCGGCGAGGTCGATCCCTTCACCGGCCCGCCGGCCCTGCTCGGCAAGGCGCATTCCAGCGGGCTGAAACTCGCCTTCGCCGAGGCGAACGAGGCCGGCGTCAACGGCCGCAAGATCAAGATGATCTCGGAAGACGACGGGTATGTCACCGCGCGCACACTGCAGGGTTTGCGCAAGGTGATCGACGTCGACAAGGTCTTTTCCGTCGTCGGCATTTCCGGCTCCGGTCAGTCGATCGCCGCCATGCCGGTGCTAGAGAAGTCCGGCGTGCCGACCATCATCTCGTCTGCGCCGGTGTCGCAGATCTTTGAGCCCGCGCGCAAGAACGTGTTCGCGCTCGGGCAGGTCTATACGCAGGGCATCAAGGAGCTGACGGCTTTCCTCGCGGACAAGTTTCCGGGCAAGAAGTGGGGCATCGTCACGCAGGACGACGATTACGGCCTGCTCGTGCGCGAGGGCTTCGACACGATCGTGAAAGCGAAGAAGCTCAACGTCGTCTATTCCGGCAGCTATAAGAAGGGGCAGACGGACTTTGCGTCCGACATGCTGCGCCTGAAGGAATCCGGCGCTGAAGTCTTTCTCGCCGGCGGCATCATTTCCGAGAACGTGGCGATGATCAAGGAAATGGAGAAGCTCGCCTTCAAGCCGGCGGTCGGTATCTTCTGGCCGGGCCGCATCGAGGTCGTGCTGAAGCTCGCTGGTCCCGCCAGCGACGGTCTCTACGCGGTCGATTACGTCGAGCCGCTCGCCGGCCCAGCCGGCAAAGCCTTTGTCGAACAGGCCAAGAAGCATCTCACTGAAGCCGAGATGAAGGGCATCAATCGCTATACCGAAGCCGGCTACGCCGCGGGCCGCGTCCTCGTCGAAGCCTTCCGCAAATGCGGCAAGGCGCTGACGCGCGACTGCGCCATTTCGGAAATCGAAAAGACCAAGGATCTGCAGACCGGCGTGATGGCGCCGATCAGCTTCGGCGCCGGCAAGCGCTTCTCGGACCAGAAGGTCCAGATCATGCAGGCCGATTTCGCCACGCTGAGCTACAAGCCTGTTAAATAAATAAAATCCGAGGGGCGCGCCGGACACACAATCCTGCGCCCCTCCCTTGACCCGAACGCGTCCGGCGCTAATAATAGAACGACTGGTCGGATTATTCTATTTCGGAGACAGCCGATGAACATGATGGCCCCCACGCCCGCATGGGGCGACATGATCCTGCCAGACCGCGTGCGCGGCGCGCTCTATCGCGATCCCGCGATCTTCGAGTTGGAGCTCGAAAAGATCTGGTATCGCACCTGGGTCTATGTCGGCCACGAGAGCGAGATTGCGAATCCGCATGACTACGTTCTGAAATCCATCGGCTTGCAGCCGATCATCATGAGCCGTGGCGGCGACGGCCAGGTGCATCTGCTGCTCAACCGCTGCACGCACCGCGGCAACCAGGTCTGCCCGAAGGAAAAGGGCAATTCGCCGATGCACACCTGCCCGTTCCATGCTTGGAACTTCGGCTCCGACGGCAAGCTGCTCGGCTACGCCTTCCCCGAAGGCTATGAAGGTCTCGACAAGTCGAAGCACGGCCTCGGTCGTGTGCCGCGCGTCGCCTCCTATCGCGGCTTTGTCTTCGGCTCCTTTGCAAGCGAAGGTCCGAGCCTCGAAGAGCATCTGGGCGGCGCGGCCGAAACCATCGATCGCCTTTGCGACAATGCGCCGGAAGGCGAGATCGAGATCACGGCCGGCTTCCTCAAGCATCGCGTGAAGGCGAACTGGAAGTTCATTCTCGAGAACGAGACGGACGGCTATCATCCGGCCTTCGTGCATTCCTCGATCTTCAGCGTCGCCGACAGCGCGATTGGCGGCCTTTATGGCGCAAAGTCGACCGCGCTGACGCGCGACTATGGCAATGGCCACACTGAACTCGACTTGCGCCCGGAGTTCCGCAAACGCGACGCGTTGCTCAGCTGGTTCGGCACGACGCCCGACAAGCTGCCCGACTATGTCGCGCGGATGAACGCCGCCTATGGCGAGAAGAAAGCGCGCGAGATCATGATCGACGGCACACCGCATGTCATGATCTTCCCAAACCTGTTCATCGCCGAAATCCAGATGTTCGTCATCCAGCCGCTCGGCGTGAACGACAGCGTGCAGCATGTCACGGCGTTGCAGTTCAAGGGCGCGCCGGACCTCAACCGCCGCATGCGCCAGCAGACCATGGGCTCCGTCGGGCCGGCCGGCTTCCTGCTGGCGGATGATTCCGAAATGTACGAGCGCACGCAGCGCGGCATGGAGGCGCATGACACGGACTGGGTTTTCCTCGGTCGCGGCGAACATCGCGAGCGGCGCGACGAAGATGGTTTCCTCGTCGCCCACGCCACCGACGAGGTTCCTTCGCGCGGCATCTGGAAACATTATCGTTCATTGATGGAGCAGCCCTGATGCTCGCCACTTGCGCCGACAGCGAACTCATGCACGACGTGGAGCAGTTCCTGTTCCACGAAGCCCGCCTCGCCGACGAACATCGCTACGAGGAATGGGAGGAACTCTGGGCCGACGACGCCATCTACTGGGTTCCCGCCAATGGCGAGAACATCGATCCCGAGAAGCAAATGTCGATCATCTACGACAATCGCTCGCGCATCGGTCTTCGCGTGCGTCAGCTTCTCTCCGGCAAGCGCTACACGCAGGACCCGCGCTCGAGCCTGCGACGCATCATCGGCAATATCGAACTTCTTGGTCGAGAAGGCGACGACATTCGCGTCGGCGCGAATTCAATTGTCTTCGAATCCAGCGCGCGCGGCGAGACTCTCTGGGGCTCGCGCAACGAATATACGTTGCGCCGCGCCGGCGACGGTTTCAAACTTGCCCGCAAGAAGGTTTCGCTCGTCAACAACGACCGCGCCATCTACACGATGTCCTTCATCATCTGAGGCCGCATGCCGGATAATCTCGTTCTCACCGACGTCGCGGGCGGCGTCGCGACCATCACGCTCAATCGTCCCGACGCCTCCAACGGCATGAATGTCGATTTCCTGAAGGCGCTTTGCGAAGCGGTAATGGGATTGCACGGCAGGCCGGACGTCCGTGTCGCGCTCATCAAGGGCGCCGGCAAGAACTTCTGCGCCGGCGGCGACGTTCATATGTTCGCCTCCAAGGGCGAACACATGCCCGATTACCTGCGGGTCGCCACCGCGTGGCTGCAGAATGCGGTGACGGGCCTGATGCGGCTGGAAGCGCCCGTCATCTCCGCCGTGCACGGCTTTGCAGCGGGCGGCGGCGGCTTTGGCCTCGTCTGCGCTTCCGATCTCGTCATCGCCGCGGATACGGCGAAATTCCTCGCCGGCGCGACGCGCGTCGGCATGGCCCCGGACGCCGGCGTCTCCGTCACGCTGCCGCGCATCGTCGGCCTGCGCCGCGCGGCCGAAATCGTGCTCACCAATCCGATACTGACCGCCGCGCAGGCGAAGGAGCTCGGGATCATCAACCGCATCGTGCCGGAAGCCGAACTCGAAAATGCCGCGACGGCATGGGCGCAGGAACTCGCCGCCGGCGCGCCGAAGGCGATGGCCGCCGCCAAGCGGCTTCTGTGGTCGGGCGTCGGCACGGGCGTCGACGCCTGCCTGTCGGAAGAAGCACGGACGGTTTCCGAACTGTCAGGCACAGCAGATGCGCGCGAAGGACTGGCCGCGGTCATCGAGCGTCGCAAACCCGTCTTCACCGGCAAATGAGCGGCGCCTTCGCCGGGCGCGCGGCGCTCGTCACCGGCGGGGCCAAGGGCATCGGCGCGGCAATCGTGCGCGCGCTTGCATGTGAAGGCGCGCGTGCCGTCTTCATCGATCGTGACGCGACGGCGGGCGCGGAGCTTTCGCGCGAGACCGGCGCCGCGTTCGCGGAAGCCGACGTCGCCGACTATCCGGCGCTGCAGCACATCGTCGGAGCGCATGGCCCCTTTGACACGCTCGTCAACAATGCCGGTGTCGATCAGCACGCCTTCTTCACCGAGACGAAGCCCGACGACTGGGGTCGGCTGGTCGGAATCAACCTCGGCTCCGTCTTCGGCACGACGCATCTCGTGCTGCCGGGAATGCAGCGAGCCGAGTTCGGCCGGATCATCAATATCGCCTCGGAGGCGGCGCGGCTCGGGTCGCGCGGCGGCTCGGTCTATGCGGCGGCGAAAGCCGGCGTCATCGGCTTCACGAAATCCATCGCGCGGGAGAACGCGCGCTACGCCATCACCGCGAATGTCGTCGCGCCGGGGCCGATCGATACGCCAATGTTGCAGCACGCGGTCGCGGAGGGCGGCGCAAGACTGCTCGACGCAATGCGCGGCATGACGCTGCTGCGGCGACTCGGTACGCCGGAAGAAGTCGCTGCCGCTGTTTTGTTCCTCGCCTCGCGCGAGGCTGGGTTCATCACGGGTGAGACGCTCGGCGTTTCCGGCGGCATGGGCATCGGCGGCGTATGAGCGCGCACGATCCGGTCGAGCAGGTGGTCGCCGGCCTCCGCAATATCTACGCGCGCTGGACACGCGACACGACCGTCCAGCACATGCGCGACGACTGGGACGCAGCGTTCGCAATTCGCGCGCGCGATTGGCCTGTCGAGCGTTTCGCGATCGGCGCCATCGACGCCGAATGGATCTCGGGGCCCGGCGCCGATCCCGCGCGCATCATTCTCTATCTACATGGCGGCGGCTTTCGCATCGGCTCGGTTCGCTCGCATCGCGATCTCATCCAGCGCCTGTCGGAGGCCACCGGGGCGCGCGTTCTCGCGCTCGACTATCGGCTCGCGCCAGAACATCTCTTTCCCACCCCTGTCGAGGATGCGCTCGCAGCGTATCGCTGGTTGCTCGACAGCGGCCATGCGCCGACGCGCATCGCGGTCGCCGGCGACAGCGCCGGCGGTGGGCTGGCTCTCGCCTGCATGCTCGCCGCGCGCGAGGCCGGGCTCCCCCTGCCCCGCGCCGCCTATCTCATGTCGCCGTGGACGGACATGACGGCGAGCGGTGCGTCCTACGACACGCGCGCGGCTCTCGACCCCATGCATCAGCGCGCGATGATCCTCGGCATGGCGAAAGGCTATCTCGGAAAGTCCGGCGATGCGCGCACGCCGCTGGCCTCGCCGCTGTTCGCCGATTTGCGCGGGCTGCCGCCACTGCTCGTGCAATGCGGCGGGCGGGAAGTCATTCTCGACGATTCAGCCGCGCTGGCGGAACGAGCGCGGGAAGCCGGCGTCGATTGCGAACTGGAGATTCACGAACCGATGATCCACGTATTCCAGATGTTCGCGGAGCTGCAGGAGGCGCAAAAGGCGCTCGCGCGCGCCGGAGATTTCCTGGCCGCCAAATGTTGGAGCTAAGACAGAGATCGCAATCGAAATTTCTTGCGTATCCTTGATTCGACCCCCTTGTGACTGGACTGCGCCCCATCTCCCGATCGCCCGAGGGTAGAGTTTTCGGGCCTTATTCACGGTGACAGGTTGGCTGCGTCACGGGGATTCAGCAACTAGATCGGCGGCTTGTCGCCGATTGCGCCGTGTGGGCGCTCCTCGTTGTCGTATCTGCGCCAAGCCTCCAACTTTTCGCGCGCATCCGCGGGGTTCATGAACCTGTGCGCGTTCATGCGCTCCACCCGAACACGGCTGTTGAACGCTTTGGCGATAGCGTTGTCGGTCGGCCTCATCGGCGTGGTGCAATGCCATTCGACTTCGGCGCCCGCGCGATTGATCGGCGAACCTGCCCGAACCAAAGCAGTCCGCGAGCCAGCAGCCAATTCGCGCAAATCGCTGCGCGCGTTCGACTGATAACGCGCAGAGTGGCTCGACTGGACCCGGTTGAGATAGCCGTAGATGCAAAGCTTCAACAGAACCGACGGATGGCACGACGGCCGGCCCGTCTCCTTCGCCATCGTCCGCGCGAGCCCAGCCCGCGCAAATCAAGCGCCTCGACGAAAGCGTCGATCACATGGACCGCATTGTTCTCGTCGATCCAATCCTTGAGACAGTCCGGCAATAGCGTGAGCTGCGATCTCTCTGCGCCCTCGACGAAACGCCCCATCGCCAGCTCCCCACCTTTGCAGGAATTCTAGCTGACTCGTAATTGTCACACAGTCTGGACCGGTTGCCGACATTCCAAGCAGGTTGGCGCGCCGATCTGGCACGACAGCCGCTGTGCGTATCAAGTCGGGATTCTTGCGGCAGCAGTTGCTCTCACCACGAGAGGCCTACCTTGCGCCGCACCTCACCAACGCGGAAATCTCCCTTGGGCCATGGGAAGCACTTTTGCTGCAGCGACTACAGATTTCTCCTGACTAGAATGAGCCAGGACTATTTGCCGCCTTGCCCCGCGCCCTGAAGGGCCTTGACCAGCGTGCGCGCCTGCTCGATCACGGCCGCCGGCGCTTTTGGGTCGTCTGCGAGTTGGGTCGCGAGCGCGAGCGCCGCCTCGGTCTGGTTGTCTTCTTTCAAGAGTAGCGCCTGCCCGAGTTGCGCCGCATGGCCAGGCGGATTTTGTTCGGCGAGCCGGGCCAGGAATGCGGCGCCGCGTCGCGCCTGATCGTCCGAGGCATAGGCGCGGACCATGCTCTGAACGGTCGGCAGCGTCGCGAGGCCGGGCGACCCGGACAAGGCCGCTTCCAGTTGCTCGATAGCCGCCGATCGCGCCTCCCGCTTTTCCAGCAAGGCCGCAAGACGGAAGCGGGTTTCGGCGTGGGTCGGATCCAGAGCGATCGCGCGCTCATAGGCTTCTTCGGCAAGGGCAGGTGCGAGGTCCATTTCCTTCGCGCCGGCAGCGTAAGTTCGACCGAGCAAGCGCCAGAATTGCGGCGACTTCGGATCGAGATCGACGGCCTTCTGCGCTGCGGCGAGCCCGAGCTTCCAGTCTTCGGAGCGCGGGGATTTTTCGTATTGTTCGATTTGTTTCAGCGCCAGTTCGGCGCTGCGCAGCGCGGTCGTCGCAGGACTCTCCGAGGCCGGCGCTGCGGCGTCGGCGGATGCTGCTTTGTCTGTCGGTTTCGCAG
>JAGRKN010000353.1:2940-7171 GCA_020442275.1 Rhodoblastus sp. | reverse complement strand
TCTTCTCGATCTCGGCCAGCAGGATCACCGCGCGCTCGATCAGGTCTTCGGGCGCGGTCAGCACCTCGATGCGATGTGCGCGAAGAATCGCTTCCGGCAGCGCGCCGACGTCACGCACCGCGATACCCTCGGCGATAGTCGGCCCGCCGACGGAAACGGCATGGCCCGCAAGCTTTTGGGCCATCGCGCCGTAGCTTTCGACCTCGACCCCGACGACTTTCGTGCGCCCGCCGAGCCCGGCCGCCGCAATGGCGCAACCTGCCGCTAGCCCGCCGCCGCCGACCGGCGCGATCAGGAAATCGAGATCGGGCGCCTCGGCCAGCATTTCCAGCGCGACCGTGCCCTGCCCCGCTATGACCTGAGGGTCGTCGTAAGGGTGGACGAAAACAAGATTTTCGCGCGCCGCCAGATCGCGCGCGAAGGCAGCGGCCTCGGCCAGCGTGTCGCCTTCGAGCAGCACGCGCGCCTTGTGATGCCGCGTGCGCGACACCTTGGTGAAAGGCGTCGCCTTCGGCATGACGATGGTCGCCGCAATCCCGAGCTCTTG
This sequence comes from Rhodoblastus sp., assembly GCA_020442275.1. Taxonomy (GTDB): domain Bacteria; phylum Pseudomonadota; class Alphaproteobacteria; order Rhizobiales; family Beijerinckiaceae; genus JAJXWB01. The sequence goes on along the minus strand of JAGRKN010000353.1, from coordinate 6,624 downwards.
GGCGTGATAAGCGACCGCCTGCGCGTGATTGCCTGCCGACATGGCGATCACGCCGCGTCCCGCTTCCTCGGGCGAAAGCGTCAGCAGCCGGTTGGCGGCGCCGCGCTCCTTGAAGGACGCCGTGAACTGCTGGTTCTCGAGCTTGATGCGGATGTCGGCGCCGACGATCTCCGACAGCGTGCGCGAAACGACGAAGGGCGTGCGTGCGACGCGATCGGCGATACGCTGCGCGGCGGCATCGACGTCATCAAAGGAAATGTTCGCGCTCACCCTGCGACCTCATCCTGAGGAGCGCCTGCAAGGCGCGTCTCGAAGGATGGCGAAGCCCCGCACCTGCTGCCCATGCTTCGAGACGGCGCTTTCAGCGCCTCCTCAGCATGAGGGGGCGGGGCGGCGCGCATTCAATACACCACCACCGACCGGATCGACTTGCCCTCGTGCATGAGATCGAAACCCTTGTTGATCTCTTCCAGCTTCAGCACATGCGTGATCATCGGGTCGATCGCGATCTTGCCGTCCATGTACCAGTCGACGATCTTCGGCACGTCGGTGCGGCCGCGCGCGCCGCCGAAGGCCGAGCCCTTCCACACGCGCCCCGTCACCAGCTGGAACGGCCGCGTCGAAATCTCCTTTCCGGCTTCGGCGACGCCGATCACGACAGAGACGCCCCATCCGCGATGGCAGGCTTCGAGCGCGGCGCGCATCACATCCGTATTGCCGGTGCAGTCGAACGTGTAGTCGGCGCCGCCGCCGGTGAGCTCGACCAGATGCGAAACGATGTCGCCGGAAATTTTCTTCGGATTGACGAAATGCGTCATCCCGAACTGCTTGCCCCAGGCTTCCTTGGAATCGTTGATGTCGACGCCGACGATCTTGTCCGCGCCCACCATCTTGGCGCCCTGGATGACGTTGAGGCCGATGCCGCCGAGGCCGAACACGACGACGTTGGCGCCCGGCTCCACCTTCGCGGTGTTGACGACGGCGCCGACGCCGGTCGTCACGCCGCAGCCGATGTAGCAGGCCTTGTCGAAGGGCGCGTCCGTGCGGATTTTCGCGACCGCGATCTCCGGCAGGACTGTGAAATTCGAGAAGGTCGAGCAGCCCATGTAGTGGAAGATCGTCTGGCCCTTGTAGCTGAAGCGGCTCGTGCCGTCGGGCATCAGCCCCTTGCCCTGCGTCGCGCGGATCGAGGTGCAGAGATTCGTCTTGCGCGACAGGCAGCTTTTGCACTGCCGGCATTCCGGCGTGTAGAGCGGGATGACGTGATCGCCGACGGCGACGCTCGTCACGCCCGCGCCGATTTCGCGCACGATGCCCGCGCCCTCGTGGCCCAGGATCGAGGGAAAGATGCCCTCGCTGTCGAAACCGTCGAGCGTGTAGGCGTCGGTGTGGCAGATGCCGGTCGCCATGATCTCGACCAGAACCTCGCCGGCGCGCGGGCCTTCGAGGTCGAGTTCGACGATTTCGAGCGGCTTCTTGGGCGCAAAGGCGACGGCGGCGCGCGTTTTCATGGGGCATCCCGAATATCTGATGATTGATGCGCCAACAGAAACAATCGCTACCGTCGCGTCAATAGAGTGGACGGACCGCGAGCCTTCAGGCTCGCACCTTGCCACACAGCGAGCCTGAAGGCTCGCGGTCCAATTCTCTTAACCCTTCCCGCCAACCCCTCCTTAACGTTGTTGGCGCGACATGAACGACGCTTAACCTCTCACTCAGTCGAAGACGACAGATTGGCCGCAACGACGGGATTTCAAAGCCCGCGGGAGTTGCGTCATGAGTCTCATCGCTTTCGAGCCGCGTCTGCCAGACCTCGGCGCCGCGCGCGATCGCGCGCTGACCGCGTTCTTCACGCTCGGCTATCGCATTCTGCGCATCGCGCGACGTCGCCGCCTCGAAGTTGCGCTGGTCGGCGGGCTCGTGGGCGTCCTTGCCGTGGGATCGTTGATTTCCGCCGTCGAGGAGGCCCCTGCGCCCGAACCGGTGAAGCCCGCCCCGGTCGGCGTCTGGATGGACGTGACACGACCGCTTGCGATGTTTGCCTTCGATTCGCATGAGTTCGCCCCGGCGCCGGCCGTCTACGCCATGCGCCGCCACACCACCGGCGGCGGCCGCGAAGACATTATGAACTTCGGCAATTTCGCCGGCGACGGCGCCTGGCTGCGACTGACCATTCATCAGGTCGGCGAGGAGGGCGCCGCCGATCAATCGCTTTTCGTCGAAACCGCGCGGCGCGCCAGCGCGGCTGGCCTCGCGCTCGACAATCTCAGCAATCCCGTCGCCCTGCCGACGCGCTTCGGCGTCGCCGAATGGGCGGAGGCCCGGCTGACGGCCGCCGTCGACGGCGCAAAGCGCGAGAATTGCGCGGTCTTCCGCTTCGGCGAGACCCGGCCAGCGCTACGCGTCAGCGGCCTCGCCTGTGGTCCCGCCGGCCAGGCCTACAATCGCAGCCAGCTGTCCTGCCTCGTCGGTCGCATCGATCTGATCGCGGCCGGCGGCGACGACCAGTTGCAAAAATTCTTCGCCCGCAGCGAACTGGCCCGGGACGCCGCCTGTCCGCCCGCACGCCGCGCGCCCGGCCACGCGGCGCCGGCCAAGGCCAGACCCGCGCCGCGCCACGCCGCGCGATAGGCCGCCCACAAGTGTGGCGGAACCGACCCGGCGCTGAATTAGTTTCGACGGCAGGTCGCCCGCGGGATGAAAATCGGTCTATGATTCGGGCGTCCATTTCGAGGTCGCCATGAACATCTCAGCCAGAACCGCCATCCTCGCGCTCGCCGCGATTTCCGCCGTCGCCGTCGCGACCACTGCCGACGCCCGCCCGCGCAAGCGCCATGCCTATGGTTCGGACGTGATCGTCGTGCGCCCGCGCGCCTTCACCGATTCCGGAACTGTCGTGCCCGTCGGCAGCCGCGCCGGCTATGTCATGCAGTCGAGCTATTTCAACTACCAGCCCTACGAGCGCACTTCGCCCGGCATCCTGTGGCGGCCGTTCCCGGTTCAGCGGTAACAAAAAAAGGACCGCGAGCCGTCGGGCTCGCGGTCCGTTCTTTCCGTCGAGGCGGCCTGACGGCTCGCGTTCAACTCAGCCGAGGCGCGCGAGAATTGCGTCGCCCATGGCGGCGGTCGAGATCACATCCTTGGCGTCGCCCTTGATGTCGGCGGTCCGCGAGCCGGCCGCCAACACCTCGGCGATCGCCGTCTCGATCTTGTCGGCGGTCTCGCCGAGCCCGAACGAATAGCGCAGACACATGGCGAGCGAGCCGATCATGGCGATCGGGTTGGCCATGCCCTTGCCGGTGATGTCCGGGGCCGAGCCGTGCACGGGTTCGTAGAGCGCGCGGCGCTTGTCGGTCACCTTGTCCACCTCGCCGAGCGAGGCCGACGGCAGCATGCCGAGCGAGCCCGTCAGCATGGCCGCGATATCGGACAGCATGTCGCCGAACAGATTGTCGGTCACGATCACGTCGAACTGTTTTGGCCAGCGCACGAGCTGCATGGCGAGCGAATCCGCGAGCTGATGCTCCAGCTCCACATCCGCATAATCGCGCTTGTGCAGGGCCGTGATGACCTCGTTCCACAGCACGCCGGACTTCATGACGTTGCGCTTCTCGGACGACGTTACCTTGTTGCGGCGCTTGCGGGCGAGTTCGAAGGCCACGCGGCCGATCCGCTCGATCTCGT
>JAGRKN010000353.1:0-2926 GCA_020442275.1 Rhodoblastus sp. | reverse complement strand
GTATCGATGCCGCGCTTCTGGCCGTTGCCGAGGTCGATGATCTGCTTGGGCTCGCCGAAATAGACGCCGCCGGTCAGTTCGCGCACGATCATGATGTCGAGGCCCTCGACGATCTCGCGCTTGAGCGATGACGCCTCTGCAAGAGCCGGATAGCAGATCGCCGGACGCAGATTGGCGAACAGCTGGAGATCCTTGCGCAGGCGCAGCAGGCCGGCTTCGGGGCGCACGTCATAGGGCACGCCGTCCCATTTCGGACCGCCGACCGCGCCGAACAGCACGGCGTCGGCGGCGAGCGCCAGCTTCATGTCGCTCTCGGAGATCGATTGGCCATGCGCGTCATAGGCCGAGCCGCCGACGAGACCGCGCTCGATCTCGAATTTCGCCACGCCCATGGCGGAGAGGCGCGCGAGGACCTTTTCCACCTCGCTCATCACTTCGGGGCCGATGCCGTCGCCGGGCAGGAGGAGAAGCTTGTAGGTCGCCATGATCCGTCTCGTTAAGGTTGCCGGGCGTTTTGCTACAGAAGCCGGGCCGCGACGGCAAGTTTGGTTCGGAATTTGGACCTTCGTCCACGCCTCGACCGTCGCCGTCCCGCTTTGGGACATCCGGTCGCCCCCACCGGCGAGACGCAGATGAAACGACGCGCCCTCTATCTCGCAATCGGCCTGTTCGCCGGCCTCGGCCTGTCGGCGGTCGGCTTGAAAGCCCACATCTTGCTGCCGCACAAGCCCGGCCAGACGGCGGACTGGGTCAAGAAGATGCGTGTGGAGGATTACGGTCGCCAGCAGGTCATCTACCACCTTGACCAGAGCGCCGGCGTGCTCAACGGCCATTACCGCCACGTCCTTCAGGTCGCCCAGAACCATGTCGACGCCGTCGGCGCTGAAAAGCTCGACCTGCGCATAATTCTGCAGGGCGAGGGCGTCGATTTCCTGTCCTGGGCCCGCGACAATTTCGATGCGCGGCACAAGATCGACGAACTGAAGCTGCAGGGCGTGAAATTCCTCGTCTGCCGCAACACGCTGCTGGCGCGCGGCATCGATCCGGACCGGGAACTCTACGACGTCCGGAAGGAAGACGTGATCCGCACGGCGGTCGGCGAAATCGCTCAGCTGGAGCAGAAGGGATTTCAGTACATCAAGCCATAAGTGGCCAAGAATAAAATTCGCTTTGCTGACTTTGGAATCGCGCTAGACTTCGCCTGCTCAATTGTCAGAGGGGGTGGACATGAAAGCGATCGTTTCAGCGTTGTGCATGTCGGGTTTCTTTCTGGTTTCCGCATCGACCAACGTCGGCGCGACGACCTGTTCGGCGCGTAACGCCTACTGCAAGAATTATTGCGCGACGAAGGGGCGCGGCGCGCGCTGCACGGTCGAATGTGCGGACGCCTTTCCCGTTTGCATGCAGACGGGCTGCTACAAGACCAAGATGTCGAACAAGTGCGGCTACACGAAAAGCTGAGCAGTCTGCGAAATTGCGCGGCTGGAGCCGAAGAGATTCCAGTACATAAAGCCTCGCGAGGCACTGGTCCGTCATTGCGAGCGAAGCGAAGCAATCCAGAGCCGGGTCGTGGCTATGGATTGCTTCGTCGCTTCGCTCCTCGCAATGACGACCTAAGCCTACGCCGCCAGCTGCCGCAGCACGTACTGCAAGATTCCGCCGTTGCGGTAATATTCCAGCTCGTCCAGCGTATCGATGCGGCAAAGCAGCGGCACGTTTTTGGTCGAGCCGTCTGCGTAGATGATCTCGGCGCTCAGCTGCGCGCGCGGCTTCAGCGCATCGCCTTCCAGCCCCTTGATCGTCACCGTCTCGTCGCCCTTCAGCCCCAGCGCCTGCCAGGTCATGCCGTCGCGGAAGACCAGCGGCAGCACGCCCATGCCCACCAGATTGGACCGGTGGATGCGCTCGAAACTCTGCGCGATCACCGCGCGCACGCCGAGCAGTTTCGTGCCTTTGGCCGCCCAGTCGCGTGACGAGCCATTGCCGTATTCGGCGCCGACGAAAATCACCAGCGGCCTGCCTTCGGCCTCGTATTTCATCGCCGCGTCATAGATCGACATGGCTTCGCCATCGGGGAAGTGCTTCGTATTGCCGCCCTCCGGCACATTGCCCGCCGCATCCTGCATCATGAAATTCTTGATGCGGATATTGGCGAATGTGCCGCGCATCATCACCTCGTGATTGCCGCGCCGCGTGCCGTACTGGTTGAAGTCGGCCGGCAACACCTGATGCTCCGACAGCCATTTGCCCGCCGGCGAATTCAGCTTGATCGAGCCCGCCGGCGAAATGTGGTCGGTCGTAATCTTGTCGCCGAACAGCGCCAGCACGCACGCGCCCTCGATGTTCACAACAGGCGCCGGCGTCATGGTCATGCCGCGGAAATAGGGCGGGTTCTGCACATAGGTCGAACCCATGTCCCACTTGTAGGTCTCGCCAGCGGGCGCCTTCACCTTCCTCCAGTTGGCATCGCCGTCGAACACGGAAGCGTATTTCGTCGCGTAAATCGCGCGCGTCACATTCTTGCGGATGAAGGCCTGGATCTCGTTCGACGTCGGCCAGATGTCGCGCAGATAAACCGGCTTGCCGTCCTTGCCCACGCCGAGCGGCTCGCGGGTCAAATCCTTCTGCACGGAGCCCGCGAGCGCGTAAGCCACGACCAGCGGCGGCGAGGCCAGATAATTCGCCTGCACGTCGGGCGAGACGCGACCCTCGAAATTGCGATTGCCCGAGAGGACCGCCGCCGCCACCACGCCATTGTCGTTGATCGCCTTCGAGATCGGCGCCGGCAGCGGTCCGGAATTGCCGATGCAGGTCGTGCAGCCGTAGCCGACGAGATTGAAGCCGATCTTGTCGAGATATTTCTGCAGGCCCGCCTTGGCGAGATATTCGCCGACGACCTGACTTCCCGGCGCGAGCGAGGTCTTCA
>JAGRKN010000352.1 GCA_020442275.1 Rhodoblastus sp. | reverse complement strand
GAAAGGCTGCTTTGCGGGACAAGTTGCCTGACAATATAAAGCTCCATGCTCGAAAAGAAGAGGCCGCGGGCCACCGCTTCTGGAAAATCGTCCGCCGCCGGCAAGAAGCCGGCGCGGCGCAAATATGCGGATACGGCAACCGTGCGCGAAGTTTTCACCCGGCTGCGCGCGCAGAACCCGGAGCCCAGGGGCGAGCTCGAATATGTGAACCCCTATACGCTGCTGGTGGCGGTTGTGCTGTCGGCGCAGGCGACCGACGCCGGCGTCAACAAGGCGACGCGCGCGCTCTTCGCCGCAGCCGACACGCCGCAGAAAATGCTGGCGCTCGGCGAAGACAGGGTGCGCGATCACATCAAGACGATCGGCCTGTTTCGCGCCAAGGCGAAGAACGTGATCGCGCTGTCGCGGATCCTCGTCGACAAGCATGGCGGGCAGGTTCCGCGCGACGCCGCCTCGCTGGAAGCGCTGCCGGGCGTCGGGCGCAAGACGGCGAATGTCGTGCGCAACATCGCCTTCGGCGAGCCGACGATCGCCGTCGACACGCATCTCTTCCGGATATCGAACCGCATTCCGCTCGCGCGCGGCAAGACGCCGCTCGAGGTGGAGCTGGGTCTATTGAAGATCATCCCGCAGGAGTTTCTGCTCCACGCGCATCACTGGCTGATCCTGCACGGGCGCTATGTGTGCAAGGCGCGCAGGCCCGAGTGCGCGCGGTGCGTGATCGCGGATTTGTGTACGAGTTCGGAGAAGACGGTTTGACGGCTCAGTCGTCATGCCCGCGCTTGTCGCGGGCATCCACGCCGGCCCGATGATGCGCGCTTTGGCTATCGACAACAATCGAACCGTGTCGCGTGGATGGCCGGGTCAAGCCCGGCCATGACGGCGCGGAAACGCCTCAGCCGAACTCCTCGAAGAACCCAAGCTTCTTCTGCATCGGCGCATCGTCGACCTGGAACAGGAAGGCAGGCTTCGACGACGACTTGTTCGTGATCTCGACCTTGGCGTGAGTCGGCACGGCCATCGTGTCCTGGCCGCCCCAGTCGAGTTCGACACCGTCGATGTTCGCCTGGCCCTCGCCTTCCACGACATGCAACACGGCGGAGGCCGAGCGGCGCACGGGGCGGATGGTTTCGCCGGGGCGCAGCATTATGGCGGAGAAGCCGAGGATCGGCAGGCATTCGCCGCCGGTCTCCGGATTGACGTAGGCGAGCTGCACGATGTCGCCTGAATCGGTGACGGTCGAAAGATCGTGCAGCGCGGCGCGCGTATCCTTCCAGGGGAAGCGGCAGAGCGGATATTTCGGGCGCTGGGCGCGCAGCGAGGCATAGGGCACGAGGCCGGCGCGGCGATAGCGGTTCTGCGAGGAATCTGGCTGGTTGCGGATTTTCTGCGGCTCGCCGTCGATGCAGTAGGAGGCCTCCAACGCATAGACCATCGGCAGGTCGAGCGCGTCGAGCCAGACGACGGGGCCGGAGCCCTCGTGGCCGTGCTCATGCCAGAGGCCCGAGGGCGTGAGGATCAGGTCGCCCTTCTCCATCGGCATCTTTTCGCCCTCGACGACGGTGAAACCACCCTCGCCTTCCACGACGAAGCGCACGGCGCTCGGCGAATGCTTGTGGTTGGGCGCGGTCTCTCGCGGCAGGATCAGCTGCATGCCGATATAGATCGAGGGCGTCGCCTGCATGTTTTCCAGCCCGAGGCCGGGATTGGCGAGCACGAGCACGCGGCGCTCAGCCTTCTCGATCGGCGTGAGTTCGCCGGCCTTCAGCAATTCCGGACGGATTTGGGCGTAGCGCCACACCATCGGCTTCGTGCGTCGCGCCGGGATGTTGTACGGCAGCGCTGCGCGAAGATTGGGCCAGAGCGGCACGAGGTTCTGGGACGTGAGGCCGTTGCGGTATTCGAGCGGGAGCTCTTCGAGCGTGCCGAGCTGAGCCATGGCTTTTCCTCCTGATGCGCTCATCCAGCGCTTATTGTTCCAGAGCCTTGGTGACGTTCCAACCGTACAGCCATTCCACGGCGTCGTAGAAGCGCTCGACCGGACGATCCTTCCAGAGCGAATTGCGGATTTTCCGCTCGACGCCGGCGGCGTGATAGATGCGGCCCATTTCGCGGCCGGAGAGCACGATGCGCGCGGTGCGGGTGGTGCGGCAGGCCTGATAGAGCTGCAACGCCTTGGGAATGTCGTTCTGGTTGACGCGCAGCGCCTCGCCGAGCGTCACCGCGTCCTCCAGCGCCATGCAGGCGCCCTGCGCCATATATTGCGTGGTGGGATGCGCGGAATCGCCGAGCAGTGTCACGCGGCCGAAAGTCCAGGTCTCGATCGGCTCCTTGTCCGCCGTCGCCCAGCGACGCCAGGATTGCGGCAGGTCGATGAGCTGGCGCGCCTTCGGACAGACTTCCTTGAAGTAGCTCTGCACCTCTTCCTTGGAGCCGTCGGTGACGCCCCATTCCTCAGCTTTCCGGGAATGGAAGGTGACGACGACGTTGTATTGCTCGCCGCCGCGCAGCGGATAATGCACGAGATGGCATTTCGGCCCGGCCCAGAGCGAGGCCGCGTTCCACTGCAAGTCTTTCGGGAAATCCGCCTTGTCGATGACGGCGCGGTAGACGACATGGCCGGTGATGCGCGGAGGATCGTTGACATATTGCGCGCGCACGACCGACTTGCCGCCGTCGGCGGCGATCAGAGCGATCCCGCGATGGGCGACGCCGTTCTGGTCCCACGCGGTCACGCCATTGTCGTCCTGCTCGACGCGCTCGATGCGCGTGGACGTCTTGAATTCGACCCGCCCCGTCTCCTGCGCGCCTTCGAGCAGCGACGAATGAATGTCGACGCGGTGGATGACCGCGTAAGGGTTGTTGAAGCGCTTGCGGAAGGCTTCGCCGGTCGGAATGCGGCCGACCAGCGCGCCGTCGATCGCGTCGTGCATGATCATTTCATCGACATAGACGGCGCGGCCGCGCGCCTTCTCGCCGACGCCGAGCGCGTCGAAAGCGGAGAAGGCGTTCGGGCCGAGCTGAATGCCCGCGCCGATCTCGCCGATCTCGGGCGCCTGTTCGAGAACCGTGACATCGAACCCCTGGCGCACGAGCGCCAGCGACGCGGCGAGTCCGCCGATGCCGCCGCCGACCACGATGATCCTGTTGCTGTCCTGAGCCATACCCGTCCTCCCAGCCTGAACTTCCTTGTTGCCGGCATGTGACCATATATTCTGTATACTGTCAATCAGTATTCGTTGTAATTTCGCGACCTGCTCGCGCGATGACAGCGCGACACGGCGAAGGCCGTGAATTTCCTATTCGTTAACCACTTTCTCAGGACCCTCGGCTAAGGCTAAATTGGACTGATTCGGGCGGCGAGGCGGACGCTGCCGGACTGGAGGCTCATGCTGTCGGCGGACCGGCCGATGATCGCTTGCGCCTCGAAAAGGGGACGGCGATGAGGCGGCGGCGGCAGGATCACCATGTGATTGAGCTGAGACGTTCGCTCTCGCAAAACGCATCAAATCAAAGCCTTGCAAACGTCATGCGCGCATGCGTCGCGCGCGCGCCGAAATGGCTCGCGCGGATGTCGAGCGCGTCGCTGCCGGCCTTGATCGCTGCCACGCCCGCGCTTGCGGAAGCCACGGGCGCCGAACAGCAGATGCACGAGCCCAATGTCGTCGGCGTCTCGCTCGTCGTCGGTCTCGTGATTTTTTCGACCATCACGGCCCTGCTGCACCTGACCGGGCGAAAGCAATGGACGCAGCGCGAAAGCTCGCTCGTGGCCGAGCTCGAGGCCGCACGCGCGAAGCTCGAGCGCGCGCATGTGTTCCTCTCCGCCGAACCGCAGATCATCGTCGCCTGGGGCTCGGCCTCGAGCGAGCCGGAAATCGAGGGCGAGATCGGCCTGGTGACGGACGCGCCCGTGCCGCGGCGCGTGCTTGGCTTTGGCGCATGGCTCGAGCCGGCGCTCGCGCAGCGTCTCGACGATTGCGTCGAGCGCCTGCGGCGGCGCGGCGAAGGGTTTCGCATGTCGCTGGTCTCGCTCGCCGGGCGGCATCTGGAGGCGGAGGGACGCGCGATCGCCGGGCGCGCGGTGCTGCGCATCCGCGACGTCTCGGGCGATCGGCTCGAATTGCTTTCGCTGCGGCAGCGCCACGCCGAGCTCGGCGCCCAGGCCGACGCGCTGCGCGCCATGCTGGATTCGATCGCCGCGCCCGCATGGACGCGCGATGGAGAGGGCAAGCTGACCTGGGTGAACGCCGCCTATGCGCGCGCGGTCGAGGCCAAGGATCCGACCGAGGCCGTCGCCAAGGGCGTCGAGCTGCTCGATCGCGACGCGCGCGACACGAGCCGCCGCACGATCGAAGCCGGCGACACATGGCGCGCGCGCCTGCCCGGCCTCGTCTCGGGCGCGCGCCGCCTGCTCGATGTCGTCGATGTGCCGACGCGGGCCGGATCGGTCGGCTATGCGCAGGATCTCAGCGAACTCGAAGCTGTCCGCGACAATCTCGAACAGCAGATGGAATCGCACACGCGCACGCTCGATCAATTGCCGACAGCGGTCGCGATATTCGACGGGCACAAGCGTCTCGTCTTCCACAATGCCGCCTATCGCCAACTCTGGGCCCTGCCGCAAAACTTCCTCGACCAGGGCCCGACGGATCCGGAAATTCTCGACCGGCTGCGCGCCGAGAGGCGGCTGCCGGAGCAGGCCGACTTCCGCACGTGGAAAGCGGGCCTGATGGCCGCGTATCAATCGCAGGAGACGCGCGAGCATGTCTGGTACGTGCCGGGCGGCCGCACTTTCCGCGTCGTCTCCAATCCGAGCCCGCACGGCGGCGTCACCTATCTCTACGACGATGTGACAGAGCGCTTTGAAATCGAGTCGCGCTTCAAGCAGATGATGAGCGTGCAGAACGAAACGCTCGACACGTTGCAGGAAGGCGTGGCCGTGTTCGGCACGGACGGCAAACTGAAGCTGCACAACCCGGCCTTTGCGCATATGTGGCGACTCGACGAGGCCGGGCTCGTCGCGCGCCCGCATTTCGACGTGATCGCGCAGCAATGCGCGCCACTCGCGGGGGCGGGCGGAGGGTTCGCCAAGTTGCGCGCGATCGTCACGGGCCTGCACGAGCAGCGCACGGGCCAATCGTTCCGCATGAACCGCGCCGACGGTCTCGTTCTCGATTGCGCCGCGCAGCCGCTGCCAGACGGCGCGACGCTGATCACCTTCATCGACGCCACCGCGCAGGTCAGCGTCGAGCGCGCGCTCACCGACCGCAACCAGGCGCTGATCGAGGCTGAAAACCTGCGCAACGATTTCGTGCACCATATTTCCTACGAACTGCGCTCGCCGCTGACCAACATTATCGGCTTCATTCAGCTGCTCGATGACGAGAGCGTCGGGCCGCTCAATCCGCGACAACGCGACTATGTCGGCTATGTCATGAAGTCGTCGGCGGCGCTGCTCGCGATCATCAACGACATTCTCGACCTTGCGACCATCGACAAGGACGGCATGCAGCTCGAACTCGAAGATGTCGACATAGCCGAAACCATGCGCGCCGCCGCCACGGGCATTCAGGACCGGCTCTCGGAATCCGGCATCAACCTGTCGATCGTCGCGCGCGACGACGTCGGATCGTTCCGCGCCGATGGCAAGCGGGTGCGGCAGATCCTGTTCAACCTTCTCTCGAACGCGATCGGCTTCTCCGAGCCCGGTCAGACCGTGACGCTGGCGGCGCTGAGGCGCGGCGAGGAGATCGCCTTCAAGGTGACCGACAATGGGCGCGGCATTCCGCCTGATGTCCTCGACAAGGTGTTCGATCGCTTCAAGAGCCACACGATCGGCACCCGCCATCGTGGCGTCGGCCTCGGCCTGTCGATCGTGAAGGCGCTGGTCGAATTGCACGGCGGGAAGATCCACATCGATTCCGCGCCGGGCGAGGGCACCGCCGTCACCTGCATCTTTCCGACGCCCGGCGCAGAGGGCGCGACGGTCGGCGCGCATGCGCCGCAGGCCGACAGCAGCGGAGCGCCGGTATGAGCAGCGCATTCGATCCGGCCGTCTGGCGCATCGAGGCGCACGACGAGGAGGGCACGCGCGATGCCGCGCGACAGGTCGCAAAGCTGGTGCAGGCCGGCGACCTCGTGACGCTGTCGGGCGATCTCGGCGTCGGAAAGACAGCCTTCGCGCGCGCGCTCATCCGTACGCTGACGAAAGAACCCGAGCTCGAAGTGCCGAGCCCGACCTTCACGCTGATGCAGGTCTACGACGGTCCCGACTTCCCGATCGTGCACGCCGATCTCTACCGCATCGGCAATCCCTCCGAACTGACGGAGCTCGGCTGGGACGAGGCGACCGAGAGCGCGCTGGTTCTGGTCGAATGGGCCGAGCGCGCCGGCGGCGCCCTGCCGGCGGAACGTCTCGACGTGCGCCTGTCGATCCCGGCCGACGGCGACGACCGGCGCGTGATCGAGCTTGCCGGCTTCGGCGCCTTCGCGACGCGCATTGCCCGCGCGAGAGGCGTGACCGACATATTGCGCGCCGCCGGCTGGCAGGACGCGAAACGCGAGTTCATGCTCGGCGACGCCTCCACCCGCGCCTACGAGCGCTTGACGAAGCCCGACGGGGCGCGCGCGATCCTGATGATTTCGCCGCCACGGCCCGACGGCCCGCCCGTACGCTACGGCAAGCCCTACAGCGCGATCGCGAAGTTGGCGGAGAACATCCGTCCGTTCGTGGCAATCGACGGCGCCTTGCGCGCGGAGGGACTTTCCGCGCCGGAAATTTATGCAGCCGACCTGACGGGCGGCTTCGCGGTTCTCGAAGATCTCGGACCCGTGGGCGTCGTCGACGAAAACGGCCCCATTCGTGAGCGCTATACGGAAGCCGCCGCCGCGCTCGCCGAGATCCACGCCCAGCCGCGCGCCGATACGATCGCGATGGACGACGGCTCGATCTACCGCATTCCGCCCTACGATCTCGACGCGCTGCTGATCGAGATCGAGCTGCTGGTGGATTGGTACGCGCCGCACATAGCCGGCGCGCAGCTTTCGTCCGGCCAGCGCGCGACCTTCGTCAATCTCTGGCGCCAGATCGCGGTCGAGATCGTCAACGGGCCATCGACCTGGACGTTGCGCGACTATCATTCTCCAAACCTGATCTGGCTCGACGAGCGCGCGGGCGTGAAGCGCGTCGGCATCATCGACTTCCAGGATTGCGTGATGGGCCATCCGGCCTATGACGTCGTCTCGCTGCTGCAGGACGCGCGCGTGACCGTGCCGGACGAGCTGGAGCTGCGGCTGCTCGGCCACTACGCGCAATTGCGCCGCGCGGACGCGGTGGATTTCGACATGCCGGCATTCGCGCGCGCCTATGCGATCCTCGGCGCTCAGCGCGCGACCAAGATCCTCGGCATTTTCGCACGGCTCGACAAGCGCGACCGCAAGCCACAATATCTCGCGCACCTGCCGCGCGTGACGCGCTACCTGCGCAAGAATCTCGCCCATCCCGCGTTGGCCGCGCTGCGCGATTGGCATATCGCCAATCTGCCGCGCACGATCGAAGACGCCTGATTGCCGAGGACGCCCGATTGACGACGATACCGATTGCGCGGGCGCCCCTCGATACGGCGATGGTCTTCGCCGCCGGCCTCGGCACACGCATGCGTCCGATCACCAATCACATCCCCAAGCCGCTCGTCGAGATCGGCGGCAGAACGATGCTCGATCACATGCTCGATCGGCTCGCCGAGGGCGGCGTCACGCGCGCGATCGTCAACGTGCATCATCTCGCCGACCAGATCGAAACGCATCTGAA
>JAGRKN010000351.1 GCA_020442275.1 Rhodoblastus sp. | reverse complement strand
TGTCGAAGGCGAGCGACGACTTGCCAGAACCCGAGAGCCCGGTGAACACCACCAGCGCGTCGCGGGGAATGGTGAGGTCGACATTCTTGAGATTGTGCTCGCGGGCGCCGCGCACGGAAATCGTGCGCATGTCGGCGGCGCGCTGCGGCAGGGCGAACTCGCGCTGCCGGGCGGAAGAGGGCGCGGAAACGGGCGTCTTGCCCGCCGCCTTTTTCGGGGCGGCGGCCTTTGGCGGCTTGGCTGTTGTCATGGGTCCGGAACGGTTCGGCTTATTGCCGGCTAATGTAAGGACGAGGCCCCGCTCGGTCGAGGGCGTGCCGACTTATCCCCAGCGCGATTGCGCGGCGGATACAGGGCTTCTGCTTGATATGGCTTGATCTTGGCCCTAAGAAAATCATTCGGCGAGGAAAAACGCGCACCTCTCGAACGCGCGGCGAACGCGAGGAAATCCTATGGTCACTTCCATTGCGACCGACCCGGCGCCGGCCGAACGCAAGCCGCTCTACAAACTGCTCTATGTCCAGGTTCTCTTCGCCATCGTGCTCGGCGTGATCGTGGGCTGGCTGTTCCCCTCGTTCGCCACGAACGAATGGGTGAAGGCGATGGGCGACGGCTTCATCAAGCTGATCAAGATGGTCATCACGCCCATCATCTTCTGCACCGTGGTGTCGGGCATTTCCCACATTCAGGAGGCCAAGAAGGTCGGCCGCGTGGCCGTGAAGGCGCTGATCTATTTCGAGATCGTCTCGACCTTCGCCCTCGTGCTCGGCCTGATGATCGGGAATATCGTCAAGCCGGGCGCAGGCTTCTCGGGCGCGGCGGCCAATGCAGACGCCGTGAAGCAGTATACGGGCAAGGCGCAATCTTCAGTCGAATTCGTACTTCACATCATCCCCGATTCCGTCGTCGGCGCATTCGCCAGGGGCGACGTGCTGCAGGTCCTGCTCTTCGCCATCCTCTTCGGCTTCGCGCTCATGGCGCTGGGCGAGCGTGGCCATACCGTGCGCGCCCTCGTCGACGACATGGCCCACGCCATCTTCGGCGTCATTTCCATCGTCATGAAAGCGGCCCCGATCGGCGCCTTCGGCGCCATGGCCTACACGATCGGCAAGTATGGCGTGGGCTCGATGGTCAATCTGCTCGGCCTCATCGCAACCTTCTACGTTACCGCGCTGCTGTTCGTGCTGGTGGTGCTCGGCGTCATTGCGCGCATGGCAGGCTTTTCGATCTTCAAGTTCCTCGCCTACATCAAGGAAGAACTGCTGATCGTGCTCGGCACGTCGTCGTCGGAATCAGCGCTGCCTTCCCTCATGGAGAAGCTGGAGCGTCTCGGTTGCTCGAAGTCCGTCGTCGGCCTCGTGGTGCCCACCGGTTATTCCTTCAACCTCGACGGCACCAACATCTACATGACGCTGGCGACCCTGTTCATTGCGCAGGCGCTCGGCATCGACTTGTCGTTCGGCCAGCAGGTGACGATCCTGCTCGTCGCCATGCTGACGTCGAAGGGCGCCTCGGGCATTTCGGGGGCCGGCTTCATCACGCTCGCCGCCACGCTCGCCTCGGTCGACCCGCGGCTGGTTCCCGGCATGGCCATCGTTCTCGGTATCGACAAGTTCATGTCGGAGTGCCGGGCGCTGACCAACCTCTCGGGCAATGGCGTGGCTTGCGTCGTCGTCTCCTGGTGGGAGGGCGAACTCGACCGTCAGAAACTGGAGGCGGGGCTCAACCGCCGCGTCGACCCGACGGACATCGAGACTGCCGTCACCACGGGCTAACAGCCACGCTTGCTGCCCCGCGCCCGCGCCCTAGTTTCCGGTTGTCGCCGGAGGCTGGGCGTTGCTGGACAAGCTCGACATCGCACACCTGCTCGCCGCGATCGGTCGCGGCGAGCGCGACGCATTCGACCATCTTTATCATGCGACCGCCCCACAACTTTTGGGCGTCGCGCTGCGTATTGTCCGGGATCGCGCGCGCGCCGAAGACGTGCTGCAGGAGGCCTATACCCGCGTCTGGTTGCGAGCGCAGAGCTTCGATCCTGCAGCCGGCCAGGCGATGGCCTGGCTTTCGGCCATCGTGCGCCACGGCGCGATCGACTTCATTCGCCGGACGCCTTCCGCACGGCAGGTCGACGAACAATATGATGGCTGGTTCGAAAATCTCGCCGATCCACGCGACGAGGAAGCCGACATGATGTCCGCTGCGGCTCTGCGCCACTGTCTCGGCGAGCTGGATGAGACGACCCGCGCTTATGTTGTCGAAGCCTATTGCGCCGGACTGTCCGGAAAGGAGCTCGCCGAGCGCTACAAGCGGCCGCTCGGCACGATCAAGGGTGTGCTGCGCCGTGGTCTTGCGGCGTTGAAAATGTGTCTGGGCGAGAACGCATGAGTGACGATCTCGAAATGCGAGCGGCGGAATATGTGCTTGGCCATCAGGAGAGCGCCGAGCGCGAGGCCGTACGGCGCGAGATGGAACAAAATGCCGGCTTGCGTGCGGCCGTCGCACGCTGGGAACGACGGCTGTTTCCGCTCGCGCGCACCGCGCCGCCTGCTGCGCCGTCGGCCGATTTGCTTGCGCGGATCAAGGCCGGCCTGCCGCCGCGCGTCGAGACCGACGCCATCGTTGTCGCGCTACGCAAATCGGTGCGTCGCTGGCGCGCGGCGGCCCTCGTCTCCGGCGCGCTCGCGGCGTCGGTCCTTGCCTTCGCCGGCGCGAGGCTGCTTGGCGACGCCGGCAAGCCGTCCGGGGTCTACGTCGCAGCCGTCAACCGTGGCGGTGACGCGCCGGCGCTGATCGTGCGGGTCGACATGGCCAGCGGCCGGGTTTTCGTGCGCCCGGTGTCGGCAGAAACCCCGGCCGGCAAGAGCCTCGAACTCTGGTACATCGCGGCGGGCGCAGCGCCCATGTCGATGGGCATCGTCGGCGCGAAGCCCGAAAATCTGGCGCTGCCGGCGGGCGCAGTCGAGAAGGCGAAATTTGCGGTCACCGTCGAGCCGGCGGGCGGCTCGCCGAGCGGCGCGCCGACGGGGCCGATCGTCTATGCCGGCGATCTGGTGCGCGAATAAAAAAGCGGCGCGCCGAAGCGCGCCGAATGTATGCGAGCAAGGTCGCTCAGGGCATCAGCACCTTGTTGACGACATGGATCACACCGTTCGACTGCATGACGTCGGCGATCGTGATCCGCGCCGTTCCGCCCTTCGAATCCGTGACCATCAGCGTCGAGCCCTTCTTCGTGACGGTCAACGGTTCGCCTTCCACCGTCGTCAGCGTGGCGCGCCCGCCGCCGGCCTTCACTTTCTGAGCGAGTTCGTGCGCCGTGTGCCGGCCGGCGACGACGTGATAGGTCAAGACGGAAGTGAGCTTCTGCTTCATGTCGGGCTTGAGCAGGCTGTCGACCGTGCCAGGCGGCAGCTTCTTGAAGGCGGCGTTGGTCGGCGCGAACACGGTGAACGGTCCCGGCCCCTCCAGCGTGTCGACGAGGCCCGCGGCCTTCACTGCGGCGACCAGCGTCGTATGCGCCTTGGAATGGACGGCGTTCTCGACGATGTTCTTCGACGGATACATCGGCGCCCCGCCGACCATCTTCACGGCGGCCTGCGCCGACGTGGCGACGCAGAACGCGAACGCGGAAGCGGCGAGGAGTTTGACGAATTTCTGCATGACAGCGTCTCCCTGTGGCCGGCGCGAAAGGCGCGGGGCCAGGCGCGTCTACGCGGGCGGGATCGAAAAAGTTGTCCGTGGCCGCAAAGATTCCCGTCTTGCGAAAAAGCGCACGCACTGCTAGAACAAAAATAGAACATGAATGCGGACGCGGGGGCGGTCCGCGCAATTTTCGATGTGGACAAGCCGATCTGCCCGGCCATTCCGGCGTTCATAGGCCGCGCGGCAGGGTAGTTTGGCCGTTCGAATTTTCAGCCGTGGAGCAGCGTCATGTCCGGCAGCGTCAACAAAGTCATTCTCGTCGGCAATCTCGGCCGCGATCCCGAAGTCCGCACCTTCCCGTCCGGCGACAAGGTCGTCTCGTTCTCCATGGCGATGACCGAGAGCTGGCGCGATAAGGCGACGGGCGAGCGCAAGGACAAGACGGAATGGGTCAACGTCTCGATCTTCAACGAGGCGCTGGGCCGCGTCGCCGAGCAATATTGCCGCAAGGGCTCGAAGATCTATCTCGAGGGTCAGCTTCAGACCCGCGAATACACCGATAAGGACGGCAACCAGCGCAAGGCGACCGATGTCGTGCTGCAGAAATTCCGTGGCGAGCTGACCCTGCTCGATAGCCGCAATTCGCGCGGCGATGACGCTGGCGGCGGCGGATACGAGCGCGGCTCGTCCTCCGGCGGCGGCTATGGCGGCGGCCGTTCGGGCGGCGGCGGCGGCGATCGTCGCCCGGCTGCGGTCGGCGGCGGCCGGTCGATGGATCTCGACGACGATATTCCGTTCTGAGCGCGGCGCGCGTGGCCGTCTGGCGTCCTGCTCAGGAAATCCGGGTCGTCGCGCTGGCCGTGATCTGGCGCGGCGATCAAGTGCTGGTCGAACAGGTCGAGGACGATTCCGGCGCCGTCAAGGGCTGGCGGCCGCTCGGAGGTCGTATCGAATTCGGCGAACGCGCGACGGCCGCCTTGCAGCGAGAGTTTCGCGAGGAACTCGGCGCGCCCATCGAACTGCGCGCGCGTCTGGCGATCCTCGAAAACCTGTTCGAACACCACGGCGCGAACGGCCACGAAATCATGTTCGTCTATGAGGCCGCCTTCACGCTGCCGCAGATGTACGACCGCGATGAATATCTGATCATCGAGGGCGAGACGGCCAGCGTCGCGCGCTGGGTCGGGCTGGAGGAATTCCGTTTCGGTCGGGCAAAACTGTTTCCGGCGGGCCTCACGGATATTCTGGCGCGCGAACGGGATTTCGCTCGCTCGACGGCGGCCTTCGAGGCCGGCGAGGCGAAGTAGCAGGCGACCGGGCATGGATGGCGAGCCTTCAGGCTCACGATTCCACAATGCAAGAAAGGCTCCGGTTTCCCGGAGCCTTTGTCGTTTGGGGCGCCTCTGGACCGCGACACTTCAGGCTCGCGATCGGGATGTCGCCAAGGGAAGCCCGAAGGCTTGCGGTTCTTTCCTATTCCTCGACCTTGGCCGGTTCGCCCTTATCCGCTGGCGCAACGCGCACCGGCTTCATCAGGAACGACGGCATGTGATCGCCGAAGCCGACCACCGCCGGGCCGTCATCATGGTCGTCGCGGCGGGGACGCCGATCGCCGCGACCGCGACCGTCGCGATTGCGGTCGTTGTCGGCGCGCGGACGACGGTCGTTGCGCGGCGAATCCGGCTGCGCGTCGAGGGCAGGGGTTTCCTCGCCATAGCGGGCCACGCGCGGCGCGCGCTCGCGGTCTTCCCGCGGTGCGCGTTCCTGCCTGTCTTCGCGCGGCGCGCGCGGGCGACGCTCGCCACGTTCACGGCGCGGACGATCCGATTGCGGCCGTTCTTCGCGTGCGCGCTCCTCGGGCTGCGGCGCGTTGGGATCGAACGGCTCCATCGAAGCCTCGATCTCGCCGGCGGGCCGCTTGTCGCGTCCGCGTGGGCCGGAGCCGTAACCACGGTCGCGATCACGGCGACCGCGTGAAGAGCGGTCGCCGTCGCGGCCGCGCCGCTCGTGGCGCGGCGTCTCGTCGGGCGGCAATTCGTCGAGCTTCGGGCCGATCCAGTCGATCTGCTTGGCGATCAGCTTCTCGATCTGGTCGACATATTTCTTGTCGTCGTCCGTGACGAGGGTGAGCGCCGTGCCCGAGCGCCCCGCACGTCCCGTGCGGCCGATGCGATGTACGTAATCTTCCGAATGCGTCGGCACGTCGAAATTGAAGACATGACTGACGTCGGGAATGTCCAGGCCGCGCGCGGCGACGTCGGAACAGACGATCAGCGCGACATCGCCGTTCTTGAACGCGTCGAGCGAAGCCATGCGTGCGAGCTGATCCATGTCGCCATGCAGCGCTCCGGCAGAGAAGCCGTGTTTGACGAGCGACTTGTGCAGGATCGCGACATCGCGCTTGCGATTGCAGAAGATGATCGCGTTCTTGAGATTTTCCTCGGCCCGGATCAGTCGGCGCAAAGTCTCGCGCTTGGCGGAATGGCCATGCGATGCGACGAGCCCTTGGGTGATCGTCGTGGCCGTGGAGGCGGCGCGCGCGACTTCCACGCGCACGGGATTGTGCAGGAAGGCTTCCGTCAGCCGCGTGATTTCCGGCGGCATGGTCGCCGAGAAGAACAGCGTCTGGCGCGTGAACGGCACGAGCTTGCAGATCTTCTCGATGTCCGGGA
>JAGRKN010000350.1 GCA_020442275.1 Rhodoblastus sp. | reverse complement strand
TCCAGGCCAATGTGCGCGACGCCCGGTCCGTCGCGGCGGCCGTGCAGGGCGCTGACGCCGTGGTCAATCTCGTCGGCGTTCTGGCCGAGAGCGGGCGCCAGAGTTTCGAGGCCGTGCACGGGTTTGGCGCGGGCCTGATCGGCAAGGCGGCGACCGAGGCCGGCATCCGCAGCGTCGTTCATGTCTCGGCGATCGGCGCCGATCTCGAATCGAGCGCGGCCTATGCCCGGACCAAGGCGCGCGGCGAGGCCGCGATTCGCGAGGCCGCGCCCGACACGATCATCTTCCGGCCCTCGATCATTTTCGGGCCCGAGGACGGCTTCTTCAACCGTTTCGCGGCCATGGCGCGAATCATGCCGGTGCTGCCGCTGGTCGGCGCCGATACGAAATTCCAGCCGGTCTTCGTCGGCGATGTCGCCACCGCGATCGCCGACGCGCTCGGCGGCAAGATCAAGGCAGGCTCGACCTATGAACTCGGCGGGCCGGAAGTCGCGACTTTCAAGGATCTCGTCGCCTATGTCTGCGAGGTCGCGGGCCGCAAGCGCCTGCTCGCGCCCCTGCCCTTCGGCGCCGGCCGCGCCATGGCGCTCGTCACCGAAATCGTGTCGAAGCTTTCGCTCGGCCTGTTCCCGGCGATGCTGACGACGACGCGCGACCAGGTCGAAATGCTGCGCACCGACAATGTCGTGTCCGAAGCCGCCAAGGCCGAAGGGCGCACGCTGGAAGGCCTTGGCGTGGAGACGGAATCCTTCCGCGCCGTCGCGCCGACCTATCTGTGGCGTTATCGCGCGACCGGCCAGTACGCTTCGCGCAAGCTGGCCTGAGT
Source organism: Rhodoblastus sp. (assembly GCA_020442275.1). Lineage (GTDB taxonomy): Bacteria > Pseudomonadota > Alphaproteobacteria > Rhizobiales > Beijerinckiaceae > JAJXWB01. The sequence continues at coordinate 1,874 of JAGRKN010000350.1, read as the reverse complement.
CTCAGGATCGCGCGCTGATCGGCGGCGGCGGCGAAGGGTTCGGCAAGGGAACGACCGCCTGCGGCGCCAGAATCTGGTGCACGCGCGCCATGAAGGCGACGCCGAACAGTGGCGTCAGCAGGTTGACGATCGGCACGGCGACGAAGGCCGCGATCAGCAGCCCCGCGAGAAACAGCGTGACCGCATGGCGGCGGCGCAGTTCGCGCACCTCCTCGATCGAGCGGAAGCGCAGGGCGGCAAGCTCGAAATATTCACGGCCGAACAGGTAGGCGTTGGCCGCGAAGAAGACGAGCGCGTTGACGCCCGGCAGCAGGAACAGGATCAGGGCGAACAGGTTCACCGCGAGCGAGACGGTCGCGAACTTGCTGGCGAGCCAGACCGCCTGCCCCGCCGGCAGGGCGCGGCCGCGCGCCCCTTCGGGCAGGGTTTCGCGCTCGGCGAGTTCGGCGAGATCGTCGAGGAAGAGACCCGCGATCAGCATGGAGACGGGCGCGACGAGAAAGGCCAGGCCGACCACGAGGCCGACGCCGAGCGCGACCGAAATCGCCGTCGTGATCCAAGGATAGGGGAACCAGGCGGGATCGAGCAGGTAGCCGACGAGGAACTTGTCAAGGCCGACCCACATCAGCGCCAGCAGCGCGAGCGTGAGCGCCAGAACCTTCCAGAGCGTCGACCGGAAGGGCGGCGTAAACATCTGGTTCAGCGCATCGTAGGCGGCTCGAAAAATCTGCATCCACATGAAGAGCGTCCGGCTTTTCCAGCGCCGAACATGGGGGCCGTGGCGCGCCGGCGCAAGCGGTGGCGATATGATCAGACCGCCTCGAGCACGCGCACGCTGAACAATCTTTCGTCGTCGACGAATGTCTCGAGCGGGCGCCAGCCGGCGGCGCGGGTGAGCTCCTCGAATTGCGCCGCGCCATATTTGTAGGAGTTTTCGGTGTGGATCGTGTCGCCCTCGGCAAAGGCGAAGCTGCGGCCGGCGAGCGCGATCGTCTGCGGACGCTTTGCGACGAGATGCATCTCGATCCGGCTTTCGCGCGCATTCCAGACCGCGCGATGCGCGAAACCGTTCACGTCGATACGCGCGCGGAGTTCATTCCTCAGGCGCGCGAGCAGATTGAGATTGAAGGCGGCGGTCACGCCCTGCGCATCGTCATAGGCCGGCACGAGAATGTCCGGCGACTTGCGCAGGTCGACGCCGATCACGAGTCTTGCGCCGCGCCCGAGCTGACGCGCCATGCGGCGCAGCAATGCGCGCGCCTCCGGCGGCGAAAAATTGCCGATGGTCGAGCCCGGAAAGAAGCCCGCGCGCGGCAGGCCGCCGAGCGCATGCGGCAGAGCGATATCGCCGACGAAATCGCCGATGACGGGTTCGACGCGCAAGTTGGGAAAGCGGCGACGCAGGCGTGACGCCGCGCCCTCGAGCGCGGCAGGCGAAATGTCGATCGGCGCATAGGCGGCGAAATCGCCGGCGCGCAGCAGGATTTCGGTCTTGAGGCTCGAGCCCGAGCCATATTCGACAAGCACCGAGCCCGGCGTCAGATGCGCGCAAATGTCCGCTGCGCGGGTGTGCAGAATGCCTGTTTCAGTTCGCGTCGGGTAATATTCCGGCAGAAGCGTGATCGCCTCGAACAGGTCCGAGCCGCGCGCGTCGTAGAAATATTTGCAGGGCAAGGTCCGCGGATGCGCCGACAATCCGGCGATAACGTCCTCCGCGAAATCGCCGAGGGCGTCATCGACGTCGAGTTCGGGGAATCGGACCATGCGGCTTCTCCCAGTGCGTGCGTTCGATATGTGCGACGAAGATCAGTCGGCGAGGCGCAGGCCGGTGAATTGCCAGCGCTGATACGGATAGAAGAAGTTGCGGTATGTGA
>JAGRKN010000070.1:10616-10946 GCA_020442275.1 Rhodoblastus sp. | reverse complement strand
AAGACGACCACGTTGATAGGCCGGGTGTGGAAGCGCGGTGACGCGTGCAGCTTACCGGTACTAATAGCTCGATTGGCTTGATCGCTCTCATTACTCAATGCTCATCCTTGCGCATCAACTTCATCCGAAAAGTCTGCAACTTTTCGGGTTGATGCGATCGATACGAAACCCAGTTTGCTTCAATCTCTTGTCCTTCGCCGGCCTGGTGGCTTTCAGCGTAGTGATCAGACCCGATCCCATCCCGAACTCGGCCGTCAAACGCTACAGCGCCAATGGTACTATGTCTTAAGACCTGGGAGAGTAGGTCGTCGCCAGGCCTGCGAAGGACAA
>JAGRKN010000070.1:8906-10519 GCA_020442275.1 Rhodoblastus sp. | reverse complement strand
GAGCAGCCCGGTAGCTCGTCAGGCTCATAACCTGAAGGTCACAGGTTCAAATCCTGTCCCCGCAACCAAACATGAAAGCCCCGTGCGCAAGCGCGGGGCTTTTGTTGTTTCGGCTCTTGATGATCTTGTCGTACGCGCGACAATCGTGATGTGGAGGCGCGCATGGCGAAGGCGGATGGAGGGGCGAAGGTCCAGGCAGGACGAGTCCGCGTCGGCATCGGCGGCTGGACTTACGAACCCTGGCGCGGGACGTTTTACCCGAAGGGGCTCGCTCAAAAGAACGAACTCGCCTATGCGGCCGAGCATCTCACCGCGATCGAGATCAACGGTACATTCTACGGCTCGCAGAAGCCCGCGAGTTTCATCAAATGGCGTGAGGAGACGTCGGAGGATTTCGTCTTTTCGGTGAAGGCGCCGCGCTTTGTCGTGCAGAGGCGCGCGCTGGCAGAGGCGCGCGAATCGATCGAGCGATTCTTTTCGAGCGGCGTCGGCGAATTGCGCGAGAAACTCGGGCCAATTCTCTGGCAGTTCGCGCCGACCAAGAAATTCGATCCGGCGGATTTCGCAGCGTTCCTTGAGCTTCTGCCACATGAGCTTGCGGGTCGTCCATTGCGTCACGCGCTCGAAGTCCGGCACGAGAGCTTCGTCTGTGACGCATTCGTCGATCTCGCGCGCAAGCATGGGGCGGCAATTGTCACCGCCTGCGATTCGGAGCATCCGCAAATCGCGGATGTAACCGCCGATTTCGCGTATTTTCGAATCATGGGGGCACAGGAATCCCAAGCGCTTGGTTATGCGCCGGACGCGTTGAAACAATGGGCGTCGCGCGCGAACGATCTTGCCGCCGGAAAATTCGTCGAAGATCTGAATCACATCGCCGCGCCAAAGGCCGGCGCGCCGCGCGACGTGTTCATGTTCTTCATCTCCGGCTTCAAGGAGCGCAACCCCGCCGCCGCCATGGATCTCATCGCGCGGCTACGCTGAGTGCGATCACTTGCCATTGCGCGGGATTGCATCGCACACTCTCGTCGAGACATCCGGAGGAAGTGAATGACTGCGCCGATTGCCCACACGTCCGAACAATTCGCGTCCGCCAACGGCATGACGCTCTGCTACGACACGTTCGGCGACACGTCGCAGCCGACCGTGCTGCTCATCATGGGCCTCGGCGCGCAGATGATCCTCTGGGACGATGGCTTCTGTGCAAAGATCGCGGCGCGCGGCCTTCATGTAGTTCGTTTCGACAATCGCGACATCGGCCGGTCCTCGCGTGTCGACGTCCCCGTGAAGGTCGATTTCGCCGATCTCATCCAGAAACAGATGAAGGGCGAGAAAATCGATTCGCCGTACACGCTGCGCGACATGGCTGCTGATGCGATTGGCCTGCTCGATCATCTGGGAATCAGCAAGGCCCATGTCGTCGGCGCGTCGATGGGCGGCATGATCTCGCAGGAGATCGCCATCAACTTTCCGGAGCGCCTACTGTCGCTGACTTCGGTGATGTCGCACAGCGGCAATCCGACGCTGCCGCCGCCGACGCCAGAAGCGGCCGCCGTCCTGCTCGCGCCGCCGCCCACCTCGCTCGACGAATATGTCGCGACCTTCCAGAAGAC
>JAGRKN010000070.1:0-8721 GCA_020442275.1 Rhodoblastus sp. | reverse complement strand
ATCCGCTGGTGCGTGTCGAAGGCGGCGTGGATACGGCGAAATCGATTCCCGGCGCGAAGCTCGTCATCGTCAAGCGCATGGGTCATGCGCTGCCGGAAGAACTATGGCCGGAGATCGTCGATGCGATCGTCGATCACGCCAAGGCGCATCAGGCGTAGTTCGGCGCGCTATGCGCGCTCGCCGCGGGTCGCGACTTTCTGTGCGACCCAGAAGGCGAGCGCGGGCAAGGCGACCGCCGCTATGACGAAAACCGTGCGCGCGCCATAGCGGTCGACGATCGGCGCGGCCGCCGCAACGCCGCCGGCCTGTCCGAGAAAGAAGCTCGTCGCGAAAATGCTCATGCCGGCGCCGCGCGCTTCGGGCGTCGCCTGCGTCGCATTCACCTGCAAGACGCTGTGCAGGAGATAATAGCCGGCGCCGGCGGCAAGGCACGCGGGCGCCGCGTAAAGTGGAGCTGGCGCCAGCGCGAGCCCCAGAAAGGCGAGGCAGAAAAGAGCGCCGGAGATGCGCGCCACGCCCGCTTCGCCGAAGCGCGGCACGATGCGGCGCGCGAGTGTCGCATAGGCGATGCCGCCGAGGCCAAAGGCGATCAGCAGCAGTCCTGCCTGGCCAAAAGTCAGGCCGAAGCGGAAATGCAGCATGGTCGTAATGTAGGCGACGGCGCCGAAACAGAAGAAGCCTTCGAGAAACACGGCGAGCATCAGCGCGCGCACGGAGGGGCGGCGCAGCGCGCCGACGAATGTCGCGATCGCCGCCGACAGCGGCGCCTTCGACGGCGCGCCGTTGGCGAGCGGATTGCGCCGAAGTTCGAAGGTCAGGCCAATCGTCGCGAGCGCGTAGAGGCCGAGAATGACGAGAAAGGCCGCGCGCCAGCCCGCGAGATCGCCGAACCATCCGCCGAAAGCCTGGCCGACGATGAGGCCAGAGATCTGGCCCATCATGAAGCGCGCGATCGTGGTCTGCCTGACATCGTAGGGAACGGCGTCGCCGATCCAGGCGAGCGCCAGCGGCACGATGCCGGCCGCCGCGAAGCCGGCGGCAAGACGCGCGAGGGCGAGCATGTCGAGCGTCGGCGCGATGGCGCAAGCCGCGGTCGTCACCAGCGACATCACGCAGCAAACGAGGATGAGGCGATATTTGCCGTAGCGGTCGCCGGCGATTCCGAAAGCGGGTTGCAACAGACCGTAGGTGAGAGAATAGGCTGTCGCCACGATGGCCGCCTCGCCGGGCGTGACGCGGAATTCGCTGGCGAGCTGCGGCAACAGGCCGTCGCAGATGCGCGTCGTCGCCGCGCTGGCGAAGGCGGCTACGGCCAGCAACACGATCGCGCGGTTGGCTGTGACGCGCCTTGCTTGCGTCGGTTCGCTCACCACGTCACGTCGGCTTCGCGCTCGCCAAAAACTCGTCCATGCGCGCGAGGGCCTTGCGGATGTTGTCAGCGGAATTGGCGTAACTGAGGCGAATATAACCTTCGCCATGGACGCCAAAATCGGGGCCGCCGATGGTCGCGACGCCGGCTTCCTCGAGAAGCGCGGAGGCGAGTTTCTTCGCTTTCCATCCGGTCCTCGAAATGTTGGGGAATGCGTAGAACGCGCCTTTTGGCGTCGCCGCGGAAACGTTCGTCAGCGCGTTCAATCCTTCGACAACGATTTTGCGGCGCGCGTCGAATTCGGCGAGCATCGCGCGCACCGCATCCTGCGGGCCTTCGAGGGCGGCAATGCCGGCGAATTGCGTCGCGGCATTGGTGCAGGAGAATGAATTGACCGCGAGTTTGCGCGCATTCTCGTAGAGCGCTTGCGGCCAGACCGACCAGCCGAGGCGCCAGCCAGTCATGGCGTATGTCTTCGAGGCGCCGTCGAGCAGGATGAGGCGGTCGCGAATTTCGGGATAGGCGAGCAGGGTCTGGTGCCGCGCGCCGTCATAGGTCATCTGGCCGTAGATCTCGTCCGACATGATGGCGACGTCGGGATGCTTTTCGAGGCCTTTCACCAATGCGTCGATCTCGACCTTCGGCGTCACGCCGCCGGTCGGATTTGCCGGCGAATTGAGGATGAGGAGACGCGTCTTCGGCGTGATCAACGAGAGTGTTTCCTCCGCCGAGAAGGCGAAGCCGTTTTCTTCGCGGATCGGCACGGGCACGGGCGTCGCGCCGGTATATTCGATCATCGAGCGATAGATCGGGAATCCGGGATCGGGATACATGATCTCGGCGCCCGGCTCGCCGAACATCAGGATGGCCATGTACATGGTCACCTTGCCGCCAGGCACGACCATCACGAGATCCGGCGAGACGTCGACGTTCAGCCGCTTGTGCAGATCGGCGGCGATGGCTTTGCGCAGCGGGAGAATGCCGGTCGCCGGGGTGTAGCCGTGATGGCCGTCGCGCAGGGCCTTGATCGCGGCTTCCACAATATGCGCAGGCGTCGAAAAATCGGGCTGGCCGATGCCGAGATTGATGATGTCGCGGCCCTGGCGCTGGAGATCGGTTGCACGGGCGAGAACGGCGAAGGCGTTCTCCTCCCCGATACGCGCGAAGGCGGGAACGACATGCAACATGGGGTTTCCTCGGCGGGACGTTGTTTTGTCCTTGATCCGGGAAATGCGTGGCGGGGTCAACAGCTGAAATGTCAGCGGCGATCATGCCTCCCGGCCCGCGGGGAGGCGGCCGCTAACCGCCGTTGAACTTCTTCACCGCGTCTTCCACCGTCGCGCGCTGGCTGGCGGAGAGCTGGGTCAGGCGGCCGTCGAGCCAGGCGTCCTGGATGCCGGCGTTGCGCGCCAGCAAGTGCCATTTCATGGCCTCGACCAGATTGGTCTGCACGCCGCGCCCCGCCGCGAGCAGGCGCGCCGCGCGGTTCTGCGCGACAGGATTGTTGCGCTGGGCGGCTTTCAGGAACCAGCGGGCGGCGGCCGCCTCGTCCCTCAGCGCGCCCTCGCCGTTGAACAACATGATGGCGTATTCGACCATGCCCGGAACATTGTCCGCTTCGGCCGCCTGTTTGAACCAGCCGATCGCCTCGACGTCGTTGTGATCGACCCCGCGCCCGTTGTGGTAGAGCACGCCGAGCGAATAGGCGGCGTCGGCGCTGCCGGCGGCCGCGCCGCGCAGGAAATAGGCGGTCGCCTTCTTGAAGTCGGGGGCGCCGGGCGTGTCCTCGATCGCCATCACGCCGAGATTGTAGAGGGCTTCCGAATGCCCCTTGTCGGCGGCGCGCTGGAACTGTTTCTGCGCCGCGGCGCGATCGAGCGGGACGCCCTGGCCCTTCAGAAGCGAGACGCCGTAGGCGAAGGCGGCGTTGGCGTCGCCGAGATCGGCGGCGAGGCGGAACCAGCGCGCGGCCTCACTGAGATCGCGCGGCGCGCCGTTTCCCTCGCGGTAGAGCTGCCCGAGGAGCGTCATGGCCGCTGCGTCGGTCTTGTTGGCCTCCACGCGCTTCAGNNTGGAAGGCGGTCGCGTAGAAGCCGCGCTGATAGGCGGCGAAGGGGTCCGAGACATCCTCGAAGCCGGGAACGGCGGGCGCCTTCTCGGCGGGCTTTTCCGCTGTGGCAGGCGGTTCGGGCGCATTGCCGGGACGCAGTTCCGGCTTGGGGGCCTGCGCCAGGGCTGCCGTGCCCAGAAGCAGCGCGGCGACGACAGGACCGACCCGCGACCTCATGCCAGCGCTCCGACGGAACGGGCGGCCGCCTCGGCGACAGCGGCGGCGGGGCCGCGCGGATCGTCCCAGACGGCGGCTTCGAGCGCGATGAATTCGGCGCCGGCGTCGGCCAGCGCCTCGACCTCGTCGAGGGCTCGCGCGAAGGCGACGCAGGGCACGTTGAAGATTTCCGCCCACCAGCGGGTGCGCTCGAGAATCTCCGCCGAGTCGGCCGTGTCGTCCGGCGCTCCGAACATGAGATAGTCGATATCGAGTTCGCCGGCGCTCATGCATGCGTCGCGGCTGTCGAGACCGCCCGCGCCGACGATACGCTCCGGCTTGAGGCTTTCGATGGCCTCGCCGAGCGCCTGGCCGACGCCGGAAACATGCGCGCCATCGGCGCCGGCGCGCGCGGCGAGCTGGGCGTCGCCGTCGACAAGCAGCGCCGCGCCATGATCCTGCGCGAGCGGGGTCAGCGCGCGCAGGATGGCCTTGCGCTGGCCGGGATCGTTCGCGGCGAAGCGGGCGAGTACGCATGCGACGTCGCCCGCAGCGAGCGCGGCGGCGAGCGCCTTGTCGAAGGGCGTCGCCGCGTGCAGCGGCGGGGTGATCAGATAGAGGCGGGCCGGAGGGGCCTCGGGGTCGCGCGCCATGAATCAATCCCGGTTTGTTTGCGCGATTCTATACATACGGGAATCCGGCGAAAGCGCGGAGGCCCCGCGAAAAGACGAAGGCGGCGCGTGGCGCCGCCTCCGAGAAAATTCGCTGTCGCGCATGTGCGCGACAGCGCCGGGCGTCAGGCGAACTTCGGATCCAGATCGCCCTTGGCGTATTTCGTCGCCATTTCGGCGAGCGTGGCGATGCGCTTGATCTTGGAGGCGTTGCCGGCCGTGCCGAATTCCTCGAGCCGCATCTTGCAGATCTTGGTCATCGCTTCCTGCGCGGGCTTGAGATACTTGCGCGGATCGAACTCGCCGGGGTGCTCGGCGAAGACCTTGCGGATCTGGCCGGTGATCGCCATGCGGTTGTCAGTGTCGATGTTGATCTTGCGCACGCCGCTCTTGATGCCGCGCTGAATCTCTTCCACCGGCACGCCCCAGGTCTGGGGCATCTTGCCGCCGAACTTGTTGATGATGTCCTGCAGGTCCTGCGGCACAGACGACGAACCATGCATCACCATGTGCAGGTTCGGCATCTTCTTGTGGATTTCCTCGATCACGTTCATCGCCAGCACCTTGCCGTCGGGCTTGCGCGTGAACTTGTAGGCGCCGTGCGAGGTGCCCATGGCGATCGCCAGCGCGTCGACCTTGGTCTCCTTCACGAATTTCACGGCTTCGTCGGGGTTCGTGAGCAGCTGGTCGTGCGAGAGCTTGCCTTCGGCGCCGTGGCCGTCTTCCTTCTCGCCTTCGCCGGTCTCGAGCGAGCCCAGAACGCCGAGTTCGCCCTCGACAGAGATGCCGCCGAGATGGGCCATGTCGGTGACGGTCTTGGTGACCCCGACATTGTAGGTCCAGTCGGCCGGGGTCTTACCGTCCTCTTTCAGCGAGCCGTCCATCATCACCGAGGTGAAGCCCGCCTGGATCGCGGTCATGCAGGTCGCCGGGCCGTTGCCGTGGTCGAGATGTACGCAGACCGGGATGTGCGGATAGATTTCGACGACCGCGTCCATCATGTGCTTGAGCATGATGTCGTTGGCGTACTGACGCGCGCCGCGAGAGGCCTGGATGATGACCGGCGCGTCGCAGGCGTCGGCGGCGACCATGATGGCGAGCGCCTGTTCCATATTGTTGATGTTGAAGGCCGGAACGCCATAGCCGTGCTCGGCGGCGTGATCCAGCAATTGTCTCATCGTGATGCGGGCCATTTTTCTCTCCGTCTGGGTTTCTTGAAACTTATGCGCGAAGGGCCTCGACGCCCGGCAGGGCCTTGCCCTCCATCCATTCCAGGAATGCGCCGCCAGCAGTTGAAATATAGGTAAGATCGTCAGCGACGCCGGCATGATTCATCGCGGCCACCGTATCGCCGCCGCCGGCAATCGCCACGAGCGAACCCGCCTTGGTGAGCGCCGCCGCCTTGTGGGCGACCGCGACCGTGCCCGTGTCGAAGGGCGCGATCTCGAAAGCGCCGAACGGGCCGTTCCACACCAGCGTCTTCGCGCCCATCAGCTTGGCCTCGACATGGGCGACGGTCTTGGGGCCGACGTCGAGCATCATCTCGTCGTCGTGGATATGCGCGACATCGTCGATGCGGTGCGCGGCATGCGCCTTGAACTCTTTCGCGAAGAGACCATCGACCGGCAGCACGATCTCGCAGCCCGCGGCCTTCGCCTTTTCCTCGATCTCGCGAGCTGTGGCGGCCAGATCATGCTCGCACAGCGACTTGCCGACTTTGAAGCCGCGCGCGGCGAGGAACGTGTTGGCCATGCCGCCGCCGATGATGAGAATGTCGACCTTCTTCACGAGATTGCCGAGCAGGTCGAGCTTGGTCGACACTTTCGCGCCGCCGACGATGGCGGCGACCGGCTTCTTCGGGTTGCCGAGCGCGGCGTCGAGCGCCTCGAGTTCCGCCTGCATGGTGCGCCCGGCATAGGCCGGCAGCTTGTGCGCGAGGCCCTCGGTCGAGGCATGCGCGCGATGCGCGGCGGAGAAGGCGTCGTTGACATAGGCGTCGCCGAGCGCGGCAAGGCCCGCGACGACGAGCGGATCGTTCTTCTCCTCGCCCTTGTGGAAGCGGGTGTTTTCCAGGAGCAGCACATCGCCGTCCTTCATGGCGGCGACGGCCTTCTCGGCCGCCTCGCCGATGCAGTCGGCGGCGAAGGCGACGGGGCGCTCGAGATGCTCGCCGAGCACTTTCGCGATCGGCCGCAGCGAATTTGCCTCGTCCGGCCCGTTTTTCGGGCGACCGAAATGCGCGAGCAGGATGACCTTGCCGCCCTTGTCGGCGATCTCGCGGATCGTCGGCAGGATGCGGTCGATGCGGGTGGCGTCGGTCACCTTGCCGTTTTCCATGGGCACGTTGAGATCGACGCGAACGAGCACGCGCTTGCCCTTGGGCTGGAGCTGGTCGAGGGTGCGGAAGGCGGCCATTTTCTTCTCCCTAGATCGCGTGTCGCTCGGACTTCGGCATGAACGCCATCAAGACGCCGATGGCCGGAAGAATGGAGCAGACGCGGTAGACAAAATCGAGGCTTGTGTGGTCGGCGAGCACGCCGAGCAGGGCGGCGCCGAGGCCGCCGGTACCGAAGGCGAAGCCAAAGAAGAGACCGGCGATCATGCCGACGCGGCCCGGCGCGAGTTCCTGCGCGTAGACCAGGATCGCCGGGAAGGACGAGGCCATCACGAAGCCGATGATCGCGGTGAGCGCGACGGTCCAGCCGAAGCCTACGAAGGGCAGGGCGAGCGAGAAGGGCAGGACGCCGACGATCGATATCCAGATGACGATGACGCGGCCGAAACGGTCGCCGAGCGGGCCGCCGAAGAAGGTGCCGGCCGCGACCGCGAACATGAAGACGAAGAGATAGATCTGCGACGACTGGATGGTCAGGCCGAAACGCTCGATCAGGTAGAATGTATAGAAGCTCTGCAGGCTCGCCATGTAGAAATTCTTGGAAAAGACCAGCACGAGCAGGATGGCGATGGCCCACCATTGATTGCGCGTCAGCGGCGCTGGATTGGCGGCGGCCTTGCGGCGGGGCCCGAGATGTTCGGCATACCAGCGGCCGACCCAGGTCAGCAGCGCGATGCCGACGAGCGGCACGATCACGAACCAGGCGACCGCGCCCTGTCCGTTGGGCGCGACGATGAGCGCCGCCAGCAGCGGGCCGATCGCCTGTCCAGTATTGCCGCCGACCTGAAAGAAACTTTGCGCGAATCCGAAACGGCCGCCCGACGCCGCGCGCGCCACGCGCGAGGATTCGGGATGAAAGATGGAGGAGCCGATGCCGATGATGGCGGCGGCGATCAGCACGATCCCGTAGGCGTGCGCGCGCGACAGAAGCAGCAGGCCGAGGAGCGAACAGCCCATGCCGACGGCAAGTGAGAACGGTTGCGGACGCTTGTCGGTGATCGCGCCGACGGCCGGTTGCAGCAGGCTCGCGGTCACCTGAAAGACGAGCGTGATGAGGCCGATCTCGGCGAAGGACAGCGACAGGTCCTGCTTGAGATTGGGATAGATCGCCGGCAGCAGCGATTGCAGGAGATCGTTGAGGCAATGCGACAGGCTGAGCGCGGTCAGGATCGGCAGCGCGGTCGCTGCTGTCGATGACGTGGTTGTTGCCTGAACACTCAAATCTGGCTCCGTCGACCGAGAATGTTCGAGTTGACTAACGTTTCGGGCCGGAACGAGACAGGCGGGTCAGCAGACCGCGTGCAGCGTCGCGGGCATCCTCGGCTACTCGCTTGGATCGCTGAATATCGTCAAGTGCGGCAGCCGCCTGACCTGAGTTGATGATCCATCTCGCGCTCGATACGCGTGAGTTAGTCGCGGGGTAGCTGTACCGCTCGTCCGAAGCGATACGTTGGGCGACCTGCGTATTGCTCAACGTTTCGTCGGCGATCAGGGCGAAATGTCGCGCGAAGCATGCCTTGCCGATAGAGTTGAGCGCGGCTTCCAGCGATCTGCTGCGGCTCATGGTGTCGGTCTCGCTTTGCGCGGCGTTCAGCCGAAAATGTCGCCGCCCGCACTTCGCGGGCGGCGATCGCGGTGTGCGTCAGAGCAGCTTGCCCATCGCCACGGCCGTGTCGGCCATGCGATTCGAGAAGCCCCATTCGTTGTCGTACCAGGACAGGACCGAGCACAGCACGCCGTCCATGACCTTGGTCTGATCCATGTGGAAGATCGACGAGTGGGAATCGTGGTTGAAGTCGATCGAGACGTTCGGCGCGTTGGTGTAGCCGAGCACGCCCTTCAGCGGGCCGTCGGCGGCCTTCTTGATCGCGGCGTTGATCTCGTCCTTCGTCGTCGCGCGCTTCGCGATGAACTTGAGGTCGACGACCGAGACGTTCGGCGTCGGCACGCGCATGGCGAAGCCGTCGAGCTTGCCGTTGAGTTCCGGCAGCACCAGGCCGACGGCCTTGGCGGCGCCGGT
>JAGRKN010000349.1 GCA_020442275.1 Rhodoblastus sp. | reverse complement strand
AGTTCGGGCAAAGGCGACAGGATCGGAAGTCATCGTAAATTCAGTGACGAAAGTCATGCGCTTGCCGCGACTCGCCGAGGCGGATAGGCAAAGAACATGGCAAGAACGATCGATCCGCCGCAGCTGCCCGAGGCGCAGCCCGTCAATCTGCGCGAGGCGCTGGAAGAGCGCTATCTCGCCTATGCGCTGTCGACCATCATGGGGCGCGCGCTTCCGGACGCCCGCGACGGGCTGAAGCCCGTGCATCGCCGCATTCTCTACGGCATGCAGGTCCTGCGGCTGGACCCCGGCTCGACCTTCAAGAAATGCGCGAAGATCGTCGGCGACGTGATGGGCTCGTTCCATCCGCACGGCGACCAGGCGATCTACGACGCACTGGTGCGCCTCGCGCAGGATTTCTCCTCGCGCTATCCGCTCGTCGACGGGCAGGGCAATTTCGGCAACATCGACGGCGATTCCGCTGCTGCCTATCGCTACACCGAAGCGCGCATGACCGAGGTCGCGCGGCTGCTGCTCGACGGCATCGACGAGGATTCCGTCGACTTCCGCGACAATTATTCCGGCGACACACAGGAGCCGATCGTGCTGCCGGCCGCGCTGCCGAACCTGCTCGCCAATGGCGCGCAGGGCATCGCGGTGGGTATGGCGACGTCGGTGCCGCCGCACAATCTCGCCGAACTCTGCGACGCCGCGCTTTATCTCATCACCAATCGCGCGGCGACGGCGGAAGCGCTCGTGCGCTTCGTGCCGGGGCCGGACTTTCCGACGGGCGGGGTGATCGTCGATACGCCGGCCGCGATCACCGAGATCTATCGTACCGGTCGCGGCTCGATCCGGCTGCGCGCGCGCTGGCACAAGGAAGAGGGGCAGAGGGGCGTCTGGAACGCCATTGTCACCGAAATTCCCTATGGCGTGCAGAAGAGCCGGCTGATCGAGAAGATCGCGGAGCTGTTCAACGAGAAGAAGTTGCCGCTCGTCGCCGACATTCGAGACGAGTCGGCGGAAGACATCCGCATCGTCATCGAGCCTCGCGCGCGAAATGTCGACGCCGATGTGATGATGGAGACGCTGTTCCGCCAGACGGAGCTGGAAGCGCGCGTCGGCGTCAACATGAATGTGCTGGTGGACGGCGCCGTGCCGCGCGTCGTCTCGCTCGGCGAGGCGATCGGGCAATGGCTCGACCATCGCCGCGACGTGCTGCTGCGTCGTTCCCGCCATCGGCTGGCGGAGATCGAGCACCGGCTCGAACTCTTGGCCGGCATGATCATCGTCTTCCTCAATCTCGATGAAGTCATCCGCATCATCCGCGAGGAGGACGATCCCAAGGCCGATCTGATGAAGGCCTTCAAGCTCACCGAGAAGCAGACGAACTACGTACTCGACACGCGCCTGCGCTCGCTGCGCCGGCTCGAGGAAATGGAGCTGCGCAAGGAGCACGACGCGCTGACGCAGGAGAAGGGCGAGGTCGAGAAGCTCATTTCCGATGAGAAGTCGCAGTGGAAGACGATCACCGCGCAGGTCCGCGAGCTCAAGAAGAAATATCCGCCGGAATCTAAGATCGGAAAGCGGCGCACGACATTCGCGCAGGCGCCGGCGGCGGCGGCCGACTTCAATCTGGCGGAAGCGCTGATCGAGCGTGAGCCGGTGACGGTCGTCGTTTCCGAAAAGGGCTGGATCCGCGCGCTGAAGGGCCATGTGCAGGATCTCACTAACCTCCAGTTCAAGGGCGACGATGCGCTGCTCGCCTCCTTCTTCGCGGAGACGACGTCGAAGATTCTCGTACTCGCCTCCAACGGCAAGATTTTTACCCTCGACGCGTCGAAACTGCCGGGCGGGCGCGGGCATGGCGAGCCGATCCGGCTGATGGCCGACATCGACGAGGGCGCGGACATCGTCTGCGTGCTGCCCTACGAGGCCGGCAAGAAGATGCTGGCGGCGACCTCGGACGGGCGCGGGTTCGTCGTCGGGCAGGACGAGATGATCGGCGGCACGCGCAAGGGCAAGGTCCTGATGAACCCGGACGAGGGCGCGAAGGCCGCGCTGCTGGTTCCAGCCGAGGGCGATCACGTCGCCGTCGTCGGCCAGAACCGCAAGCTCGTGGT
>JAGRKN010000069.1 GCA_020442275.1 Rhodoblastus sp. | reverse complement strand
GACTATGGTCCGCCGGACTTGCAGGCGAGCGCCCGGGGGCGATCCTGCCTGCCGCAGCACACAGAAATGGTCTGATGCACGAAGCTTCGCCCTGGTGGGCGCCGCACGTTTACGCCGATCGCCGTGGTTTCCTCAAGGCGCGCGGGCGGATTGCTATAGCGGCCCGCGCCTTTTTTCAAGCCGAGGGCTTTGAGGAGGTCGAAACCGCCTGCCTGCAGGTCTCGCCCGGCAATGAAGTCCACCTGCGCGCTTTCGCGGCCGATCTCCTGGCCGGCGACGGCTCGGCCTCGCGCATCTATCTGCACACCTCGCCGGAATTCGCCTGCAAGAAGCTGCTGGCGGCCGGCGAGGAGCGGATCTTCACCTTCGCCCGCGCCTTCCGCAACGGCGAGCGCTCCGCGCTCCACCATCCCGAATTCACCATGCTCGAATGGTATCGCGCGAAGGCGCCCTATGCCGCGATCATGGCCGATTGCGTGGCGTTGGCGCGGGTTGCCGCCGAGGCGGCGGGCGGGCGCGTCCTGAGCTGGCGCGGCCAGACCGCCGACCCTTTCGCCGAGCCGGAAATCCTGACCGTGGCCGAGGCCTTTTCCCGTCACGCCGGCCTCGATCTCATGGCGGCGCTCGACGACCGTGCGGCGCTGGCCGACGCCGCCCGACGCCTGAATATTCGCGTCGCGGACGACGATGACTGGTCCGACCTTTTTTCCAAGATCCTCAACGTCGTCATCGAGCCGGAACTCGGGCGGGGCCGCCTGACGCTGCTGACCGAATATCCCGCCCGCGAGGCGGCGCTGGCGCGGCTGAAGCCCGACAATATCAGCGTGTCCGAGCGCTTCGAGATGTACGCCTGCGGGGTGGAGCTCGCCAACGGGTTTGGCGAACTGGTCGACCCGCAGGAGCAGCGTGTGCGTTTCGAGGCCGCCATGGCCGAAAAGCAGAGGCGCTATGGCGAGGCCTATCCGATCGACGCGGATTTCCTGCGCGCGCTTGAAATCATGCCCGAGGCGAGTGGCGTGGCGCTCGGCTTCGACCGGCTGGTCATGCTGGCGGCGGGCGCCGAACGGATCGAGCAGGTGCTCTGGACGCCTGTGGCGGCGAAGGGCGCCGGGGTATAAGCCGGCCATGACCCGCCCCGCGCAAACCAGCCCACGCACGTTGACCAGGCCGGACGATTTCGTCGCCGCCGGCCTGATTGCCCCGGAGCAGGCCGAGGCCTTCGCCCGGTTGACCGCCCGTTACTCCGCGGCCATGACCGGCCATCTGGCCAGCCTCGTCGACGCAAACGACCCCGCCGATCCAATCGCCCGCCAGTTCGTTCCCGACCCGCGCGAACTGGAAAACACGCCGCGGGAGCGCGCCGATCCGATCGGCGACGATGCTCATTCCCCCTGCGAGGGTCTGGTCCACCGCTATCCCGATCGCGTCCTGCTCAAGCTCGTGTCGGCCTGCCCGGTCTATTGCCGCTTCTGCTTCCGCCGCGAGACCGTAGGCGCGGCCAAGGGCGGCATGCTCGCGCCCGAAAAACTCGCCGCCGCGCTCGACTATATCCGCGCGCGCCCGCAAATCTGGGAAGTCATCCTGACCGGAGGCGATCCCCTGGCGCTGTCGCCGCGCAGACTTGCGGAAACCGTGCGGGCCATCGCCGCGATCGACCATGTGAAGGTCTTGCGATTTCACACCCGCGTGCCGGTCGCTGCGCCGGACCTCGTCACCGACGATCTCGTCGCCGCGATCAGGGCCGATGGCGTTTCGACCTGGGTAGCCCTGCACGCCAACCACCCGCGCGAAATCGGGGCTGAGGCCCGCGCGGCGCTCGACCGCTTCGTGGCGACCGGCGTGCCGCTGGTCAGCCAGACCGTGCTGCTCAGAGGCGTGAACGACGATCCCGAAATCCTTGCCGCCCTCATGCGCGCCTTCGTTGAAGCCCGCGTAAAACCCTATTACCTGCATCATCCCGACCTCGCGCCGGGCACCGGCCATTTCCGGCTGTCGATTGCGGAGGGCCGCCGGATCGTCGCGGAGCTGATGCGGCGCGTCTCGGGGCTGGCGCGTCCGGCCTATGTTCTCGACATACCCGGTGGCTACGGCAAGATCCCGCTCGGGTCCGAAGCGGCCGCGCCCGACGGGGCCGGCGGCTGGCGGCTGGAGGATTCGACCGGTCGCATCCATCCCTATCGCGACGCCTGATCCGCCAGGCGATCGTGCGGCGTCTTCCGATCCGTGCGAAATTCGCCGCAATCCGATTCGATGTCCGGCCCATGTCTGTCCGCTTCGTCCGCACCCTGTTCAGCGCCGCCATGCTGGCGCTCGCCGCCGCATCCGCGACGACATTCGTCGCGCGCGCGCAGACGGCCGCTCCATCGCCCGCCCCGGAAGCGCCCGCCGCCCCGGCGATGCCCGCGCCGCCGCCCGCCGCCGCGCCAGCGCCGACGGAGCCGCCGCGCGTGCGTACGTCGGAACGCATCGAACAGGCCAAGAGTCGCCTCGATCAGGCGACGGCGGCGCTGCGCCGCGACTCGCTCGACGACGCTGCTCTGTCGAACATCAAGGATGCGCTGGTCCCGGCCGCCGACCAGCTCAGGCAGGCGATCGAGACGCTCGGTCCGCGGCTCGCCGACGCCAAGGAGCGCCTCGACAAGCTCGGCCCCAAGCCCGACGCCAAGGCGCCGCCCGAGAGCGAGGATGTCACGCGCGAACGCGAGGAGCAGCAGAAGCGCTTCGCGCGCGCGGAAGAATTGCTGAAGCGCGCGCAATTGCTGGCGTTGCAGGTCGATCAGACCAACGCGCGCATCGTCTCGCGCCGGCGCGCGCTATTCGTCAACACGCTCATGCGGCGTTCCTACAGCCTTCTGTCGCCGACGCTCTGGCTCGGCGCTGCGGCGGATGTGCCGGCCGACTTGCGCGCTCTCGGTACGATCGCCGGAGACTTCTTCGGTAACGCTGTCGAAAAGCTGGCGGGCTGGCGCGCCGCCCTGTTTTTCGCCCTGCTGGCGCTTGTCGGTTTTCTCAACCTGGCGGTGTATCGGCTGGCGCGCCGCATTCTGTCGCGCGAGCCGACCGTGGCCGAACCAGGGCGCCTCCGCAAGGCGCTCGGCGCTCTGTGGACGGCCCTCGTCGTCGCCGCGCCGCCGATCTTCACCGTCGTCGTGCTCTTCCTGCTGCTCGACGTTTTCGAGCTGATGAGCGCGCGACTGACGCCGCTCAAGCGCGAACTGATCGATGGCGTCGTCACCGTCGCCGTGATCGGCGGCATCGCGCGCGGCCTGTTCGCGCCGACGCGCCCGAACTGGCGCCTGATGCAGGTCGACGACACGATCGCCGAACGCCTGATGCGACTTGCCATCGCTCAATCCGGCATCGTCGCCGTTGTCAACGTGCTTCAGGCGCTGACGGATGTCTCCGCCGCCGCGCTTCCCGTGACGGCCGCCGCGCAGGGTCTCGGCGCCATCGTCTTCGCGGGCGTCACGGCGGGCGCGATCTACGGCCTCGGCGAGGACGACGAGGACGAGGAATGCCTGGGCCCGCGCGTCGTCCCGCACCCCCGCTGGATCGGCTTCGCGCGGATCGCGGCCTGGACGGCGATCGTGGCCATGAGCCTCACCGCTTTGTTGGGCTACATTCCCGCGGCCGCGTTCCTGATGACGCAATTCGTCTGGATATTCGGCGTCATCGGCGCGCTGAGCATTCTCATTCCGCTTGCGACGTCCGGCATCGAGGCGACCTTCCAGCCGACCACGCCGTTCGGTCGCACGATGATGTCGGGAGTGGGATTGCGCCGCGAGGGCGTCGCGCAGATCGGCATCGTCCTGTCGGGCCTCGCCAACATCCTGCTGTTGCTCATCGGTCTCGCGGCGATTGTCGCGCCCTGGGGTCTGCAGTCCGAAGATGTTCTCGGCGGGCTTCGCAACGCCTTCTTCGGTTTCACCGTCGGCGGCGTCACGATCTCGCCATCCGCGGTCGTCGCGGCGCTCGTTTTGTTCGCGCTGGTCTATCTCGCGACGCGCGGCGTGCAGAACTGGCTCGACAACCGGCTGATGCCGGCGACGAACCTGGACGCCGGCCTGCGCAATTCGATCCGCACCAGCATCGGCTATGTCGGGTTGTTTCTGGCGATTTCCATCGCGCTCGCGCAGGTCGGCCTCGGTCTGGAAAAGATTGCCATCGTCGCGGGCGCTTTGTCGGTCGGCATCGGCTTCGGCCTGCAGTCGATCGTCAACAATTTCGTCTCCGGCATCATCGTTCTGTGGGAGCGCTCGATTCGTGTCGGCGATCTCGTCGTGATGGGCGACGAACAGGGCTATGTCCGCAAGATCAACGTGCGCGCCACCGAGATCGAGACCTTCGACCGCGCCACCATGATCGTCCCCAACTCCAATCTCATCACCGGCGTGGTGAAGAACTGGGTGCGCAACGATCGCGTGGCGCGCATCAAGATACCGGTCACGCTGAACGTCGGCGTGGACCCTGAGAAGGTGCGCGAGATCATGACCGGCGCGGCCAAGGACAATGAGAAGGTCGCCAAGATTCCCGCGCCCGCGACGCTGTTCGTGGCGATGGAGCCCGGCGGCCTGAAATTCGAACTGATCTGCTTCGTCGAGGACATCGAATCCTCGGGTCGCGCCAAGAGCGAATTGCACTATGCGATCTTCGCCGACTTCAAGGCCGCCGGCATTCCGATCTTCGGCTCGCCCATCGTGCATCAGGTCGCCTTGCAGGGCGAGGTCGCCGACGCCCTGGCCGGCTCCATCCGCGACGGGCGCGTGTGACGTTCACGCGATCTTAGGCGCCCGCGATTATCGAGCGGTCATGAAGAAATCCGTCAGCATGTTCAAACGCCTCGCGCCCCTCGGCGCGCTCGCGCTTTCCGCCTGCGCCGACGCGCCGACGGTCGCGCCACGGGCGACGCAGGAGCCGACCATGTATCGCTCGCTTGCTGCGCCCGGCGCGGTGGTCGACGCCGATGCGGCGCGCTCCATGATCTCGCTCTATCGCGCCAACAAGGGGCTTGGTCCGCTTGTCGTCGACCCCGGTCTCCAGCGCGTGGCCGAGGCGCAGGCGCGCGCCATGGCGGCCGACGGAAGGATCAGCCACGACGCGCACGGTTCGTTGACGAAGCGGCTCGATGCGGCGGGCTACGGCAAGAATATCGCGGTCGAGAACGTGTCCGCCGGCTATCACACGCTGGCCGAAGCCTTCTCCGGCTGGCGCGATTCCCCGCCGCACAACGCCAACATGCTGGCGAAAGGCATGAAGCGCATGGGCATCGCCACGGCCTACGCGCCCGGCGCGAAATACAAGGTGTTCTGGACGCTGGTGATAACGGATTGAGCGGGACCGCGAGCCTTCAGGCCCGCAATCCGACCGCGCGAGCCTCGAGGCTCGCGGTTCAAACTACGCCGGCGCCGCCGCCAGCGGCATGGCCGCCGCGCCCCAGGAGACGTCAGCCGCCGGGCGCTTGCCCGCTTTCGCCTCTCCGCTCGCCAGCCAGTTGCGCAGGAAGGCGTCGAGCCACAGGCCGACCGCGCGATCGTGCTGGAACCAGCCGGACAGATGTTCGTGCGGCGCTTGCGCATTGGGCGACTGCATCCGCTCGTAGGCGCGCGTCGTCCAGCGGCACATCATGGCGTAGGTGACTTCCGGATGGAATTGCAGGGCGACCGCGTTCGGCCCGTACTGGAAAGCCTGCGTGGGGAAGAGGTCGCCTTCCGCGAGCAGGGTCGCGCCTTTGGGCAGATCGAAGCCCTCGCGGTGCCACTGATAGACGGTGCGCGGCATCTTGCCGCCGAACGAGGCGTCGCCGGCGGCGGTCGGCCTGATGTCGTAATAGCCGATCTCGGCGGAGCCGCAGGATTTGTTGAACACGCGGTGGCTGAGATGGCGCGCCAGCATCTGGCCGCCGAGGCACACGCCGAGAAACGGCTTCTGCTCCTTCAGGGGCACGCCGATCCAGTCGGTCTCGCGCGCCATCCACGCGTCGGGATCGTTGGCGCTCATCGGCCCGCCGAAGATGACGGCGCCGGCATGCTCTTCCATCGTCGTCGGCAGCGGGTCGTCGAAGCGCGGGCGGCGAATGTCGAGCTCGCAGCCCTGCTCGATCAGCAGGCGGCCGATCCGGCCGGGCGTCGAATGCTCCTGATGCAGGATGATCAGAACGCGGCGCGGGTGCGATTTGGCGGTCATGGGCTCCGATGTCCGTCGATTGGCGCTCTTATACAAGCCTTTGTGGTCATTTTTCGGCCCCGCCCAGCCGCTTGGCCTGACGGGCCGCGAGCTGCGGCAGGGTGATCGAATGCGGGATCCATGCCAGACCGGCGGCCAGCGCCCGGTTGACGAGGCCGGGCGTCACGACGCGCCGACCGGCGATCAGCGCGTCATAGCCGGCCAGGACCGTCTCGCGGGCGCTGGCGACGCCCGGCGGGGCGGCGAAGGCCTTCGGGCTCATGCCCGCGCGCGCCTGAAAACCGGTGACGACCGGGCCGGGGCACAAAGCCGTCACCCGCACGCCGTCGGCGCGCAATTCCTCGCTCAGCGCCTCGGACAGCGAAAGCACATAGGCCTTGGAGGCGTAATAGACCGCCATGCCCGGCCCGGGCGCGAAGCCGGCGATCGAAGCGACATTCAGCATGCCGCCGCGCGTCGCCTTCAGATCAGGCAGGAATTGCCGGGCCATGGCTGTCAGCGAGCGCACGTTCAGGTCGATCATGCCGAGCTGATCGTCGATCGGCAGGCTGGAGAAGGAACCGTTGAGCCCGTAGCCGGCGTTGTTGACCAGATATTCGATTCTCGCGCCGGCCCCCGCGAGAGCGGCTCCCAGCTCGCCCGGCGCGTCTGGCCGCGCCAGATCGAGCGCGATCACGAGCGGGCGCGGCCGTCCACTGGCCGCGATTTCGTCGGCCAGAGCCTCCAGCCGGTCTGCGCGGCGGGCGACCAGCGCCAGATCGTGGCCGCGTTCGGCGAACAATCGCGCGAATTCGACGCCGAGCCCTTCGGACGCGCCGGTGATCAGGGCGATTGTGCGCGGCGCGCTCATATTCCGCTGCCCTCGTCTTCCCAGGGATTGCCGGAAATGGGTTCGGCGCCCTCCCGCTCGGCCTTGCGCTTGAGCAGCATCCGGTCGCGCGTGGAGACGCCGAGAAGCTCGGCGACGCGCCAGACCGTGTTTTCCTCGAGCTCGTCGGCATGGCCGTCGGCATAGGCGACGTCCCACAGCAATTCGACGACCGCGAGGCGGCCCGGCTCGTCGAGGGTGCGCTTCAGCACGCTGGTGAACTGGTAGAGGTCGATCGCCTCGCGCTCGCTTTCCTCGGCGCGGCGCATCAGCTGGCGCGCTTCGGCGGGCTCGAGCTCGAAGCGTTCCGAGATGATCTTGCGCAGGCGGCGCTGTTCCTGCGGCGCGACATGGCCATCGGCGTTCGCCATATGGACGAGCAGGGCCGCCGCCGCGACCCGATAATCGTCGGGATCGAAGCCGCTCTTCGGCGCGCTGCCGGTCAGTTCGTCGAAAAAGCTTTTGAGCCTGCTGAGCATGATCGCCTTATGGTCCTGTGCATTGGTTAACAAGTTGCTGACGGCCGGGTCAAAATGGAACGGCCTGGCCTTGGCCGGGGTTCCCGCCGGTCGGTCAGCCGAAATGCGGCTTGATGTCGATCAGCGGCGTGCCGTCGACGCAATCGAGCCCACGCACCAGCAGCCCGCTCGGCTCGACGGCCTCCAGCTTGACGACGGACGACGCGATCGGATTGGGCCGCACGGGCGAACGCACCGCGAATGTGCCGACCGTTCCCTCGCGCCCTCTGGGCGCCTGCACCAGCAGGTCGCGCCGGGCGAGATGCATGAAATAGAGCAATTGCAGGAATTCTCGGCCTTCGAGACCCGCGACCGCCGGCCGCCAGCGCTCGTCCAGCTCGATCCGGCACGTTGGGCCGTCCTGTGCGCCGCGATGCGGGCAATCGCTGCGGTTCGCCCAAGGCGTCCGGATGCGGCCGATGAAATAGAGCCCGGCGTCGAAGCTTTCGGGCAGGGGACCGGCGATCTCGCCGGGCCTGATAGGGTAGTCCATGGGTCTCTTCCGTCCGGAGCCGATCTTTCCGGACGGATCATAGCGCCGGCGCCCGCCAAATGCGCGCGCCGGCCTGCTGCGCGCAAATCAGGCGCCGGTGATCACCAGTTGGGCGTCGGCGCCGAGGTCCTGGACGGCTGCGAACAACGCGTTCTCGACTTCGCGCGACCGCTCGCGCGACAATTTCAGCTGTACATTGACCGTCAGTCGCTCCGCGCAGCCGCCGTTCACCGCGGAAAACTGCGGCGAACCGATCTTTCCTTCCACCACGAAGGGCGCGAGGCGGCGGCGAACCTTGTCTTCGATAGCGCTCATGGACGACTCCGTCAGTGCGATTGCCTAAAAGACCATGCAAGTTTCAGGCCCCGGAGAAGCGACAAGAGCATGGGCGCATGACAGGCGTGCAACACATCTCGCGTGTCTATCCGTGATCGCGCCGAAAACGCCAGACGCTCGTCTTCTTGATCTCGCTGTCCTCGAGCGCGCGCGTCACCGGCACCCGGTATTCGGCGACCGCTTCCAGTCTTTCGCGCGCGAGATAGGAGCGGCCGGGATCGCCGACGAGCACGGTCGCGCCGCGCGCGGCGAGGCCCGCGAGCCAGTCGGTGACGCGTTGCGCCATGTCGCGCTCGTAGGAGACGTCGCCGGCGAGAATGACGTCCCAGCCCGCTTCGCGCCCGATCACGTCGTCGAGCCGAGGATTGATCGAGACGCCGTTCGCGCGCGCATTGATGGCGATCGCCTCGACGGCGAACACGTCGATCTCGCTGGCTTCCACCTCGCGCGCGCCCGCTTTCGCGGCGGCGATGGCGACGAGGCCCGAACCGGACGCGAAATCGAGGACGCGCTTTCCCGCGACGATCTCCGGCTGGTCGAGAATGTAGCGCGCCAGCGCCTGGCCCCCCGCCCAGGCGAAAGCCCAGAAAGGCGGCGGCAGGCCGATCTCGCCGAGTTCTTCCTCGGTCTTCTCCCAGAGCGCCGTGGCCTCGTCCGCCAGTTGCAGCGAAATCTCAGGCGCATGCGGCACGGCGAGCAGCCGCGTGTTGGCGCGGATGAAGGCGGCGCGGTCGAGATTGATGTCGCTCGCTTCGCTCATGCGGCGCGAAAATCCAGTTCGAACCGCTGTTCGCGCACACGCACGCCCCAACTCTCGGCCTCCGCTTCCGCGACGAGGCGGAAGCCGCGCGATTCGTAGAGCCGCCGCGCCGCATCGAG
>JAGRKN010000348.1 GCA_020442275.1 Rhodoblastus sp. | reverse complement strand
TCGGGCGACGAGGCCGTCAGGATCGGCGTCTGGAACTCGTTGAAGCCGCCCTCCTTCATGCGCCGGCGCAAGCTGTCGATCACCTTGCCGCGCAACATGATGTTCTTGTGGAGCTTTTCCTTGCGCAGGTCCAGGAAGCGGTATTTCAGGCGCGTTTCCTCGGGGAATTGCGTGTCGCCGAACACCTGAAGCGGCAGTTCGGCCGCCGGCCCCAGAACCTCGGCCTCGGTGACGTAGAGTTCGACCGCGCCCGTGGGCATATCGGCATTCTCGGTGCCGTCAGGGCGGATGCGCACCTTGCCGTCGAGGCGCACGACCCATTCGGACCGAAAAGTCTCGACCAGCTTGAAGGCCGGCGAATCCGGGTCCGCCACGCATTGCGTGACGCCATAATGGTCGCGGAGATCAATGAAGAGAACGCCGCCATGGTCGCGGATGCGGTGGCACCAGCCGGACAACCGGGCCGTCTGGCCGGCGTCCGCGGCGCGAAGATCGCCGCAGGTGTGGGAACGATAGCGGTGCATGGGCCTGCCTGTGGGAGTAATTTGTTGCGGCAGGGTTTAGGCGGGAGGGGGCCAGGATGCAAGTAAGCAGCAGTCCGTGATGGATGATCGCGAAGTAGGTCAGTAAGCTCCAAAGATGAGTCGAGATGTTTGCAAACTGACCAGGGTGCGCGGCAAATTTGTCAAGTCGCATCTGATCCCCAAAGCGCTAACCCGTCCGGAAGAGCCGGGGTTACCTTTGATTCAGAGAGGTTCGGGAAGGCGCCCTAGCGTTCGATGGGACAGCTGGTATGACCGTCGGCTGGTGATCCGAGCGGGGGAAGATATTCTCGCTCGATACGACGACTGGGCGATCAGAGAGCTGCGTCGACACAAACTTATCTGGAGCGGTTGGGGCCCCTCGTTGGTGTTCCCCGGCGAGCACACCAATTTTCCAAATACTCCATGGGGCATCGCCAAAATATCAGATATAGATGGCCTCCAACTCAGGCTTTTCTTCTTGAGTCTGCTTTGGCGCGCTGCTGCAACAGACATCCCCGATTTTTCTGAGATTTCGATGCCTGACGATGACTTGGAGAAGTTGAGATTGATGGTACTTAACCGGGACCCCGGCGATATCTCATTTTATCCGGCGTCGCTAACGCTTCTCTCGACGGTCGGACCAAAGCACAATTTTTCTCCAATCGCGATGACTAAGACAATTCCGGCGATAGGCGACTATAAGGGCGCTACCGTCCCAATCTTCCGTTTCTATTTCGAAGGCCTCGTAATTCATATGCACCGCCAATCGGTGGATGCCGGCGAAACTAAGGCGCGCGGGGCACAAGTTGTTGGAAACGAGAATGAAATTGTCTTTTCAACTGTCAAATTTGAAGGCTCGTGGCAGCTCGAAAATATGAGATATATAAAAGCGGAGTCCCTTGCAGATGAGCGTCTGCCATATACGGAAACGTGGAAATACTGATGCCCACACGCCGCGAAATCCTCCAGCATTCCGCCGCCCTCGCCGCCGCCGCCGCGACCGGCGCGGCCGCGCATGCGCAGACCACCCCCACCCCTGCGTGGGACGCCGGCGAGGTCGTGCATCTCCTGCCGACCGTCAGCGCCGATCGCATTCTCATCAAGGCCTCGTTTCGGACGCCGCTGACCTCAGCACCGACACTTGCCGCCGGCGATAAAACCGTGAGCGGCCTGCGCACCGACAGCGCGGGCGAGACCTGGAGTTTCGATCTCGACGGGCTGAAGCCCGACACGGCGCACAAGCTGGCGCTCACGGGCGGCGGCAAGGCGCTTTGCGCGCCGTGGGAGATCAAGACCTTCCCTGCCCCGGACGCCGCGCCGCAGAAGCTGCGGCTGCTCGTCTTCACCTGCGCGGGCGGGCATGATGCGCTCACCCCCATCAACGGCATCACGCGCTTTCTGGAAATGTCGTCGCGCCGAAAACTGCTGGAGCGCGGGCTGTCGTTCCGTCCGGATGCGGTCATCGCCAATGGCGACCATGTCTACTGGGACATCGGCGCCTCGCGCGCGTCAAAGCGGCTCGGCCTGTCGCCGGAGGGGCTGGCCTATGCGGGGCGGTTCGATTCCAAGCTGCCGGTCATGGGCACGAAGAACGAGGCGTTTCTCAAGAAGGCGGCGGGGCCGCAGATCACGCCGCTCTATGGCGCGCTGTGCCGCTCGACGCCGGTCTTCTTCCTGCAGGACGACCACGATTATTTCGACAATGACGAGGCCGACGACAAGGCGATCACTTTCCCGCCGAACCACTGGATGCTCGACCTCGCGCGTTCGACGCAGCACATGTATTTCCCGGAATTCCTGCCAGACGCGAACAGGCCATCCGGCCTGCCCGGCGCCTCGGCCGCCGACCGGCCGACGGGCGTGTCGGAATCCTTTGGCACCCTGCGCTACGGCAAGCTCGCCGAACTCATGCTCTACGACGTCCGCCGCTCGGCGACGCTCGCCGGCCCCAGCGCCGTCTTTGTCGATCCCGACGTGGAGGACTGGCTGGTTTCGCGCATGAAGGCGACGGACACGGCCCATGTCGTGCACGTCCCCTCCAATCCGCCGGGCTGGAGCGCCGGCAAGTGGGGCGAGTGGTATCCGGACATCGCGGAAGGCGGCAAGCTGACGCTCGACAAGCCGAAACCCTACTGGCAGAGCGGATGGCTGAAGCAACACGACCGGCTGCTGTCGGCGGCCTCCGCCATGAAGGGGCGCATTCCCCTGGTGCTGAGCGGCGACTTGCACGCCACAGCGGAAGGGCGCATCCGCAAGTCCGGCGCTGCGAGCTTCGAGGCCAACCCGGTGCATGTCGTTCTCTCGGGCACGCTCGGCACGGGCGACGGCGGCTGGCCCTCGGCCTTCCGCGGCGCGGGCGCGCAGGTTTCGCGCGTGCTCGAGATGGACGAGACGCTGGCCCCGGTCGAAGAGAACGGATTTTCCATCGTCGACTTCACGCCGGACGAGATCACGATTCGCTTCTTCAAGTGGAAGCCACGGCGCGATCCCGTCGAAGCAATCGACCGATTGGAGCCATTCCGCACGACGGTTCTGAAGCGGCCGGCCTGACCGGATGCGGTTTCGGGTCGACAGTCAGACCC
The DNA here is from genome assembly GCA_020442275.1 of Rhodoblastus sp. Taxonomy (GTDB): domain Bacteria; phylum Pseudomonadota; class Alphaproteobacteria; order Rhizobiales; family Beijerinckiaceae; genus JAJXWB01. The sequence continues at coordinate 488 of JAGRKN010000348.1, read as the reverse complement.
GCCGCATCCGGAATTCGGAAGAAGGCAACTGGCGGCGACGTCCGCGGTCAGGCGTTACGTCTGCACGTCCTCACCCTTGGCGTAACGCAGCGCGTTCTGGAAATACCATTCCGCGTTGCCCGCATTCGCCGCGCCGCTGTCGCGCGTGCGGATTACCTTGGCTGGCGCGCCGGCGATGATGGAATTGTCGGGGAAGACCGCGCCTTCGGTGACGATGGAATGGCCGGCGACGATGCAATTATTGCCGATGATTGCGCCGTCCATGATCGTGGCGTTGATGCCGATCAGGCAATTGTCGCCGATCGTGCAGCCGTGGATCGTCACGTGATGGGTGATCGAGCAGTTTTTGCCGACGATGGTCGGCGTCGTATTGCCGACATGCACCATTACGAAATCTTGGTTGTTCGTCTTCTCGCCGATTACGATCTCGTGCATTTCCGCGCGCATGACGACATAGGGTTAGATCGAGACGTCTTTCTTTTTCTTGA
>JAGRKN010000068.1 GCA_020442275.1 Rhodoblastus sp. | reverse complement strand
GACGTGTATGGCGTGGATTACGCGACGCCAGACGGTTCGTGTCTGCGCGACTACATTCACGTCACCGATCTCGCGCGCGCCCATCTCGACGCGTTGCGTCACCTGCGCGGCGGCGGCGACAGCCTCGTCTGCAACGTCGGTTACCAGCGCGGCTATTCCGTTCTCGAGGTCATCGACGTCGTGAAGAAGGTTTCGGGCGTCGACTTTCCCGTGAAGATCGTCGGCCGCCGTCCCGGCGACCCCGCCGCCATCGTCGCCTCCAACGAACGCATCCGCACGAAGCTCGGCTGGACCCCGCAGCATGACAATCTCGAGGAGATCGTACGTCAGGCGCTCGACTGGGAGCGCAGGCTGCACAACATGAAGATCGGCTAATGCGACCCGCGAAACTGCCCCTCTCCCCGCAAGCGGGGAGACAGGAACTCGCAGTCACTACTCCCCCGCCGGCGGCCGTTTCGCCAGTTCCGCCTCCAGCCGCGTGATATTCTGCAGAAAGCGCCGCGACACGAGCTTGAGGAAGTAGAATCCGAACTCCGGATTCTGGAAGAACAATTCCTGGATCTCGACATAGGTCGCGACCAGCAATTCGCCGGGCTCGACGCATTCGAGCCCCTGCGTGCGCAAGTGATCGTCGCTCAACAGACCCATCTCGCCGACCATATGGCCAACGGCGATCCCGATGCCCGTTTCCATCAGCCGGAAGGCGCCGCTGACGACGACGAAGACGCAATCGGCCTCGTCGCCCTTGCGAAAAATCACCTCTCCCGTCCTGCATTCGCGCCGTCGCATGAATGGCCTCAGCCATTCCATCGACAGGTCGCCGGAGGAGGCGCGGCCGAGCCGGGCCATCAGCTGTTTCATCTCGCGCAAGCGCATGACGTTGAGCGGCAAGGACAGGACATGCTGGACCGCGCTAACCGGCGACGGCGCGAAGAAGCCATAGATCATGCCGAAGATGTTCGCGAGGATGGCGAAGCCGCGCAGCCGCAGGATGGATTGCATCCAGTAGCTGGCGATCACCAGAACGACGCCGGCGAAGCCGAACAGATACGGCCATATGTCGACGAGCCGCCACTGCATGGGATGCAGAAAGAGCGACCAGGTCATCGTACCGTCGAAGTCATGGAGCCCCCGTTCCAGTCCTCGCATGAGACACGCCGCGCGAAGTTCAGAACTCCGCCCATCCTCGCAGTTCGCGCCGCGCGACCGCTTCGATCACGTCCATGCCGGCGGCGCTGTCGTTCAGGCAATCGATACGCGCGAACTTATCGCCGCCATTCTCAAGAAAGAAGTCTCGGTTCTCGACGCCGATCTCCTCGATCGTTTCCAAGCAATCGGCGACGAAGCCCGGCGTCACGACCGCGAGCTTCTTCACGCCCTCGCGCGCGAGTTGCTTCACTGTCTCGTCGGTATAGGGCTTGATCCATTCGGCCGGCCCGAAGCGCGACTGGAAGGTCATGCGCAGCTTGCTCTCGTCCATGCCGAGCCGTGCGCGAAGCAGACGCGTCGTCTTGGCGCAATGGCAATAATATGGATCGCCCTTGTCGAGATAGGCCTGCGGCACGCCATGGAACGACGCCAGAATGACCTCCGGCTCGAAGTCGAGCTTCGACAGGCCGTCCTCGATCGAGCGCGCGAGCGCATCGATATAGACGGGATCGTCGTGCCATGGCGGCGCGATGCGCACGGCCGGCTGCCAGCGCATTGCCTTGAGCGCATCGAACGTCTTGTCGCCGACCGTCGCCGTCGTCGCCGCCGAATATTGCGGATAGAGCGGCACGATAAGGATACGGTCGCAACCCTGGTCCTGCAGCGCCTGCACGCGGCTGGCGATCGACGGCTGGCCATAGCGCATCGCCCAGTCGATCACGAGCCGCTGACCGCTCATCGCTGCCGCATCGGACAGGCGCGCCGCCAGCTGCTCGCTCTGCGAACGCGTGATCGTCTTCAGCGGCCCTTCGTTGCGCTCGCGATTCCAGATCGTATCGTAGTCCTTGCCTTTCTTCCCCGGTCGCGTCGACAGGATGATGAGATTGAGCACCGGCCACCAGATCAGCCGCGGCGTCTCGATCACGCGGCGATCGGACAGGAACTCCTTGAGATAGCGCCGCATCGACCAATAGTCGGTCGCCTCCGGCGTGCCGAGATTGACGATGAGCACGCCGGTCGCGCGCGGCGCGAGACGCGGATGGTCGGGAGGAAGCACATTCGGCGCGGCCATGTTCATGCGGCGAACATAGGGGCCCGCGCGAACGAAGGCTATACGGTCGATTGTCCGCCTATCGCCGCCACAGCGCGTGAAAATGATGCACCGGCCCGTGCCCGCGCCCGACCGCAAGATCGTCCGCGGCAGCCAGCGCGCCGGTCAGCCAGACCTTGGCCTCCGCCACCGCGCGCGCGAGCGGGGCGCCACGCGCCAGCCCGGCGGCGATCGCGGACGAAAGCGTGCATCCCGTGCCATGCGTGTTGCGCGTGGCGATGCGAGGCGCGGAAAAACGTTCGGCGCCCGCCTCCGTCACGAGAACGTCCACCGCCGCCGCGCCGTCGCCATGCCCACCCTTGACGAGTACGGCTTTCGCGCCGCGCCCGAGCAATTGCGCGCCGGCGCGTGTCATGTCATCGGGATCGGAACCAACATCGCGTCCGACCAGCCGTGCGATCTCCGGCAGGTTCGGCGTCACGACAGCTGCGAGCGGCAGAAGCTGCGTCATCATCGCATCCACGACGTCGGGCGCGCCGAGACTGTCGCCGGACGTCGCAACGAGAACGGGATCGAGAACGATATTGCGCGCGCCATGATGCGCAAGCCGCTCCGCGACGACGCCGACGATCTCCCCCGCGCCCAGCATCCCGATCTTGACGGCGTCGACCTCGACATCCTCGAAGATCGCGTCGATCTGCGCCGCTATGAAATCCGCGGGCGGCGTATGCACGGCGCGCACGCCGACCGTATTCTGCGCGGTCAGCGCGGTAATGGCCGCCATGCCGTAGCAGCCAAAGGCGGCGAATGTCTTGAGGTCGGCCTGAACGCCCGCGCCGCCGCTCGGGTCGGACCCGGCGATCGACAGGACGTTGGGAATGCGCCTCATCCCACCGGACGTTCGTCGGCGATGATCTTGCCGTCGTTCGGCAGGCTGCCCGCCTTCACGATCTCGACCTGGCCGCGCAGCTTGGTGATCGCTTGCAACGTCTCGGCGATCGGATCCGCCTTGCACGAACCACTGCCCTCGGCGTGCAGCACCATCACATCCTGCTCTCTGTCGCGCATGACGACGAGACGCAAGCGTCCCAGCTCGGGATGGCGCCTCGCGATCTCGGCGACCTGCGAGGGATGGACGAACATGCCCTTCACCTTGGTCGTCTGGTCGGCGCGGCCGAGCCAGCCGCGAATGCGCATGTTGGTGCGCCCGCATGGGCTCTTGCCGGGCAGGACAGCCGAGAGATCGCCGGTCGCGAAACGCAGCAACGGGTAATCGGCATTGAGCCGCGTGACGACGACTTCGCCGACCTCGCCCTCGGCGACAGGATCGCCCGTGCCCGGCTTCACGATCTCGACGAGGCAACCCTCGTTGACGATCATGCCCTCGCGCGCGTCGCTCTCATAGGCGATCACGCCGAGATCGGCGGTCGCATAGCACTGGCGCGTGACGACGCCGGCCTTCTCGAGCTCCTCGCGCAGACTGTTGGGCAGCGCCGCGCCGGAGACGAGCGCGCGCTTGATCGAGGAAGCGTCGACGCCCGCTGCGCGCGACTTGTCGAGCAGCACCTTGAGAAAATCGGGCGTGCCGCAATAGGCGGTCGGCTTTAGATACTGGATCGCCTCGATCTGCTGTTCGGTATTGCCGACGCCGGCGGGAATGACGGTGCACGAGAGCGCATGAGCGCCACTCTCCATGATGTGTCCGCCCGGCGTCAGGTGATATGAAAACGCGTTGAGGACCAGATCGCCCTTGCGCAGACCGGCGGCGTACAGCGCGCGCGCCGCGCCCCACCAGTCCTTGCCGACGCCTTCCGGCTCGAAGATCGGGCCGGGCGAAACCAGAATGCGCTTGAGCTGCATGGCGCGCACGGCGGCGAGACCGCCGAACGGCGGATTGTCCGCCTGCATGGCCTTCAGGTCGCTCTTGCGGACCACGGGAATTGCGGCAAGATCGGCGCGGCTCTTGATCTCGTCGACATCGACGCCCTTCAGCTGCTGGCGCAACGCGGGCGCGCGCGCGCGAGAAATCTTGAGGACCGCGCGGAGATCGCGAAAGAAGGCCGTCTCGCGCGCCTTCAACGGGCGCGTCTCGTAGCGATCGAAATATTCCGACATGATGTCCGCCTATCGTGCCGAACGCGCTCGCAAGCGTCGTTTCGAATTTTCGTTATTTTCGGCGCGGCATTCCCAGCCACCAATCATTCTAGTGGCACGGAGACAAAAAGGCGTCAACGCGATTGATCAAGCAAGCCAGCGTTTGCGGCGCTTGTAGTGCTTGACGTCGCGGAAGCTTTTCCGATCGCCGCCGGATACGCCGAGATAAAATTCCTTCACATCCTGATTTTCGCGCAATGCCCGCGCCTCGCCGTCGAGCACGATGCGCCCGTTCTCGAGAATGTAGCCATAATTGGCGTATCGCAGCGCGATGTTGGTGTTCTGCTCGGCGAGCAGGAACGAGACGCCGCTCCTTGAATTCAGATCGCGAACGATTTCGAATATTTCTTCGACCACCTGCGGCGCGAGCCCCATCGAGGGCTCGTCGAGCAGGATCATTTTCGGCTTGGACATCATGGCGCGGCCGATCGCGCACATCTGCTGCTCGCCGCCCGACGTATAGCCGGCGAGGGACTGACGACGTTCCTTGAGCCGAGGAAAGAATGCATAGACCTCATCGAGCGCATCGGCGATCGCGCGACGGCCGTCGCGACGCGTGAAGGCGCCCGTCAGCAGATTTTCCTCGATCGAGAGATGGCCGAAGCAGTGACGCCCCTCCATCACCTGGATGCAGCCGCGTCGCACGAGGTCGTCGGGACGCAGGCGGTCGACGCGCTCGCCGGAAAATTCGATCGAGCCTTTCGTTACCTCGCCGCGCTCCGCGCGGATGAGATTGGAGATAGCTTTCAGCGTCGTCGTCTTGCCCGCGCCATTGGCGCCAAGCAGCGCGACGATGCCGCCCCGCGGAACGGTCAGCGAAACGCCCTTCAGCACCAGCACGACGTGATTGTAGATCACCTCGACGTTGTTGACGGCGAGAATGGCGTCGGTTGCGGGCTGCGGCGCAGTCGTCTGCTGTGTCATCATCGATCTCGGCGATCATTCCCGGCGGGTCGCTGCCCGACCGGGTCTCAGGAATTTGCGACTATGGCCCCGGATCCCCGATCGCCCGCGAAAGCAGGCGTCGGGGATCCAGTTTCGCGTTACTTGGAGTCGCAGGCCTCGGTGCGCTTCGGCCAGCCCGCGTTCTTCTCCGCATAAGCCTTGGCGTCGGCTTTCAGAAGCGGGCCGACCTTGTCGTGCATCGGCTCGATCCAGTCGGACACCTTCACGTATTTCGCGCCGTCGAAACGCTGCACGAAAGTCGGGCGGTGGCCGTTATGGTCGGCGCAGCTGAGCTTGATCGGCCCGGCGAAGCCATCCATGCCGAGCTCCTTGAGGCGGGCGGCGTCGATGTTCAGGCTTTCCATGCCGCGACGGACGTCCTCGCCCGTCACGACCTTCTTGCCGGTCAGCTTCTGCGCCGTGCGGATGCCTTCGGCGATCAGCATCGAATTGTAGACGCCACGATTGTACAGCACCGTGCCGAGCTGGTCCTTCGGCGTCTGGCTCTTGCCCGCGCCGACCACGTGCTTCTCGATGTCCTTGATGACAGGGAAGTCGGGCGTGGCGGCATGCCAGTTGAGCGTCTTGAAGCCGGCGGCTTCCTTGCCGGCGCCCTTGGCGTCTTCCTCGCTCGGCCACCAGATCGAGATGAACTTCTCCATCGGATAGTTCGTCTTCACCGCTTCCTTCACCGCGGTCGGCTGCATCGCGCCCCAGCCGTACATGATCATGTAGTCGGGGCGGTCACGGCGCACGTTGAGCCATTGCGCGGACTGGTTCTGCATTTCGGCGGCCGCGACCGGATAGAGCTTGGTCTCGAAACCGAGCTCCTTCGAAAGGTCGGCGAGGAAGGGCAGCGGCTCCTTGCCGTAGCCGGCGTCGAGGTAGAGATAGCCGATCTTCTTGCCCTTGAGCTTGGCAAGCCCGCCTTCCTGCGCGGCAATGTACTTGATGATCATCGACATGCCGTCCCAGTAGGTGTCCGGCGGGTTGAAGATCCACGGGAACGTGTCGCCTTCCGAGGACGCCGACAGGCCATAGGCCATCGAGAGCACGGGAATCTTGTCGACCGCCGCCTTCGGGATGATCGGCAGGGTAATGCCGGTCGACCAGGGATTGACGAGAACCGGGTGCTTGGGCTTCACCGCCTCGTAGCATTCCAGGCCCTTGGTCGTGTTGTAGCCGGTCTCGCATTCCTCGATGGCGATCTTCACGCCGCCGATGCCGCCGTCGCGCTGGTTCAGCATCTCGAGATAATCGTGCATGCCGTTGGCGATGTACGTGCCGGAGCCCGCGAACGGACCCGTGCGATAGGTGAACAGCGGCACGAAAATATCCTCCGCCGCCGCCGGCAGCGCCGACGCGGCCAGCGCCGTCGTGGCGATCAGGGCCAGAGCGGCCTTCTTCAGTTTCCTCATTCTATCCTCCCTCACTTCAGATGATCGAAAACTAGTACGGAAACGGCCAGACGCGCAGCTTCTGCTTGGCGATCTGCCAGAGCCGCGCAAGTCCGTGCGGCTCGACGATCAGAAAGAACAGGATCAGCCCGCCGGTGATGATGTAGGTCAGATGCTCCGCGGTCGCCGAACCGATCGACAGGCCGAGCGCATCCGGCGCCGTGCGCACGATGATCGGCAATATGTGGATCAGCGCCGCGCCGAAGAACGCGCCGATCAAACTCCCGAGCCCACCGATGATCACCATGAACAGCAGCACGAAGGATTCGTTGATGTTGAACGCTTCCGGCTCCGCCGCGCCGAGCCACAGGAACACCATCAGCGCGCCGGCGACGCCCGCGTAGAAGGACGAAACCGCGAAGGCGAGCAGTTTGGCGGGCAGAAGCCGAATGCCCATCAGCTGCGCGGCAATGTCCATGTCGCGCACCGCCATCCAGTTGCGGCCGATGCGGCCATGCACGAGATTGGAGGCGAACCACGTCATGACGACAACGATCGTGAGCACGACATAATACCGCGTCAGCGGCTTGGCCGTCGCACCGGTGATCGGTATGCCGAACAAAGTATGCAGCGGCACCTCGATCGCGCCCGAGGGATTGTTGTTGTAGAGCCAGCCCACGCGCACGAAGCACCATTGCAGGAAGAACTGCGCGGCGAGCGTCGCGATGGCGAGATAGAAGCCCTTGATGCGCAGGCTCGGCAGGCCGAACAGCACGCCGACCGCGCAGGACACGAGACCCGACGCAATGATCCAGACGATGATGTTGACTTGCGGAAACAGCGTCGAAAGCTTGTAGCAGGCATAGGCGCCCACGCCCATGAAGGCGCCGGTGCCGAGCGAGATCAGCCCGGTATAGCCGATCAGGATGTTGAGCCCGATCGCCGCCAGCGCCAGCACGAGAAACGGGATCATGACCGAGGCGATCATGAACTCGCCGCCGACGAGCGGAATGCCGATGAAGGCGACGGCCAGGATCAGCGCCAGGCCGATCCGGTCCTGGCGGATCGGAAAGATCGCCTGATCGGCTGCATAGCTCGTCTTGAATTGTCCGACTTCGCGATAGAACACGTTTCGCCCCGATCAGATGCGTTCGATGATCTTCTCGCCGAACAGGCCCTCGGGCTTGAACAGCAGGAAGGCGAGAGCGATCGCATAGGCGAGCCAGCTCTCGATGCCGCCGCCGACCAGCGGCCCCCAGTAGAATTCGCCGAGCTTCTCGCCGATGCCGATGATGAGGCCGCCGACAATGGCGCCCGGCACCGAGGTGAAGCCGCCGAGGATCAGCACGGGCAGCGCCTTCAGTGAAATCACCTGCAGCGCGAAGGACACGTCGGAGCGCGCGCCCCACATGATGCCCGTCGCCAGCGCCACGATGCCGGCGGTGAACCAGACGATGACCCAGATCTGGTTGAGCGAGATGCCGACGGACAGCGCCGCCTGATGATCGTCCGCGACTGCGCGAAGAGCGCGGCCGATACGGGTCTTCTGGAAGAAGACCGCGAGCCCGGCGACCATGATGGAAGCGATGATCGCCGCCGCTATGTCGATCTTCTGCAACGACACCAGCCCGCCGAGGATCTTCAGGTCGATCGCGCCCTTGGGCAGGCCGAGCGCCGCCACCGGCATTTCCTTGGGATCGCCGCCGAACACCAGCTGGCCGGCGCCGATGAGAATGTAGGTGAGCCCGAACGTCGCCATGAACAGCATGATGTCGGGCTGGTTGACGAGCGGCCGCAGCACGACGCGCTCGACGCCGAGCGCGAGCAGGTACATCACGCCGATGGCGAGCAGCAGCGCCAGCGGCGCCGGCACGCCCTTCTCGTAGAGGCCGACCAGCGTCAGCGCCGCGAACACCATCATGATGCCCTGCGCGAAATTGAACACGCCGGACGCCTTGAAGATGAGAACGAAACCGAGCGCGATAAGCGCGTAGAGCACGCCGCCGACGAGCCCCTCCCACAGCGTCTGCACCAGCAGATCGGGCGCCTGCCCCATCTGCATGAAGGGATCGATGAAGATTTGATAGAGGAGGTGCATCAGTGCGCCACTCCCAGATATGCGTCGATCACCTTCTGGTCGCTCTTCACTTCGTCGGGATTGCCATCCGCGATCTTGTGGCCGTATTCGAGCACGACGATGCGGTCGGACAGATCCATCACCACGCCGATATCGTGCTCGATCAGCGCGATCGTCGTGCCGAAATGCTGGTTCACATCGATGATGAAGCGGCTCATGTCCTGCTTTTCTTCGAGGTTCATGCCCGCCATCGGCTCGTCGAGAAGCAGCAGGGTCGGCTCCATGGCGAGCGCGCGGCCGAGCTCCACGCGCTTCTGCAGGCCATAGGGCAGCGTGCCGACCGGCGCCTTGCGGATGTGCTCGATCTCGAGGAAGTCGATGATCTCCTCGCAGAATTTGCGATGTTCGATCTCTTCCCGAAGCGCCGGCCCGTGCCGGAACATCTGCCAGAAGAAGCTCGACTTCATCTTCAGCGCGCGGCCGGCCAGAATATTGTCGAGAGTCGACATGCCCTTGAACAGCGCGACGTTCTGGAAGGTGCGCGCAATACCCTGGCTCGCCGCCTCGTAGGGCTTCATGCGCGCGCGCGTCTGCCCGTGGAACGAGATCCTGCCCTGCTGCGGATGGTAGAATCCATTGATGACGTTCAGCATCGACGTCTTGCCGGCGCCGTTCGGACCGATGATCGCGCGAATCTCGCCTTTGCGGATATCGAAAGACACGTCGGTGATCGCGCGAACGCCGCCGAAGGACAGCGAGACGTTGTCGACCTTGAGGAGAATGTCGTCCGCGCCGCTCATGCCGCCTTGCTTCCCTGGCTTGCGCCGTGGCGCGTCAGATCGACGATGGCCACGCGCCCCGAGATCGTTCCCTTGCGCCCGTCCTCGAACGTGACCTCGGTCGAAATGTCGGCGATCTTCGAGCCATCGTAGAGCCCCTTGACCAGTGGCTCGTAGCGTTCCGCGATAAAGCCGCGCCGCACCTTCTGCGTGCGGGTGAGCTCGCCGTCGTCGGCGTCCAGTTCCTTCGGCAGGATCAGGAAGCGCGCAATCTGCGCGCCCGCCATGCGCGGCTCCTGCGCGAGCGAGGCGTTCACCTCGTCCACATGTCTGGCGATCATCTCGTAGACTTGTCGATGGCCGGCGAGCTCCTGATAGGAGGCATAGGAAATATTGTTGCGCTCCGCCCAGTTGCCGACCGCCGTCAGCTCGATATTGAGCATGACCGTCACGAAGTCGCAGGCGTCGCCGAAAGCCACGGCTTCCTTGATGTTGGGGAAGAACTTCAGCTTGTTCTCGATATATTTCGG
>JAGRKN010000347.1:15758-16097 GCA_020442275.1 Rhodoblastus sp. | reverse complement strand
GTCGCCGGCGCATCCTTTACGGGTTTGCGCGCCGCGCCGCCTCGACCGTGTTGGCCATCAGCAGCGGCACGGTCATCTGCCCGACGCCGCCGGGCACCGGCGTGATCGCGGCGGCGCGCTCCAGAGCTTCCTCATAGGCGACGTCGCCGGTCAGGCGATACTTGCCATCCTCGGTCGGAACGCGGTTGATGCCGACGTCGATGACGATGGCGCCCTCTTTGATCCAGTCGCCGCGCACCATCTCCGGCTGGCCGACGGCCGCGACCACGATATCGGCGCGGCGCACGACGCCCGACAGGTCGCGCGTGCGCGAATGCGCCATGGTGACGGTCGCATTGG
>JAGRKN010000347.1:0-15517 GCA_020442275.1 Rhodoblastus sp. | reverse complement strand
CAGCTGTACGAGAATGCCGTGGATCGCCGGGTCGGCGTTCAGCTTTTCGACCAAAGCGTTGAGATCGGCCTGCGCCACGTCGGCCGGCAGATTGTGCTGCACCGAATGGAAGCCGAGGGATTCCGCCATCCGGCTCTTGGAGCGCACATAGACGCCGCTCGCCGGATCGTCGCCGACGAGCACGACCGCGAGTCCCGGCCGCACGCCGCGCGCGAGCAGCGCCTGCGTCTTGGCGCGAGTCTCCTCGACAACGCCGGCCGCCGCGATCTTGCCGTCGATGATCAGGGCCTTCTTGGCGGAGGGACGCAGGAAATCGCTCATATCAGGGGCTCGCGCTTATGTCCGGTTTCGCGCGTTTTCTGTCAGACGCGGAGCGCGGCGCCAAGCGCGACGGACGGCTCAGCCGTCCCTTTCCAGAGAAAACCGGGCCTCATGCCGGGCTGTCGCGCCCGGCGCCAGCAGCCGCATCGAAGGCTTGTCGGAAATCTCGCCCACAAAGCCCACGGGATCGCCATGTCCCGTCCAGGCCTCGATGCACAGGAACGGCGCGGGCGGCCGCGTCCATAGCGCCAGATGCGGGAAATCGTCGAGGTCGACGCGCAATCGAACGCCGGCTCCGTTGTCGAAAACGGCGCCCCGGCTCGCAATGTCGAGGAAGCACAGGGCCTCCTGCGCCATCAGGTCCGGCGTCAGCGCCAGCCGCCGTCCCTCCAGCGGCACGGCGCGCCCCTCAGCCGAGAACAGCCCGCCCGGCGCGATGACAGGGACTTCGGCGCGCTCGGTAGCATCGAAAACGAAGGAATGTTCCGCGACGGAGCCTGCCAGCGGCCAGCGAAATCCCGGATGGAGCCCGAGCGCATATGGCATGGGTTCCGCGCCAGGATTGGTCGTCTCCAACGCCCAGACGAGCGCGTCCGCTTCCAGCGTGTAGACCACATCCAGCCGGAAATCGAAGGGGTATTTCGCGCGCGTCTCGGTATCCGCCTCCAGACGCAGTCGCGCGAAATCGCCGCCCTGCTCGACGAGCCGGAATTCCCGCTCCGCTGCGAAGCCGTGCAGGCCGAGAGGATAGGTCTTGCCGCGATGCCGGACCTCGCCGTTGCGCGTCCAGCCGACGACCGGGAACAGGATTGGCGCGGTCTGCGCCCAGACGGCCGGATCGGGCGCCCAAAGGAGGTCGAGGCCGTCGACGGACCAGGCGAGCGGCTCCGCCCCACGCGTGGCCAGGCGCAGGCGCGCGGGGCCGCAGGCAAGAAAAATGTCGCTCAGCGGTGGCCCGTCAGGTTGGCGGAAAGCCGGTCGCGGTTCGCCTGTACCTTGCGGCGATAGTGGCGGACGACCTTCTGCGGACTGCCGCCCGTGGCCAGATGCAGCCCCGTTTCGACGGCTGCGACCGCCTTTTCCGACACCATCCGGCGTGTCTCGCGCGCCGCCACCGCGGGGCCGCCAAATGTGAGGCGAGCCATCCGCAGGGCGATGACCTGCTGCGCCTCGAGCGCGAGCATGGTCATGTCCATGCCGAATTTGAAAAAGGGTCCATACATGGCCGTATCCGGATACGAATGCCTGTCGAATATGAACCATAGCATGAAGAAGTCGCCAAAACTCCAATGGTCGAACGCAGAAGAGCGATGCAAGCGAATCGTTGACTCTTGACGAAATTGGCGAACACGATTCTAATTTGATGATTCGCCCCGCTCGGCGGACGGCGATACGAACGGTCGACCTCGGATGTACAGGTCGGCCGTTTCCGTTATGAAGCGCGGCGTTAACGATTCCGGCCCATCTTTTCTGCGGCGCGCCACGCCTGATATGCTTTGCGAATCCGGGGACTGGGCAGACGCGCGCGCCTTACCTCGCGCAGAAACTGGGACCGAGATCAAAATGGTTGCGACTGCCACGAAATCCCCGACAAAACCTGACGAGCCGAGAAATGGCGGCCCCGCCGTCGAAGCGAGCGCGCAGGCTGCCGCCGATTTCGCCCTGATGGTCGAGAAAGCGCGTGAGGCCAGCGATTTCCTGAAAGCCCTGTCGCACGAGTCCCGTCTGTTGTTGCTCTGCGCGCTCTCGGAGGGCGAATGCTCGGTGGGCGAGCTCGAGAACATTCTCGGCGAGCGCCAGTCGACCGTCTCCCAGCAGCTCGCCCGCCTGCGTCTGGATCGCCTCGTCTCCACGCGCCGCGACGGCAAGACCATCTATTACTCGCTGGCCGACGAAAACGTGCGCGCCATTCTCGAAGCGCTTCGCAAGGCTTTTTGCGAACCCAAGGCGGATGGAGCGGCCAAGTCTGACGCGGTCAATTCCGCGCGCCGCTGATCAGCCCATCAGCGTCAGCACGCCACGCGCCATCACGTAGAGCCCGACGCAGATCACGATCGTCGCGAAGACACGCGACAGTGTCGCTTTCTGCGCGCCGAGATGGGCGGCCGCCCGCGCGCCCGCAAAACCGCCGAACGCGCCGGCCCCGATGAAGATCGCCACGATCCGCCAGTCGACGAGCCCGGAAAGCGCGTAGGACACCGCCGTGGTCAGGCCGAAGGCTGTCACCGCGACCAGCGACGTGCCGATCGCCGACAGCATCGGCATATGCGCCGAGGCCATCAGGCCCGGCACGATCAGAAAGCCGCCTCCGATCCCGAAAAAGCCCGACAGCGCGCCGACCGCGCCGCCGGTCGCCGCGAGCTTCGGCCCGAGCGTCGTGGCGTTCCCGCGCCCCAGCGGCGCGAAGGCGTCGTCATCGGCCGACTTGCGCAACAGCATGGTTACGCCGATCGCCACCATCAGCGCGCCGAACAGGAATAGCAGCTTCTTGCCGTCGAAAGCCTTGCCCGCGATCGAGCCGAGCGAAGCGCCGATCACGCCCGCGATCGTGAAGACGATCGCGCAGGGCCAGCGCACATTGCCCTGCCGCCAGTGGCTGATCAGGTTCACAAAGGCGTTGGCCGCGACCGCGACCGCACTCGTGCCGATCGCCACATGCGGCGAAGCGACGCCCACGACATAGACGAGTAGCGGCACGGCCAGCACCGAGCCTCCGCCGCCGATCAGGCCGAGCGTGAAGCCGACGAGCGCGCCGGAACCGCCGGCTGCGAAATCGGGCGCGCCGATCATGGTGTCTCCTCGCTCGGGCGCCCGAGGCGCAGCGTCAGTACCCGCCCTTGCGACGGCTCTCCGGCAGGCCGGCGATGCGGCCGCCCTGCTTGGAGGGATCGAGCGGGAAGAGATCGTACAGCGTCTTCTGGTCGACCTTCTCGCCCCAGCGATCGCTCATCGCCTTGATGATCGTGCGCGTGTTCGGCGTCGACTCGTTGTTTTCGAAGAATTCCTCGCGAAGATAGTCGATCAGGTCCCAGTGCTTGTCGGTCAGCTCGATCTGGTCCTGCGCCGCCATGTGCTGCGCGAGCTCGCGGCTCCAGTCCTCGCGGTCGACGAGATAGCCAGAAGCCGTCGTCTCGATCGTCTTGCCGTCGAATTCGATTCCCATGCCCCATGCGCTCCCTGTTGAAGATCAGTTGACGACGATGCGCGGCGCGGGCCGTGCGCCAGCCGCGCCTGCGTTGACATTGACCCAGGCCTTCTCGGCGATCTCGACGTAGGCCTTGGCCTGCGGGCTGTCCGGCGCGGTCGCGACGACCGGCGCGCCGGCGTCGGAGGTCTCGCGGATCGACATGTGCAGGGGCGCCTCGCCCAGGAACGGCACGCCGAGTTTCTCCGCCTCGTGCCGCGCGCCGCCATGGCCGAACAGGTCGGACCGGCCGCCGCAATGCGGGCACAGGAAATAGCTCATGTTCTCGACCACGCCGATCAGCGGCACGTGCACCTGCTGGAACATGGCGATGCCGCGCCGCGCGTCGATCAGCGCCAGATCCTGCGGCGTCGACACGATGATCGCGCCAGCCAGCGGCACGCTCTGCGCCAACGTCAGCTGCGCGTCGCCGGTGCCGGGCGGCATGTCGACGACGAGCACGTCGAGATCGCCCCAATCCACGTCTTCGAGAAGCTGCTTGATCGCCGACATCACCATCGGGCCGCGCCACACGATCGGCGCGTCGTCCTCGACCAGGAAGCCGATCGACATGACCTTGACGCCGTAATTCTCCATCGGCGCCAGCTTCACGCCGTCGGCCGCCATTTGCGGCTTGCCCTTGATGCCGAACAGGCGCGGCATGGACGGACCGTAGACGTCGGCGTCGAGCACGCCGACCTTGAGCCCCTGCCGCGCGAAACCGAGCGCGACATTGCAGGCCGTCGTCGACTTGCCGACGCCGCCCTTGCCCGAGGCCACGGCGATGATCTTGCCGATGCGCGCCGCCCCGCCCTGCGCGGTCGGCTTGGCGTGGCCCGAGGAGCGCGCCGGCTGCGCGCGCTGCGCGGAACCCTGCTCCGCTTCGCTCGTCAGCGTCACATAAGCGGCGGCTACTCCCGGCAGCTTCTTGATGACGGCTTCGATACGGCCGCGCATCGGCTCGAGCGCCTGCACCTTGCCGGGCTCCACATTGATGGAGACGAAAACCTTGCCGTCGCGGACATTCACGCCCGCGAGCGCGCCGGACTGCGCCAGCGTCCTGGAGGCGTCCGGCCCCGGAAGTTCGGCAATCGCCGCCAAAACCTGTTGCTGCGTCACGCTCATGCTTGTTCCTCGTTCGATCCCTCGGCGCCTTGTGGACGCCAGTGCCAATCCAGTTTCTCGCGCAGGCGCACGACCGTGCCCACGATGACGATGGTCGGCCCGCGCAGATCCGCCGCGCGCGCCTTCGCCGCCAGATCCGCCAGCGTGCCGATGACGACGCGCTGGTTCGACCGCGTGCCGTTGTCGACGATCGCCGCCGGAAGATCCGGCGATGCGCCATGCGCGACAAAGGCCGCCATCAGTTCCTCTATATGGTTCAGGCCCATGTAGACCGCCACCGTCTGGTCCGGCCGGATCACGGTCGCCCAGTCGAGATCGACCGGCCCGTGCTTGCTATGCGCGGTGACGAAGACGCAGGCCTGCGCATGGTCGCGATGGGTGAGCGGAATGCCGGAATAGGCGGAGCAGCCGATGGCCGCTGTCACGCCTGGGCAGACCTGGAAGGGAATACGATTCTCGGCGAGTTTCTCGATCTCCTCGCCGCCGCGCCCGAACACGAAGGGATCGCCGCCCTTC
The DNA here is from genome assembly GCA_020442275.1 of Rhodoblastus sp. Lineage (GTDB taxonomy): Bacteria > Pseudomonadota > Alphaproteobacteria > Rhizobiales > Beijerinckiaceae > JAJXWB01. The sequence goes on along the minus strand of JAGRKN010000347.1, from coordinate 10,371 downwards.
AGCCGCAGCACGCGTTTTCCTTCCCGCGCGAGGCGCACCAGCAGCGCGCTGATCTCCTCCTGCGGCACCGGATGATCCTTGGGTCGCTTGCCGACGTAGATGCGCTCGGCCTCGCGCCGCGCGAGATTGACGATGGCGGGATCGACGAGGCGGTCATAGAGCACGACATCGGCCTTCTGCATCAGCCGCAGCGCGCGAAAGGTGAGCAGGTCGGGATCGCCCGGCCCCGCGCCGACCAGATAGACCTCGCCAAGCCGCTCCCCGCTTTCGCCTGACGTCGCATGGTCGATCTCGGCGGCGAGCGCCTGTACGGCGCGCGCCTCGTCGCCGGCCAGAACCATCTCGCCGATCGGCCCCTCGAGCGTCCGCTCCCAGAAGCGACGACGTCCCGTCATGTCCGCAAGGACCGCATTCACCTTTGCACGGGAATCGCGAACGAAATCGGCGAGGCGGCCGTAGGAGGCCGGAATGGTCGCCTCCAGACGGGCCTTCAGCATGCGCCCGAGGATCGGCGAGGCGCCGCCGGTCGAGATCGCAACCACCAGCGGGCTGCGATCGACGATGGACGGCAGCACGAAATCGCAAAGTTCGGGGCGCGTCGCGACATTGACCAGCGCCTTGGCCTCCTTCGCGATCCCGTGAGAGCGCTCGTCCTGCGCGGAATCGTCGGTCGCCACGATGCACACCGCGACGCCTTCCAGTTCGGCCGGCTTGTGCGGCCAGCGCGCGATGCGCTCGAAGGCGAAGGCTTCCGCGACATCGGTGAACTCATCCGAGAACGAAGGCGCGAAAACCGTGACATGCGCGCCAGCGCGCAGCAGCAGTTCGGCGCGGCGCGCAGCCGCGAGCCCGCCGCCGATCACGGCCGCCCACTTGCCCCTCATGGCGAGGAAGATCGGCAGGTGCTCCAAGTGGTGTCGTCCCGTCCTGTCAGGCCGCGCGCGAGGCCCGGCGGCGCGCGCGCACGAAGGCCGCGAACCGCTGCGCCCATCTGTTGCGCGACGTATCCCGGAAATGCGTGAAGCCCGCAACCAGATTGCCGACGATGATGCCGTCGCGCGCGCCGTCGATGCCGTGGCCACGCCGCATCGTCCAGGCGTAGCGCGCCTGCGGATCGACATTTTCGAGCGAGGCATAGTGGAATTCGTGCGCGGAGATCGGCCCCGCGCCGGCCGGCCACGGCGCGTCGGCCGTTTCCTCGACAACCACGAGCCCCCTGCCCTGCGGCCGCTCGTGCATGGCGACGTCGCCCGGCACGGCGCCGACCATGTCAAAGGTCCGCCCCCGCCAGGAGAGCGAGCGGGCGAGATACATGAGACCGCCGCATTCCGCATAGGCCGGCAGCCCGTCCGCCAGCGCCCGGGCGATATCGGCGCGCAGCGACGCGTTGGCCGACAGCGCTTCGGCCTGCGTTTCCGGAAAGCCGCCGCCGATGAACAGGCCGTCGCAATCGGGCAGGAGCGGGTCCTTCAACGCGTCGAAGAATACGAGCCGCGCGCCGGCGCGCTCCAGAGCTTCGAGATCGTCCGCATAGTAAAAGCCGAAGGCGGCGTCGCGCGCGATGGCGACGGTGATATCGGCAGGCGCCGCCGCCGACAGCGGCGTGGGCATCGGCAAAGGCGAGATATCGGCGGCCGCCAGCACGCGATCGAGATCCACGCCCTTGCTGACGACATCGGCGAGATGCGCGATGATCGCGTCGAGCCTGCCACATTCGGCCGGCGTGGCTAGGCCGAGGTGCCGTTCCTCCACGGCGGGCGCGGCGTCGCGGCCGACGACGCCGAGAATCGGCATGTCGCAATAGGCCTCGATCGCCTGTCGAAGTTTTGTCTCCTGTCGCGCGGCGCCGACCTTGTTGAGAATGACGCCGGCGATCCGCACATCGGGATCGAAGGCGCGAAACCCCATCAGCATGGGCGCGACGCCGCGCGTCATGCCGAGCGTATCGACGACGAGCACGACCGGCGCCCGGGTCAGTTTCGCCAGAGCGGCGCTGGAATCGCGTCCGTCGGTGGCGACGCCGTCGTGCAGGCCCTTGTTGCCCTCGATCAGGGCGACATCGGCGCCCTGCGCATTTTTCGCGACGGACGCGACGATCTCGTCAGGCTCCTGCGTGTTGAAGTCGAGATTGGCGCAGGCGCGTCCGCTCGCATGCGCCAGCCACATCGGGTCGATGTAGTCAGGCCCCTTCTTGAACGTCTGCACGGCGAGCCCGCGTGCGCGAAACGCGGCGGCGAGGCCGACAGAAATCATCGTCTTGCCGGACGACTTGTGCAGGGCCGAGATGAAAAGGCGGCCCATGGCTCAGGCCGCGAGAACGGTTTTGGCGCGGTCGCGCGAACGCCACAGCTCTTCGGCGGCGGCTTCTGCCTCGGCCGGCTCGTGCGCCTCGCCCAGCGCCTTCAGCGCCAGCGCGATCGTGCCGATCACCGCCGCCTCGCCATAGGCGTCGCTCTCCTCGCCTCGCCACACCGCAGCGAGCCGCTCGAGGTTCATGTCCTCGTCCGGCGTCTGACGCGGATCGATCGTCGCCGGCCAGCGGCGCTCATCATAGCCTGCCCGATGCACGGTGAAGATTTCGCAGGGCTTGTTCGGCCGCCGCTCCGCCTCGCCGCCGTCGCCGCGAAAGATCACGGTTCTCGCATGGCCGAGCAGAACTTCGGCGTCTCGGTGGATGTCCATGTAACCCGGATGAAACACGCCGAGCAGCGAAGACGAAGCATCGAACGGATTGAGCGCGCGCACCAGCGAATGCACGGGCGAGCGCAGCCCGAGAATCGGCCGCAGACCCAGCATCTCCGCCAGCTTGGCGTTGATGGCCGGCAGCGGCAGATAGGCGAAGTTGCGCGCGTTCAGGTGACCCGCCGCCTCTTCGCCATCCCGCGCGACCGGTACGCCGAGCGCCGCCAGCGCATTCGTCGAATAGATGCGGCCGGTCGTGTGGCCGTCGTAACCGTGCATCAGCACCCGTCGCCCGCTGCCTGCAATGGCGAGCGCAGCCAGGATATACCACGGCAATTGCCGCTTCTTGCCGGCGTAGGACGGCCAGTCGAGATCGACCTTAGGCGCGTTTGTCGGCTTCTGGAACCGCTCGCGCGCGGCAAGCGCGAAGCCCGCGATCTCCGAGCCCGCCTCTTCCTTGAAGCGCAGCAGCATGAGATAGGCGCCGATCTGCTCGGGCAGCGCCTGCCCGTCGAGGATCATGCCCATCGACTCCTGCGCCTCCTCAACCGTCAGCGCGCGCGAAAAAGACTTGCCGCGGCCGAGGATGTTGACGAAGCGCGCGAAAGGATGCGGCTCGCGAAACATGAAACTCCTTACGCCTTCTCGGGCGCGGCCTGCGGCAGGAACGGCAGCAGGCGCAACGCGACAGCCGTCAGCAGCATGGCGATCGAGATTCCGCTGATCCCCAGCAGCGCCTCCGGCAGGGTCGGAATATAGCGCCCGATGGCGCCGTCGGCGAAGGAACTGGAGACCTCGTATCCCGGGAAGATTTTCAGCGGGAAGGCCTGACCGCCGATGATGATGACATACATCTGCGCTACGCCGCCGGCGAGGAAAAGGATGGACGTCAACGTCAGCCCGCGCCGGCCGCCGTCGAAGCCGCGCGCCGCCAGGAGGCCCAGCGGCAGCAGCGTGCCGAGCAGGATCTGCCCGCCCCAGAACATCAACGTATAGATGCCGCCGTCGCGCAGGATGAACATTTCGGCATCCATATGCGCGGTCGAATAGAGCCGCGTCACATGCTGCACGATCGTCAGGAACAGCGTCGCCAGCGCGAAGATCGCCAGCAGGCCGCGGAATTTGCCGATCATCTCCTCCGTCATCAGCTCGGCGCGCGTCTCGCTGCTCATCATGATGAGCACGAGCACGGTGAAGGCGAGGCCGTAGAGAAAGGAGGCCGAGATGAACAAGGGCGCCATGATTGCGGAATCGTAGAGCTCGCGCGCGATCAAAAAGCCGAAGATCGAGCCGGTGCCGGTCGTGAGAATCAGGCGCCAGGCGAAGGCGAGCCAGCCGATCGACTTGCCGAGCGTGGCGTTCTGCGAGGCCCGACGATCCATCATCGCGAACAGATAGGCCGCCACGATCGCCATGAACCCCGTGTAGAGATAGATGTTCCAGGCGAAGATCGATTTGAAATTGTGCTTGAGAATCGCAACGATCAACCGTTCCGGCCGGCCAAGATCGAGCACGAGGACCGCGAGCCCGCCGGCCAGGAGCGCGATGGCGAGAATGCCCGACAGCCGCGCATAGGGCTTGTAGGCGAGCCGGTTGAACACGGACGACACCGACGCGACGTTGAGCGCGCCCGACGCCGAAACGATCAGGAAGACCGCGAACACATGCGGCAGCCCCCAGACGATCTGGTTGTTCATGCCGGTGACGATATGGCCGTGCTCTTCCATGTAGAGAGCAGCCCCGAGGCCGAGCGCGACCAGCAGCACATGCAGCCCGACCAGCGCCCAGAAGCTGGCGCTGGTCTCGTCGAGCGTCTGGAATTTTACCTTGGCCATCGCTGTCCGCCCGTCAGAGATTGCGATAGCGCACGCCCGGATCGAGTCCGAGGTCGGCGCGGATTTGCGCGCTCGCGCCCGCGGCCAGCGCCTTCGAGACGTCGCTGGCGGGGTCGTTGAGGTCGCCGAACGTCATGGCGGCGCCGGCCTTGGCGGCGCAGGCCTCGACGCAGGCGGGAATGCGCCCGGCGTCGACGCGCGAGACGCAGAACGTGCAGCTCTCCACCGTCCCCTTGCCGCGCGGCGCTTCCACCTTCTGATCGTCGTGTTCCTCGTGCACGAAGGAGCGCGCCTTGTAGGGACAGGCCATCATGCAATAGCGGCAGCCGATGCAGATGTGCTTGTCGACGAGCACGATGCCGTCGGCGCGCTTGAACGAGGCGCCGGTCGGGCACACGTCCACGCAGGGCGGGCTCGCGCAATGCTGGCACATCGCCGGCGCCTCGCGCTTCGCGCCCGTGCGCGGATCGCGCAGCGTCACCTTGCGAATCCATTGCGCGTCGGTCTCGGGATGGCCGCTCGACTTCCAGCCGTTCTCCTCGCTGCACGCGGTCACGCATTTGTCGCAGCCCGGCGGGCACTTGTTGATGTCGATCAGCAGGCCCCAGCGCTTGGCCGAGGTCACCGGCTGGTCGGCTGGCTTGGCCCCCGCTTGCGTCACGCCGAAGGCATAGAGGGTGACGCCCGGCGCGATCGTCGTCGTCGCGAGACCTACCGCGCTTTTGAGCAGCGCGCGGCGATCAGGCGCGATCATATCGTTTCCGCCGTCGCTCATTTCTTCATCTCCGCGACATGCGCCGACAGCGCGGACAAGGCTGGATCGTGAGAGCTGTCACTTGCATTCGCCGCCTTCGCTTTTTCCTCCGGTCTCGAAGCGTGGCACTCGAAACAATCGACCCGCACCGCCGCATAGGAATGGCAGGTGCGGCAGAAATGCTTCGGGTCCGAATAGGCGACAGGCTTGCCGTCCGCGCCCTTCACGGCATGGCACGACACACAATTGGCGAGGCTGAACTGCTTGGTGCGGATGCCCTCGTGCACGGTCTCGTCGCGCTGATGCAGCAGCATCTTCATATGGTTGCGTCGCATGAACTGCGTATCCGCGACGCATTTCTCCGCCGCCGCCGGTTTGACGGGCTGCGGCACGGGCGTGCGCTCGCCCGCCTCGGCCTTCAACAGGCCGAACGCAGCGCCGACCACGACCAATGCGGCAAGCAAAACACGGCGCAGCGAGACGGCGGCCATCGATTACTCCCCGAGGCCCATCTGGATGTAGCCGGTCGGGCAGACGTCGGCGCAGATGTGGCAACCGATGCACTTCGTATAGTCGGTGTAGACGTAGCGCCCGACCGCGCGCTCCTTCTTCGGCACGCGCGCCACCGCCGTCTGCGGGCAGTAGATGACGCAATTGTCGCATTCGAAGCACAGGCCGCAGCTCATGCAGCGCTCGCCTTCCTTCTTCGCCTGCTCTTCAGTCAGACGGACGATGCGCTCCTCGAAATCGCCGATCACCTTGTCGGCGAAGACATGACGCTCCTGCCGCTTGTTGCGCTCGACGAAATTGAAGTGGCCCTTGAACAGGTCCTTATGCGGGATGATCTGCGTCGCCGAGCGGTCCTCGTAATTGTGGACCGCGAATTTCGCTGCAGAGGTCCCGCGCGTCTGCGTGTGGTCGTAAGGCGAGGGGTCGAGATTGCGCGCATGCAGCTCGGCCAGCAGGTTGAACTGGTGCACATCGACCTTCGGACGTTTCTCTTCGAGCGCGCCGGCCAAAAAGTGGTCCATGGTCTGCGCCGCCACACGGCCGTGGCCGATTGCCGTCGTCAGCAGGTGCGGCCGCACGGCGTCGCCGCCGGCGAAATGCTTGTCGAGCTTGCGCACCTTGTAGACGGGATCGATGGCGATGCCGCCGCGCCCGCCATCGAGCTTTTCCAGGCCCTGCGACAGGTCCGCCATCTGGCCGATGGCGGAAATCACCATGTCGCATTCGATCTCGTATTCCGTTCCGTCGATCGGCTGCGGAACGGTACCCTTCATCGTGCACTTGCACATGCGCAGCGCCCGGGCCCGGCCGTCTTCGCCCTTCACGACTTCCAGCGGCATGACCGCGCCCTGGATGTCGACGCCTTCGCGCTTGGCGTCCTCGCGCTCGTGCTCGGCAGCCGTCATCTGCTCGATCGGAAACAGCGAGGTCAGCGTGATTTCCGCGCCCTCGCGGCGCAGCGCGCCAGCGACGTCGTGCGCCGTGTAGCCGAAGGTCGACGCATCATGCGTGTCGTGCTGATGCGTGGCGTTGATATGGCCGAGACGACGCGCGACCGAGGCGACGTCGATCGACGTATCGCCGCCGCCGACGACCACGATCTTCTTGGCGGTCGAGAACACCCAGCCGCGGTTGAAGGCGTCGAGGAATTCGACGCCGGTGATGCAGTTCTCCGCGTCCGCCCCCGGCACGGGCAGCGGGCGACCGGACTGCGCGCCGATGCCCCAGAAGATCGCGTCGTAGTCGCGTTCCAGCTCCTCGACGCTCACATCCTTGCCGACGCGCACGCCGGTGCGCGCGGTGACGCCGTCGAGCGCGAGAATGCGGCCGATCTCGGCGTCGAGCATTTCGCGCGGCGTGCGATAGCCGGGAATGCCGAAGCGCATCATGCCGCCGAGTTTTTCATGCATCTCGAAAATCGCGACGGCATGGCCCTTCATGCGCAGAAAATACGCGGCCGCAAGGCCCGCCGGACCGCCACCGATGACCGCGATCTTTTTTCCGCTCAGCGGCGGCGGCGCAGGCAGGCTCGTTCCGTTCTCGATCGCCCAGTCGCCGACATATTGCTCGACGGCGTTGATGCCGACGAAATCGTCGACCTCGTTGCGATTGCAGCCGTCCTCGCAGGGCGCCGGGCACACGCGGCCCATCGTCGCCGGGAACGGATTGGCCGACACCATGCGCTCGAAGGCGTATTGCTGCCAAGGCATGCCGGCGACCGGCGGCTTGTCCATGCCGCGCGCGATCTGCAGCCAGCCGCGAATATCGTGGCCCGACGGGCAGCCGCCCTGGCACGGCGGCGTGCGATGCACATAGGTCGGGCACTTGTAGGACTTGTCCGCCTGGAAGATCTTCGACGTGAGATCGGTCGCATCCCACATGCTCTCGCCGTTCTTGAAACGGCGGTGCGTCGGCTTGGTGTTGGGGCTCTGGTCGTTCATCGCCGTCTCCTCACGCCGTTGCATCGGCAGGCCGATGCTGCGCGTCAAACTCTTCCGCCTGTGTCGAACCGGTAAGCAGGATGGCGTTGGACACCATCTGGTGGACGCTCACGATCCCGTCCATTTCGAAGCCGTATTGCGGCAGGATTTTCGAGAACTGCGCCTTGCAGATCGCGCAGATCGCCGCCATGTGCGTCACGCCGTGCTCGTCGGCGACCTCCTTCAGCGCGCGCATGCGCGGCTGCGCGCCCTTGACGCGCACGTCCATGAGCTCGTCCGTCAGCAGCCCGCCGCCGCCGCCACAGCACAGCGTCTTCTCGTGGATCGTCTCCGGCGCCATGTCGAAGAAATGGTTGCAGGTCGCGCGCAGGATCGCGCGCGGAATCTCGAACTGGCCGCCGGGCTTGTCGCCCATGCGCGAGGCGCGCGCGACATTGCAGCTGTCGTGGAAGGTCAGGCGGAATTCGTCGTTCTTCGACTTGTCGAACCGCAGCTTGCCCTTTTCGATCAGGTCGTTCGTGAACTCGCAGATGTGCTGCGGCACCGGATAGTTCGGATCGAGAAAATCGAAGGGGCCAGCGAGCGTATCGAGGAAGGAATAGGCGACGCGCCACGCATGGCCGCATTCGCCGAACACCAGGCGCTTCACGCCCAGATCCTTCGCGGCCTTCGCGATACGCTGCGCGACCTTCTGCATGTTCTCCTGCGAACCAACGAACATGCCGAAATTCGCGGCCTCCGACGCATAGGTCGATAGCGTCCACGAGACGCCGGCCTCATGCAGCACCTTGGCGTAGCCGATCAGGCCTTCCATGTGCGGCGAGGCGAAGAAGTCGGCCGACGGCGTTACCAGCAGTATGTCGGCGCCCTGAACGTCGAGCGGCAGTTTGACGGGCACGCCCGTCTCTTCCTCGATCTCTTCCTCCAGGCTCTCCAGCGTGTTCTTCAGGGCCTTCGGCGGCAGGCCGAGGTTGTTGCCCATGTTGAAGACCTTGCCGATGATCTCGTTCGAATATTTTTGGCCCAGGCCGATCGTATCCATGATGTCGCGCGCGGCCATGGAAATCTCGGCCGTGTCGATGCCGTAGGGGCAGAACACCGAGCAGCGGCGGCACTGCGAGCACTGGTGAAAATAGGAATACCAGTCGTCGAGCACCTCTTTCGTGAGGTCCTCGGCGCCGACAAGCCACGGCACGACCTTGCCCGCCCAGGTGAAGTGGCGGCGATAGACCTTGCGCAGCAGGTCCTGGCGCGCGACCGGCATGTTCTTGGGATCGCCAGTGCCCATGAAATAATGGCACTTGTCGGTGCAGGCGCCGCACTTCACGCAGGAATCGAGATAGACGCGCAGCGCGCGATTGTTGTCCAGCAATTCGCCGAGCCGGAAGATCGCCTTGTCGTGCCAGTCGTCCACGAGCTCGCCGGGGAAGCCGAGCTTCTCGTTATGGTCGGCCTTGGCGACGAAGGGTTTCGACTCCGCCATCGCGCCACAGGCGATCTGCGGGATCTCGATGGGGTCGCCGACGACCCTTTCCTTCGGCTTGAAATCTGAGGACACGGCGGCCATGCGTCTCTCCTCAGGCCTTGGCTTGCGGCTTCAGGAGACCGCGCGGCGCATAGCGGCGCTCGCGCGAATCGTCGGCCTGGTTGCGGGTCGGGCTGAAGAACACGCCGGGCGCGTGCAGCAGTTTCGAGAACGGGAAGACGATCATCAGCGTCAGCACCAGCGACAGGTGCACGAGAAGGTTGATGTCGGAGGGCAGCGGCTTCCAGTCGAAATACATCAGGCCCAGAAAGAAGGCCTTCACCGCCACGATATCGGTATGCGCGACGAACTTCATGCTGAGCCCGCTGATGCCGATCATGACCAGCAACGCGAGCATCAGATGGTCCGACGGGCCGGTGATGTAGCGGACGCGCTCGACGACGAGCCGCCTGCCCCACAAGGCGAGAAGGCCCGCCACCATCGAGAAGCCGGCGAGCACGCCGACCGGCTGCATGATGGCGACGATTTCAGGCACGGGCTGCAGGAAGTAGCGCAGGTGGCGGAACAGCACGACCGCCAGCGAAACGTGGAAAACCCAGCCAAAGGCCCAGGTCCATTTGTTCGACTTGAACAGGCTTTCGAACAGCGTGACTTCGCGCGCCATCCGCAGGACGACGCCGCCGCGCGTAATCGGCGCCGGCGTCGTGGGAATTTTCAAGGGCGCGGGCGTCTTCGCATAGAGCCGGATGCGCAACGCCAGCCCCACGAGGAGGATGGCGGCCGCAAGATAGAACAGGATCGCGAAGATCGCCGTAAGCATGAGTCCTCCCTCGGCCGCGGGCTTGTCGCCTCTTCGGTCGGGACCTGGCGCTTTGTCGCGCGAAAAACGACGCGGTGAAGCGTCAGACGCAGCCGGTCGGCTTCGGCAGGCCGGCGATCTTGCACGCCTGCTTGGCCGGGCCGTACGGGAAGAGAGCGTAGAGCGCCTTCTGGTCGCCCTTCTCCTTGCCGAACTTCTTGGTCATTTCCTTCACGAGGATGCGGACCGCCGCCGCGATCTGGTATTCCTCGTAATATTCGCGCAGGAAGTTCACGACTTCCCAGTGGTCGGGCGTCATGTCGATCTGCTCGCTCTTGGCGATCAGCTCGGCGAGTTCCGGCGTC
>JAGRKN010000067.1:6528-7444 GCA_020442275.1 Rhodoblastus sp. | reverse complement strand
AGCTGATCGCCCATCGCGGCGCGCAGGGGCCCCTGTCGATCGCGCTCACCGGCGGGCCGGGCTCGGGCAAGAGCCATGCGCTGATGGATCTGGTGGAAGGCGCGAGCCTGCTCTCCACCGCCGCGCTCGCGGCGCCATCCGGCCCCTTCCTGCCGCGCATTGTCGCGCTGCGCCTCGAGGCGCCCGATCTCGGCGACGCGCCGGACGCCGCCATCGCCGAACGGCTGCATGCGCGCCTGTCGCGCGAATATCCGCATATCGCGCAGCGCGCGGCCGAAGAGGCTGCCCATGCCGCCTCCGATCCGCGCCAGACCGCTCGCGCGCTGGCCGACAATGTGGACGAAGCGCGCCGGCGCGTCGCCGCCGAACGGGCTGCGCGCGACGAGGCCGTGACGCGGCGCGCGCGCCTGACCGAGACCGTGCTCTACGAGACGCCGGGTTCGCAGATCGACGGTTACGCGCGCAGCCATCGCGGCAAGATCGACCCGGCGCTACGCGCCTTCGGCTTCGCCGGCGCCGATCCGACCGCCGATTACAAAGGCCTCGTGCAGACGCTGACCGAAAGCGGCGGAACCGGCGATCGCTTTCTCGCGTCGCTGCGCGCGCTCTGGGCCTATCAGGGCCAGAAAAAGCTCGTCGTCGTCGGCGTCATCCTGTTCCTCTTCTCCTGGCTGCTCGGCGCCATGGCGGTGGATCGGTCCTGGCTAGACCCGCTGCAATCCGGCGGCGACAGCCTGAAGGGCGCGGCCGGCTGGATGACCGCGCATATCGGCGCTCTCAAGACGGCCGCCCGCTTCGCCGAACTCGCGGGCTTCGCCTGCTTCGCGCTGCTGCTGTGGCGCGCCTGGCGCTTCGCGCAGCCGCTGTGGCGCGGCGCTCAGCTTCTCGACGTCGACATAGCCGCGCGAAAAACCGA
>JAGRKN010000067.1:672-6512 GCA_020442275.1 Rhodoblastus sp. | reverse complement strand
CCCATCACGCGCAGCGCGTCGACGCGCTCGCGCGAGAAGCGGACGCCCTGGCGCAGAGAGCCGCGGAAGCCGAGAAGCGCGCCGGCGGCGGAGGCGCGAGCGTGGTCGAGCCGGCCTTCATGCATGCGACGCCGGGCCACACTGGCGAGGCGCGCGCCTATTTCGCCGCTCTGGATGCGGCCCTGTCCGGCGATGGCGACGGCAAGTCCGCCGGCGCCGCGCCCGCGCGCTACGTCATCGCGATCGACTCGCTCGACCGCCTGCCGCCGCAAAAGGGGCTCGCTCTTCTGCAGAACGTCGCCTCCGCGCTCGCACGTCCGGCCTTCGCGCTCGTAACCGCCTTCGATCCGCGCCATTTCGATTCCGTCGAGGGCGCCGGCGTCGCGCTGGCGCGCGTCATCCAGACGCCCCTCGCGCTCGGCGCCATGGAGGCGCCGGGCTGGAGCGCCTTCGTCGAACAGCTCGCCGGCCGCGCGCCGTCGCGACGCGAACAGCGCGCGCCGCAGGCGACATCGCGGCTCGACCTGCCGCTCGCCGAGCCCGAGACGCGCCTGCTGACCGCGCTGGCGTCCCTCGCCGGGCCCGCGCCGCGCAACGTCAACCGTCTCGTCAACGCCTATCGCCTCGCGCGTCACGACGCGCCCGACGATCTCGCCGCGCTCGCCTTCCAGCTCGCCCTGGCGATCGGGGGAACGCGCACGGAGCGCGATCTCGTCGCCAAGGCTCTCGCATCGAGCGATCCGGCGGCCGGCTTCGTCGCCCAGGAAGCCGGCCCGCGCATCGCCGCCGCATTGCAGGCGGCGGCCACGGCGCAGGGCGGCTCCGTAACGACGGCTTCCGCTATTCGTGCTGCGGCCGTCGCCCGCATGTGGACGCTGTAGATGGACCGCGAGCCTTCCGGCTCGCGATCCGGCGAGGGGCAAACGTCTTGAAGACGGCTGATCGCCCCCACCTGTCGCGCGCGATCTGGGCGCTCGGCTTCACCTCCATGTTCATGGACGTTTCCTCGGAAGCGATCCATGCGCTGCTGCCGATCTATCTCACGACCGTGCTCGGCCTCTCCGCCGCCGCCATCGGAATCATCGAGGGCTTCGCGGAAGCAACCACGCTCGCGGTGAAGATATTTTCAGGCGCATTGTCCGACTGGCTCGGCCGCCGCAAGCTGCCGGCGCTGATCGGCTACGGCCTCGCCGCCGCGACAAAGCCCGTCTTCGCGCTGGCGACCGGCCCCTTCCTCGTCGTCGCAGCCCATCTCGTGGACCGCTTCGGCAAGGGCGTGCGCGGCGCGCCGCGCGACGCGCTGATTGCGGACCTCACGCCGCCCGAACAGCGCGGCGCCGCCTTCGGCCTGCGTCAGGCGCTCGACACGATCGGCGGCATCGTCGGTCCGCTCGCGGCCGTCGGCCTGATGCTGGCGAGCTCCGACAATTTCCGTCTCGTCTTCGCGCTGGCGATCATTCCCGCGCTTCTGTCCGTCGTCACGCTCGCCATATTCGTACCAGCGGACGTCGCGACGCCCAGAAGCGCAGAGTTTCCGCTGTCGCTTGCTGCAGCCAAACGCATGCCGCGCGAATTCTGGATCGTCGTCGCGCTCGGCGCCGCGCTGGCGGCCGTGCGCGTGGCAGAGGCCTTTCTCGTCCTGCGCGCCACCGGCCTCGGCCTCGATCCCGCCTGGGCGCCGATCGTCCTCGTCGCGATGAGCGTCGTCTATGGTCTCGGCGCTTATCCCGCCGGCGCGCTGTCGGACCGCGTCTCGCCGCGCACGATGATCGTCGCGGGACTGCTCGCTCTCTGCGCGGCCGATCTCGTTCTCGCGACGGCGACGTCGCTGCCGCTCTTCTTCTGCGGCGTCGCGCTGTGGGGCGCGCATATGGCTCTGTCGCAGGGCCTGCTCGCCAAGCTCGTCGCCGACACCGCGCCCGAGAGCCTGCGTGGCACCGCCTTCGGCCTGTTCAATATCGCGAGCGCCGTCGCACTCGTGATCGGCAATTCCGCCTTCGGTTTTCTGTGGTCGGCGCGAAACGCCGCATTCGCCTATGTCGTGGCGGGCTGCGCCGCGCTCGTCGTCGCCGTGGCGGCCTCGCTTGTCCTCAGCCGTCGCTCTTCCGACGCGTGACGAAACGGAAACTACGGTTTGTTACGAAAGCGCATTCATGCTGCGCAGCGCCAAAGCGAGCGCGCCGCATGTCTGATTTCGCCGCCATTCTAGCAAGCATCGCCTGCAGCGACGCCGTGCGTGCGCGTCCGGCGACGATGCGACCGGGCGCGCATCTCGGCGAGGCCGTACCCGACATCGTGTGTGGCGCCCGCGAAGCCGCGCGCGCCTACGCCGCGCGGATCGGTCGCACACCCGCCACCAGCGCCGCGTTGCCTGATATCGACGCCGTGCGCAGGGCAATCGCCGAGGCCGGGAACGATGCAAGGCGCTTGCGCGCATTACGTCGTCTCGCCGCCCGCGCGCTGCATCCAGATCGTGGCGGCGACGGCGCCGTTCTCGCGGAATGCAATGCGCTGATCGACGACGCGCTCAGGACTTCTCGAAGAAGAACTTGAGCTGCTTGTCCTCATTCGCGCAAGGCGCGGCGACAATCTCGAACGGAAACTTGGCGTTGTCGACGGCCATTTTCGGGATTGTCCAGCATATTCCGTTTGCCGAGCGCACGGCGGCGGAAGTCGTCGCGCTGGCGCTCGCGGTCCACGCAGCGCCGGGACCGCCGCATTTCTGCAGCACGACAAGCGGCTTTGCGCCCGGCGCGACGCCGGCGCAGAGGCCGTCGGCCTTGTCGATCTTAATTGCATCGCCCGCCGGCACGAAACGATTGGCGGATCGGTCGCCGGGACATGTGTCGAGCACGAGAAGCGCGCCCTCCACCCACTTGCCGCCGCGCGCGATCACGCAACTCTGCGACGCCCCGGGATAATCAGGATAAATGTACTTGCCCCTGGGCTGGGCTGCGAGCGCGGCCGCCTTCTGCGCCGTCGGCAGGTCGCGCGCGCAGATTCTTGCATCGGCGTTTTCCCAGCACGCGCCCTTGCGCGTCAGCACGCCGAGCGGCGCGTGCGCGTGCGTCGCTTTCGGATCGGCATTCCAGGAAGCTTCCGCCGTCTTTCCGGTCACGTTGACATAGACGAAATAATCCTTGCTCGCGATGCGGAACGATCCGTCCTTGTCCGCTTCAAACTGGCACAGTCCGTTGATGTAAGTCTCGCCCTTCACGATCAACGTACAAGAAGCTGGTCTGAATTCGGCAAGAGCGCTCGAACTCCACAGCCCCAGCGCAAGCGCGCCGGCAATCGCGGAGATCTGTTTCATCGGCCCCCCATCCCGAAAATTCTACTCGCCCTTCCGCACGATCATGATGTCGATATCGCGCGTCGGCATGAAATTCTGATGGCGGACCTCGAATGTCGTCGGCCCGATCTTCTTCACCCCCGTTTCGCAAAAGCTGATCAGCGCATCTGTCCGCCCCTTGTCGACTGTCAGCCGATAGTCGCCAATCGGGCCAGCCCAGTTGGCGCCCGTCGTCAGCACATAGGAGATGCGATATTCGGGCGGCGGGTTGCCATTGTTTCGTCGGGTCATCGCCTGAACGCCGTCGACAAAATCCTTGTCGGCGCAGAAGCGCGTCCGATAGTCCCGCTTCGTCTCGGCGTCCGCATCCTTGCTCAGCACGGAGGTCTGCACGGTTGCGCCGACGCTCGGGATGTAGCGATGCTCGATCGCGATTTCGCGGCCGGCTGGGAAAGTCTGCTTCCAGAAATAGCTCTGTTTCAGCGTCCAGTCCGGCGCGATGTGACGCTCCATGCCCTTGCCGACGTCATATTCGTCGACACGCACGATTTTTTCCGCCTCGAGCTGCTTCTGCACGTCCTTCGGCAGCGCATCGAGCGCCGCATGCGTTTTTTTGGCGCGCGGCATGAGCGGGATGTTGAGCGCCTTCAAACGCGCCGCGACGTCCCTGCCGGCGACCAGCGCCTTCTGCTCGACATCGGCCTTCACCGCCACGCCGTCGACGGTCGTACGGAAATGCAGGAAATTGTCGGCCTCGTCATCGGGCACGGCGATATTGTTGGCGTCGCTCCAGTCGACGCCGGGCATGGGAAAGGCGACGAGAATGGTCTGATCCACATTCGCGCGATTGAAGAAGCGATAGCGCACGACGATCTCCTTCTCGGAAATCGACAGATCTTCGGAGCGCATTTCGATGTCGCTCGACTTGCCGAACACCAGCCCACCTGCGGTCAGAGCCGCCATCGAGTCATTGGCGCGCGCGGGCGCGCCCACGAGAAGAAGGCCGAGGCAGGCGAGCGAGACTTGAAGCGGGCGCAGCAGCGACAAAGCCGTTCCTTTCGACGTGAACTTCGGCGAAGCAAACAGGATTTGCGCCCTCGCGACAAGCGCCGCGAGGCCTTGCCCTATGCAGGCCCACCCAAAAGAGCCAGCACGTCGTCGAGCTTCCGCGCATGCGCGAGCACGAGGTCGGCGGCGGCCGCGACATCGTCGAGATGCGCATGCGGCAAATGGTCCGGCGGCGTCGCGAGATCGGAGATCAAGGCCACGATCTGGTCGTCCTCGGGATAGCGCAGCGGCTTGCCGTTGGCTTCACGAAAAATCTCGATTTTGGCATGCGCGTCGGAGCGGAAGCCCTCGATCAGCACGAGATCGACGGGCGCGAACATGCGCAGGAGATCGGCGAGACGTGGTTCCGGCGCGTCGCGCAATTCGGTCAGCAGCGCCAGCCTCTGCGTCGAGGCGACCAGCACCTGCGCCGCGCCCGCCTCGCGATGGCGGTGCGAATCCTTGCCCGGCCTGTCCATGTCGAAGGCGTGATGCGCGTGTTTCAGCGTCGAGACGCTGAAGCCACGCCGCCGTATTTCGGGAATGAGTTTCTCGATCAGCGTGGTCTTGCCCGCGCCGCTCCAACCCGCGAGGCCGATCACGCGCATGGGGCGGCCGTTCTTTCTTGATCGCTCATGATCCTGTATCTAGCAGAGGCCATGCGCAATGCGGAAGCCACGCCCACCAGCCGCCTCGCGGCCGTCATCTTCGATCGCGAGGAGCCGGTCGACGACGTCATGCGCGCCTTCGTCGAAAGCCTGCGCGCTCGTGGCGCGAAAGTCGCCGGCCTCGTGCAGGAGCCGGGCGCCGAGGAACGCGACCTGCAGGTGCGCGATCTCTCGACAGGCGAGCGCCTCCCCATCATGCAGGACCTGGGCGCGGAGGCGACAGGCTGCGCGGTCGATCCCGCGGCCATTGCGGTCGCGGCCCGCATGCTTGATCGCGCGCGCGGCGAGAAACCCGACTTGCTCGTCGTCAATCGCTTCGGCCGCCTCGAAAGCGAGGGCGCCGGCATGATCGCGGAGATCGGCGCGGCGGTCGCGGAAGGCGAGGCGGTGCTGATCGCAGTGCCGCTGCGCTATGGCGACGCGTGGAAAGCTTTCGCCGATGGTCTCGACGCTCAGATGCGGCCCGAACTTTCGCAACTGGAGCGCTGGTGGCGCGCAGCCAGCCGGCGGAACGCGTCAGCCTGAACGCGCCATATCTTCGGCCCGAGCGATATCTTCGGGCCGGTTGACGTTGAAGAAGGGATCGTGCGGCGTAGTCGGCCATTCCACGATCGCAGGCGCCTGGCGGTCGACGAAAGTCTCGGCCTTGCGCAACCCCTCTTCGACCAGCGCGCGGCGCAGCCCGGCTTCCAGCGCAACCGGCCAGAGCGCGATCACGTGATGGCGCCGACCGCCCGAGGCGGCGACCGCCATCGTCGTATCGGCGTCGCGCCGCGCCGCATGCAGGCCTGCCACGAGATCGCGTGGAGCGAAGGGCGCGTCGACCGACAGCG
>JAGRKN010000067.1:0-616 GCA_020442275.1 Rhodoblastus sp. | reverse complement strand
CGGCGTCGGCGATCTCGTCGGCCAGTACGGGCAGGCCGAAGGCCGCAAGGCGCGCAGCATCGCCATTGGCGTTGAGCGCCAGCGCGCCGCATTGCGGTCCGAGCCGCGCAATGGCGCGCGCCGCGAGCGGCCGACCGGCGAGGCGCAGCAGCGCCTTGTCGGCGCCGCCCATGCGTCGCCCCTGCCCGCCGGCAAGGATCAGGCCGAACGTGTCATTCATGGGTCGCGGTCAGAACTTCCACCATGCGGCGGCGACGATGCCACGTTCGGCCGCCGAATTCACCCCACGCATCGCCATCTGACCGCCGATCTGCAGGGCCAGCGCCTCGGTCAGATCGTAGACGACGCTCGCCTTCAGCTTCTGCGACAACATGAAGCGGTCGCCGAGCCGGCCCGGATTGATCGCGGTGAAGGATTGCAGCATGAGCGTCGTGCGCTCGAACGGGCGCACCGCCCAGGTGGCGTCGAACCGCAGCTGATGGCCGAAGGCGGCGCGCGTGCGAAAACCGATCTGCAGATCGACATAACCGCCGAAGCCCAGGACCTCCATCTTGCGGCCAAAGAGCAGCCGCACGTCCACCTGCGCGGTTTCGCGCATGTCGAGATAAGCCGCCGC
>JAGRKN010000346.1:4329-4518 GCA_020442275.1 Rhodoblastus sp. | reverse complement strand
GATCCAGCGCCGCAACCAGAAAGTGATCGAGGAAGCGCCGTCGCCGCTGCTCGATGAAGAGACCCGCCGCAAGATGGGCGAGCAGGCGGTCGCGCTCGCCAAGGCCGTCGACTACGATTCCGCCGGCACGGTTGAATTCGTCGCAGGCCAGGACAAGAGCTTCTTCTTCCTCGAGATGAACACGCGCCT
>JAGRKN010000346.1:0-4272 GCA_020442275.1 Rhodoblastus sp. | reverse complement strand
TGATCCGCGTCGCCGCCGGCGAGAAACTCGCGATCAAGCAGAGCGACGTGAAGCTGAAGGGCTGGGCGGTCGAAAGCCGCATCTACGCCGAAGACCCGACCCGCAACTTCCTGCCGTCGACGGGCCGACTCGTGAAATATCGTCCGCCGGAAGAGGGCCACGAGGAAGGCGTGACGATCCGCAACGACACGGGCGTCTACGAGGGCGGCGAAATCTCGATCTACTACGATCCGATGATCGCGAAGCTGGTGACCCATGCCGGCGATCGCGCGACCGCGATCGATGCGCAAGCGCGCGCGCTCGACGCCTTCTATATCGACGGCATCCGCCACAACATTCCGTTCCTGTCGTCGCTGATGCAGCACAAGCGCTGGCGCGACGGCGCGCTGTCGACGGGCTTCATCGCCGAGGAATATCCGGAAGGATTTTCGCCGCTCGTCGCTTCTGGCGACACGGCGCATGTGATGGCGGCGGTGGCGGCGGCGATCGATCATGTCGCCAACGAGCGCAAGCGACAGATTTCCGGCCAGATGCGCACGCAGCGCCCGGTCGAGTTCCTGCGCGACCGCACTGTAGTTCTGGGCGGCGAGCGCTATGACGTGTCGATCGACATCGGCGACGAGGCCGAACTCGTGCGCTTCGCCAATGGCGACGCCTATCGCCTGCTGTCGGACTGGGTTCCGGGCGAGCCTGTCTGGAACGGCATGGTCAACGACGAACTGGTCGCGGTGCAGGTACGCCCGATCCTCAACGGCTATGCGATCGCCCATCGCGGCGTCTCGGTCGACGCCTGGGTCTATACACGCGACGAGGCGCGTCTCGCCGCGCTGATGCCGGAGAAGAAGGCCGCCGATACGTCCAAGTCGCTCCTGTGCCCGATGCCGGGCCTCGTGAAGGCGATCTATGTCGTCGAGGGGCAGGAAGCGAAGGCCGGCGAGCCGCTCTGCATGGTGGAAGCCATGAAGATGGAGAACGTGCTGCGCGCCGAGCGCGACGTGACGGTGAAAAAGATCAATGCGAAGGAGGGCGACTCGCTCGCCGTCGACGCTGTCATCATGGAATTCGGCTGACGGATTTTGCCTCGCGCAACCCCGTTCCGGTAGTCCGCGCCTGTCGCCACCGATCGCGCCCGCCGCATGAAAATGCCGGCGGGCGCATTTTTCACGAGATATAGTTGCAAAGCTAATTAGCTTGCTATATGATTTTTCATGTTCGATCATTGCCTGTTCTTCAATGCGACTGCGCTGGCGCGCTCGGTGGAGCGGGCCTGGGCGCAGGTGTTCGAGAGCTTCGACCTGACGCCGCCCCAGGCTTTCATGCTGCGCGCGGTGCTCGCAAAGCCCGGCCTGCTGCAGGGCGAACTCGCGGCGTTGCTTTCGATTTCCCGGCCGACGACGACGCGCGCGCTCGATACGCTCGAGAAGCGGCGACTGGTCGTTCGCCGCGCGAACAAGCGCGACGGGCGCGAACAGGGCGTGTTTCCGACGCCCGCCGCGGAAGCTCTGCGCGACGGCCTGAGCGCCGAGGCCGCAGCCATGACGCGGCGCCTCAAGGAATTTCTGGGCGACGACCTGTTCGTCAATTCCGTGCGCGACATGCGCGTCGTCCGCGACAGGCTCGAAAAACCTCAGTTCATGCGTGACAAGGGAGAATAGACAGATGCCCATCCTGAAAGTGCTGATCGGCGCGCCGCGCTCGCGCGAGACAACGGAAGCCGTCGTGAACACGCTGCTCGATCTGACGGTCGACGTCCTGAAGAAGAAGCGCGAGGTCACGTCGATCGCCGTCGACTACATCGATCCGCAGGACTGGTATATCGCGGGCCATTCGCTGCACGCGCAGGGGAAGGCGAGCTTCTACTTCGACATCAAGATCACGGACGAGACGAATACCAAGGCCGAGAAGGCGGAGTTCATCGCCAAAGCCTTCGATGCGCTGTCCGGGCTTCTCGGCGAGGTGCACGAGGAGAGCTACATCCACGTCGAGGACGTGCGCGCCGCCGCCTATGGCTATGGCGGGCGAACGCAGGAATATCGGTATCATCACGGCTGACGAGCTTCCGGGCGTCGGGAGGCGCTCGGGCGGCGCTCGTCAGACTTGCGCGATGTAGACCGCGGCAAAGGCGACCACGATGAACGATATGCCGATACCGAGGATGTCGCGCATGCCGAGACATGCACGCTCCCGGCTGTCGCGCTCCGCCGGTTTGACTTCTTGTTCCTGAGACATTGGCTCCCTCTGGCGCTTGTAAAACGCCCGAGGGAGCGCATGGTTGCGAAATCAGTCTCCGCCGCCGCAACCGCCGCCGCAGCTTCCTCCGTCGCCGCCAGAATCCGCGCCGCCGGATTCGCCTGAGCCGCCGCTATCGCCCGCGCCGTCTCCGAAGCCGGAGGTCGAGCCGTCGATCGAGGAATCGCTAAAGTCGCCACCGCAGTGTCCGGCAGCGCCCCCGGCCATGCCGACGCGCCGCGCCGCGCAATCGGCGGTGTAGTGGAAGCCGTTCGCGATCTTCAACTTGGCGTCCAGCGCGAACAGCAGCGGCAGGCGCGACGGCTTCGCGGGATTGATGTTTTCCTCCTTGCAGCACTGCCACCAGACTCGCCGCAGGCCGGTGTTTGATTGGCGCGCGGCGGGGCTCAGGGCGAGGGCGGGCGTGTGATGCAGGAAGCCGCCGAACGCCTGGGCGCAGAACTGATCGTAGGAGCGCGTGTAGAGGATGAACTCGTGCCAGAGGTCGTCGGCGACCTGCGAGGGCATGGCGACATAGCGCTTGCCGGAATTGAGATAGGCCAGAAAGAACTGCCTGAGGCCTTCGGCCACCAGTGCGCTCTCCTTGCGGCGGAAGCCGCGTTTGGCCTGCAGCTTGTCGAGCAGGCCGGGCGGCCAGGCGTAATCGCGGATGAAATCGGCGCGGCGCATGCGCCGGAGCTGGATGTAGAGATAGGCGGCCGACAGCGCGGAAGCGGCCGTCACGAGACCGGCGATGACGATCACACTCGTAGCCATACGCTTGAAGCTCCCGGCGCGACAATGCATCAGTCTGACGACGGGAGACTAGTCGGCATGCCTTTCTATTTCGCCTATGGCTCGAACATGGACGCAGCCGCCATGCGCGCGCGCTGCCCCAAATCGCGCATGCTCGGGCGGGGGCGGCTGGCCCGCCACCGGTTCGCGCTGATGGCCGACGGCTATGCGACCGTCGTGCGCGATCCCGCCAGCGAGACGCACGGCGTGCTCTACGATCTCGCCTTGTCCGATATGCCCGCGCTTGACCGCTACGAGGAAGTCTCGCGCGGGCTCTATTCCAAGGCGATCCAGCCCGTGCTGCGGGCCGATGGCCGGCCGGCGCGGGCGCTGGTCTATATCGGCGCCGCGCCGCCGGCCTCTGGCCCGGCGAAGAACGCCGACTACATGAAAGGCGTGATCGTCGCGGCGCGCAGCGCGGATTTGCCCGCGCCCTATGTCGATTTTCTGTGCGGCCTGCTATCAGGAGGCGGCGTTGCTGCGCCGCAGCGCCGGGCGATCAAGTGGTCGCCGCCCACGTCCTGACCCAGTTCGCCTTCGAGGAGTTCGCCTTGAGCGCCAAGAGCCATCCGTCTTCGCCGCTCGTCCTGCATGACGTCGCGAGCCTTCGCGCGCAAGTTCGCGCGTGGCGGGCGGCGGGCGAACGCGTCGCGCTCGTGCCGACCATGGGCGCGCTGCACGCGGGCCATGTGTCGCTGGTGGAGGAGGGGTTCCGTCGCGCCGACAGGGTGATCGCCACCGTCTTCGTCAATCCCACGCAATTCGCGCCGACGGAGGATTTCTCCAAATATCCGCGCACGCTGCCGGCCGATGTCGAGAAACTCGGCAAGGTCGGCTGCGACCTGTGCTTCGCGCCCGACGTAACAGAAATGTACCCGGAAGGTTTCGCGACCACCGTGACGCTGGAAGGGCCGGCCAAGGTCGATCTGGAGGATCGTTTCCGCCCGACGCATTTCGCGGGCGTGGCGACGGTCGTGTCCAAACTGCTCAACCAGGCGCAGGCCGATTGCGCCATCTTCGGCGAGAAGGATTACCAGCAATTGCGCGTGATCACGCGCATGGCGCGCGACCTCGACATTCCCACCGAGATCGTCGGCGCGGCGACGGTGCGCGAGGCGGACGGGCTCGCCATGTCCTCGCGCAACGTCTACCTCTCGGCCGACGAGCGCGTGCGCGCCGCCGCCATGTATCGCGCACTCAATCACGCCGCCTCCATGATCCGTGAGGGCGAGGTGATCGGCCACGAGA
>JAGRKN010000066.1:568-8488 GCA_020442275.1 Rhodoblastus sp. | reverse complement strand
ATTTTCTGCCAGAACTGGTTCTGGCTGGCGAAATGCTCGACACGATCGGCGCCATCGCCAAGCCGCTGATCAAGAGCGTGCCGGGCGAAGAGCCACGCAAGCTTGGCAAGGTGCTGATCGGCACGGTGCATGGCGACCTGCACGATATCGGCAAGAACATCGTCAGCTTCATGCTCGACATCAGCGGCTTCGAGGTGAAGGACATAGGCATCGACGTGCCGGCGGCGACCTTCGTGTCGGAGATCGAGGCGTTCAAGCCCGATGTCGTCGGCCTCTCCGGCTTCCTCACGCTCGCCTTCGACTCCATGAAGGAGACGATCGGCACGATCGACAAGGCGGGGCTACGCAGCGATCTCAAGATCATGATCGGCGGCGGACAGATCGACGAGACGGTGCGCGCCTATACCGGCGCCGACGCCTTTGGCGTGAACGCGGTCGAAGCCGTTTCGCTGTGCAAGCGCTGGATGGGAGTGAACGCATGAGCGCCGTCCTCGAAGCGCCCGCGGACGCCAAGGCCGCCTACGATGCGCGCTGGCAGCGCATCTTGGATTGCGTCGCGCTGCGGCAGCCCGATCGCATGCCCGCCACGCTGTTCGGCACCTTCTGGCTCGCGAAATACGCGGGCGTTTCCTACAAGCAATTGATGTACGACCTCGACGGCACGGCCGAGATCGCCGAGCGCGCGGTTCTCGAACTCGATCCGGATTCGGTGAGCCCGCTCGTGCTGCAGACGGCCATGGGGCCGACGCTGGATGCGACCGGCTACAAGCAGGTGCAATGGCCGGGCCATGGCGTGGGCGACAACCAGCCCTATCAATATCTCGACCGCGAATACATGCCCCCGGAAGAGTATGACGATTTTCTGTTCGACCCGACCGGCTATTATCTGCGCGTCTATCTGCCGCGCGTGATGGGCGCGTTTGAGGGATTTTCCGAATTTCCGAACATCGCCGGCGGCTTCTACTTCCGCCTCTTCGCCAACGTGCGCGGCTTCCTGAATCCTGCATTGCAGGAATCCTGGGCGCGCGTGCAGAAGGCCGGTCAAGTGAGTCAGGAACTGGCCGAGCACAATAACCGCTTCGTCGCGCGCATGGCCGAGCTCGGCTATCCCATGGGCAATATCGCGACGACGGGCGCGCCCTTCGATGTGCTCGGCGATTATTTCCGCGGCGCGCGCGGCATTCTCACCGACATGCGCCGGCGCGGCGACAAGCTGCTCGAAGCTTGCGACAAGATGCGCCGGCTGCTGGTCAGGCAGGTCGTGCCCGCCGCCAAGGCCGCCGGCAATCCGATCGTCTTCATCCCGTTGCACTGGGCGCCGGACGCCTTCATGTCGCAGGATCAGTTCAAGACATATTGGTGGCCGTCCTTCCGGCAATTGATGCTCGATCTGATCGCCGAAGACCTGATCCCCATGCCGATGTGGGAATCCGATTGCACCAAGCGCTTGGAGATCATCCAGGACATACCGAAGGGCAAGGCGATCTACTGGTTCGAGCGCGCCGATATCGTGAGGGCGCGCGAGGTTCTGGGCGATACGGTCGCGTTGCGCGGCAATGTCTCGCCCTCGATCTTGACGACGGGCACGCCCGAGGATGTCGACACGGCGGTGAAATACATTGTCGACAATGTCTGGAACAAGGGCGGGCGTATCATCCTCGACGCCGCCTTCGGCCTGCCTGATGAAACGCCGGTCGAGAATGTGCGGGCCATGTTCCGCGCGGCGCGCAAATATGCCGGCTGACGCGCCCGCCGCGCCGCGCGCCTTCGATGCGCTGAAGGCGATCGCCTCCAGCGAACCTGCGGGGTTGACACCTGCGCGGCGCCGCTTCCGCGACGAGGCGGTCGCGCTTGCGCGCGCCGAAGGGCTCGGGCGCGCGCATATGACATACGCCATCGTCGCGCTCGATGCGCCGGCAGCGGATATTCTGTGCGCTGGCGGCGAGTCCTTTCATGCGCCGCGCATGTTGCCTGAAACTGGCGAACTGACCGCACTCGCCTTCGGCGTCTGCACCATCGGTCCGGCGTTGGTTGCAAAAGTGCGGGCGCTGTTCGCCGAACGCAAGATGTCGCTGGCGCTCGCGCTCGATACGCTCGGCAACCAGATGCTGCTGGAGGCTTCGCGTCGCCTGCAGGATCGCATTCTCGCCAATGTGACGAAGCGCGGGCTGACGATGGCTGGCGAATTGCGCGCCGGAGATCCGGGCCTCGCGCTGGAGGCGCAGCCGGCCGTATTGCGGCTCGCCGGCGCGGACAGGATCGGCGTCGCCGCGACATCCTCGCTTGCGCTCGAGCCCGCGAAATCGGCCTCCGTCATGTTCGGCGTCGGGCGCGATCTGCCCGTGGCGCTGTGGTCGCGTTGCGACGATTGCCGATCGCGCAAGACCTGCGCAATCGCTCTTCGCGCGGCGGCGGCGTGATCGTCATGAACGCGCATCCGAAACCGGCGAGCTTTCGTGTGCGCTTCGCGCATCTCGATCGTGAGATTGATTGCGCGGCGGACGAGACGATCTATCAGGCGGCGCGTCGCTCCGGCGTGCGTATCGTCGGCGCCTGCGGCGGGCGTGGCGCCTGCGGCTCCTGCATGGTGCGCGCGCACGAGGGCAGGCTGACCGACGACGATGGCGCGGAGATCGAGGGCGGCCGGAAATGGGCGCATGCCTGTCGCGTACGCCCGATCGCCGATTGTGCGATCGAGATCGCGCCGCGTTCGCTGGCTCCGGTGACGCGCGCCGATGTGTATGCGCAGGATGAGGTCGATATTGTTCCGGCGCCGGCGGTTTTCTTCGAGGACGTGACTGTCGCGCAGGCGACGCTCGTCGATCACGCAGACGATTTTTCACGTGTGCGACGCGAGATCGGCGCGCGCATCGAGACGATCGACATCGAAGCCGTGCGAATGCTGCCACAGATCTTGCGCGACAATGATTGGTCGGCGCGCATCTTTTCACATCAGGGACGCATCGTCGGCGTCGCAGCGCCGGGGCGCCGCGCCGTGGGTCTCGCCATCGATCTCGGGACCACCAATGTCGTCGGCTTCCTGCTCGATCTCGAGACGGGCGCGCGGCTGGCCAGTCTCGGCATCGAGAATCCGCAGGCCGCCTGGGGCGCCGATCTCGTCAGCCGCATCAATCACGCCGCCAGCGGGCGCCGGCAGCAGGACGAGTTACAGGCCGCCGCGCGCACGGCGATCAATGCGCTCGGTCACGATCTCGCGCGCGCCGTCGGCCTTGTCGCGCATGACATCCGGGACGTCACGATCTGCGGCAATACCGCCATGCAGCACTTGCTGCTCGGCCTGCCGGTGCGGCAACTGGGCCGCGCGCCCTTCATCGCCGCGACGCATGATGCGATGGATCTGGTGGCCCGCGATCTCGGATTCGATTTCGCGGCCGGCGCGCGCGTGCATGTCGCGGGAAATGTCGGTGGTTTCGTCGGGTCGGATCATGTCACGGCCCTGCTCGCGACACGCGCCCGCTGGGAGCAGGGCGGCGTGTCGCTCGTGATGGACATCGGCACCAATACTGAAATCTCGCTGATGCACGATGGAAAGATCATCTCGGCGTCCTGCCCGTCGGGGCCCGCGCTCGAAGGCGGGCACATTTCCTGCGGCATGCGCGCGGCGGATGGCGCCATCGAGCGCGTGACTGTCGAGGACGGGCGACTGCGCATCGCGATGATCGCCAATGCCGCGCCGGTCGGCGTATGCGGCTCCGGCGTGCTCGACGCCATCGCCGCCGGTCTGCGGCTCGGGCTTGTCGACAAGAGCGGCCGCATCGGCGAAAGCCATGCCGACATCATCGTCGATCAGGGCCGCCGTGCGATCCGTTTGGCCGATGGCGTGCAGATCGTGCAGAACGACGTGCGCGCCGTGCAGCTCGCCAAGTCGGCCGTCCGGACCGGCGTCGATCTTCTGCTGGATCGCATGGGATTGAACGAAGGGCGCATTGACCGCTTCATCATCGCCGGCGCCTTCGGCGCCTACATCGATCTCGACAGCGCAATGGTGATCGGTCTGCTGCCGCGGCTTCCTCGCGAAAGATTCGCGCAGGTCGGCAATGCGGCCGGCGTGGGTGTTACGCGCATGCTCGCCTCGACCGCCGAACGCGAGCTTGCGCGCGAGATCGCCGCGCGCTGCGCCTATGTGGAATTGTCGACCGATCCGCAATTCCAGAAACGCTTCATGAAGAACATCGGCTTTTCCAGCCTCGCAGGAGAACGTGCATCGTGACCGGCTTCGCACTCCAGATCATCGGCGAACGCATCAATCCGGGCTTCAAGAGCACCAAGGCTTTGTTCGACAACGAGGACATCGCCGGCATTCAGGCGCTCGCGGTCAAGCAGGCGGAGGCTGGCGCGCGCTATCTCAACGTCAATATCGGCGCGCGCGCGCTGACCGATCCGGGTTTCATGGCGACGGTGATCCGGGCCATCCAGGAGGTGGTGGCGATTCCTTTGTCCTTCGATTTTCCGAGCGCGGACGTGCAGAAGGTATGTCTCGAAGCGTATGATCGCGCGAAGGCCGGCGGCGCCGATCCGATCGTCAATTCCATCACCGAGCATCGCTGGGACCTGATGGAACTCTACAAGACGCATGGCCCGTTCAAGGTCGTCTTCATGGCCTCAGAGCGGGTCGAGGACGGTCAGGCGAAAGGCAACAAGACGGCGCAGGAGGTCTACGACACGGCGCGACGCTGCGCGCTGCGCTTGCGCGACGAGTACGGCATGCCGCTGTCGGATATTTTTCTC
Source organism: Rhodoblastus sp. (assembly GCA_020442275.1). Lineage (GTDB taxonomy): Bacteria > Pseudomonadota > Alphaproteobacteria > Rhizobiales > Beijerinckiaceae > JAJXWB01. Next base: position 3,739 of record JAGRKN010000066.1, on the reverse strand, counting down.
GACATGTCGGTCAGCGCGATTATCGCCGATACGACCGGCCTCAATCGCGCGACGCTCGACGCGATCGGCATGATCGGCGCCGACCCGGATCTGAAGGGCGTGCACATGATGGGCGGGCTGTCGAACATCGGCCAGCAGATGCCGGCCAAGGCGGCCGACGGTTCGGACCTCAAGCACACGCTCGAATGCGCTTTTCTCACCATCGCCAATCCGCGCGGCTTCGACACGGTGCTCGGTACGCCGTGGCGCGGCTATCACGCCTTGCCGGATGACAATTACGTGCTGCAGGCCTATCGCAATTTTCTCGAGCAGACCGGCAGCAATGCGCTGCGGGCCGTGCGCAAGTTCTACAAGGCCTGACGATGGCCGCGCTACGCCTGCTGGTCGACAGCTATTTCGATGGAAGCGCGCATCATCCGGGCAGGGATGGGCCGTATCTCCTCACGATCGAGGGCACTCGCATCGCCTCGATCGATCGCCACGCTTCTGATGCGCCATTCGAGCAGCGTGCGGCCTTCGCCATGCCGGGCCTGGTAGAGGCGCACGCGCATCTCTTTCTCGATGGCGGCGAACTCGATTTCGACAAGCGCAACGCCTATCTCAATGCGCCGAAGGACCAGATGCTGCGCGTGGCGCGCGAAAACATCGCGCGCAATGCGGCGGCGGGCGTGACGCTGGTGCGCGACGCCGGCGACCGCTACGGCGTCAACGATGCGATCCGCGCGGAGCAGTTGGACAAACCCGTGGTCGTGCGGTCGCCGGGTCTCGGGATCAAGCGCCCGAAACGCTATGGCGGCTTCATGGCGCGCGACATCGCGACGGACGGCGATGTGGCGCCCGTCGTCGCGGAAATGGCGGCGAGGGCCGACGACATCAAGATCATCCTGACCGGCATCATCGATTTCGCGGCGGGCGAGGTGAAGGGCGCGCCGCAATTCAACGTGGAGGAATTGCGCGCCATCGTCGCGGCGGCCCATGCGCATGGCAGAAAGACCTTCGCGCATTGCAGCGGGCTCGATGGCCTGAAGGCGGCAGTCGCCGCTGGCGTCGATTCGATCGAGCACGGCTTCTTCATGACGCCGGATATTCTCGACGTCATGGTGGAGAAGCGTATCGCCTGGGTTCCCACCGTCTCGCCCGTGCATTTCCAGTGGGCGCGGCCGGAGCTGGCAGGGTGGGATGCGAATACGATCGGCAATCTGCGCCGGATACTCGACGGACATGCGCAGCATATCGCGCTCGCTCATCGAAAGGGCGTCGAGCTGGTGGCGGGGTCGGACGCCGGAAGCCCCGGGGTCGTGCATGGCGCGGCGCTGATCGACGAGATCTTTCATTTTCTCGATGCGGGGCTTCCGATGGGCGCGGCGCTGGAAACGGCGACGTCTCGCCCGCGCCGTTCGTGGAATGCGCCATCCGCGTCGATCAGCGTGGGCTCGCAAGCGGATTTGGTCGCGTTCGACCGCTCGCCTTTCGAAACGCCCGAGATCCTTCGCGAAGGGGCACGAAGGGTAGGCGTTTCGCGGTGACGACCGACCGGCCAGCGGCGCTGGACTATCGCCTCTGCGGCCGGGGCGGCGGTACTGCGGCCTTGATGCGCATTCCGAAATTGCGGGCGAGGAAGAGACCGCCGTGCATCAGGCCGCCCTCGTCGATGCCATGGCCGACGCCGAAGGAAATGTGCCATTGGCAGGGCAGGTCCGCCTTGGCGAGCGCGTTCGCGGAATCGAAGAGCGCGTCGAGCGGGATGACGTCGTCCGAATCGCCATGCACGAGCAGGATCGGCGGCGGCGCGCCGTTCCTGTCGCGCGCGGTCGCCTCGGCGAGATGCTCGGGGCCGACCAGTGTGCCGGAATAGCCGAGGATGCAGGCCGGCGCGCGCGGCCGACGCAGCCCCGTGTGCAGGGCCATCATCGTGCCCTGGCTGAACCCGACCAGCGCGAGCGCCGATTCGTCGAGGCCGAGCCTGGCGAGTTCGGCGTCGAGGAAGGCGTCGAGCGCGGGCCGCGCCTTGTTGACGCCGGTCCAGCGTTCGGCCGGATCGCGCATGGTCAGCGAGAACCATTGCCGGCCGGAGGGCGCCATGGCGCAGAGTTCCGGCGCGTGCGGGGCGACGAACAAGGCGTCGGGCATGAAGGCCCGCCATTGGCGGCCGAGCTCGATCAGATCGTTTCCGTCGGCGCCATAGCCATGAAGGAAGACGACAAGCTGACGCGGCGCGGATTTGGGCGGCAGGCGGGGTCCGTCGATCGTCGCTACCATAATATCTCCGGCTTTCAGGCGAGCGCCATGCCGGCGCGGCCTTCCTTCATGACGCGATAATAGGCCCACAGGAGCCGCGCGGCGACGCCGCGATGCGGCCGCCAGCGTTCCCCGATCATTTCCAGTTTCTTCGCGTCCGGGCGCGTGCGCAGCCCCAGCGCCATTCGGGCGGCCTCCTGAAGGGCGAGGTCGCCGGCCGGCCAGGCGTCGGGATGGCCGAGGCAGAAGAGAAGAAAGATGTCGGCCGTCCAGGGGCCGATGCCGTGCACGGCGCACAGGGCGGCATGGGCCTCCTCCGCGCTCATGGCGGCCAATGCATCCAAATCGAGCGCCCCGGTTTCCAGGGCATGGGCGATGGCGCGCAGCGTCTTCATCTTCGGCGAGGACAGGCCGCAGCCGCGCAGGGCCTCGTCGCTGGCGACGGCGAGGGCCGCGGCCGCGAGATCGGGAAAAGCGGCGTTCAGTCGGGCATAGATGGCGTTGGCGCTCGCGGTCGAGACCTGCTGGCCGACCACGATCCAGGCGAGACCGGCAAAGCCCGGCTGCCGCCGCCGCAGGGGCGGATGCCCGGCCGCGTCGAGCATCCTCCCGACGACTTCCGGGTCCTTGTCCCGCAGGGCCACGACCGCGAGGGCGAGCGCGGCTTCGTCGAGCACCGGAGGGCCGGGCGCATAGGCGCGCGGCTTCGGCGCAGGTCGGCGCTTCTCGCGCGGCGCCGGCTTTTTCGCCAGCGCTTTCTTCGTGGCGGCCGATTTGCTCGTGACGGCTGACGAACTTTTGCGGGTCGTTATAGTTGTCTCCCCTGACTGGTCAGGACGAGTGGGGAATGAGCGAATCGCAAAGTCAACCGGTGTGGCGCTTCGCCCCGTCGCCCAACGGCCTCCTGCATCTCGGCCACGCCTATTCGGCGCT
>JAGRKN010000066.1:0-467 GCA_020442275.1 Rhodoblastus sp. | reverse complement strand
TGGCTCGGCCTCGAATGGGAGACGCCGGTGCGCCGGCAGTCGGAACATTTCGGCGAATACGCGCTGGCGCTGGACCAATTGCGCAATCTCGGCGTCGTCTATCCCTGTTTCTGCACGCGCGGCGAGATTTCGCGCGCCGTTGACGGCAAGGCCGACTGGCCGCGCGATCCCGATGGCGCGCCGCTCTACCCCGGCACGTGCAAGCGGATGGGGCGCGAACAGCGCGAGGCCTTCCTGATGACGGGACGTCATGCGGCCTGGCGGCTGGACATGGCGGACGCTTCGGCGCGCCTGGAACAACCGCTCGGCTGGCGGGAATTCGGAGAGGGCGGAGACGGACGCGACGTGCGCGCCGAACCGCAGGTCTGGGGCGACGTCGTCGTCGCCCGGCGCGATGTTCCCACGAGCTATCATCTGGCCGTCGTGGTCGACGACGCCTTGCAGGGCGTGACGGATGTGGCCCGCGG
>JAGRKN010000065.1:20505-30962 GCA_020442275.1 Rhodoblastus sp. | reverse complement strand
GTGATCGACAAGTCCGGGCTCTCATACCAGCTGACGCCGATGGGCACGATCATCGAGGGCGAGTGGGACGAGGCGATGGGCGTGGTCAACGCCTGCTTCAAGGCGCTGGAAAAAGACTGCCCGCGCATCGGCGTGAATTTCAAGGCGGACTGGAAGCCCGGCAAGGAGTCGCGCCTGAAGAGCAAGGTGGAGCATGTTGAGAAGGAGGTCGGGCGGAAGTTGAGCACGTAAACGTGCAGTCAGCATTCCATCCCGCGCCTTCATGCTGAAGAGCGATGCGCAGCATCGCGTCTCGAAGCATGGCAATGCGGTCATCCTTCGAGACGTGGCCTTCAGCCGCTTCTCAGGATGAGGATTGGGGAATTGACTACGGCGTCGCGCCCGCTACTCTTTCAACTCCCCAAAAGCCCGCGTTACCTGGCTGTCGTCCTCTGCGCCGAGGCCCGCGGCGGAGGCCTTTTTGAATCTTTCATGCGCGGCGGCGGCAAGCGGCGTCTGAGCCCCGCATTCGGCGCCGGTCTCGAGCACGATGCCGAGGTCCTTCACGAAAATGTCGACCGCGCTCGTCACGCGCGGATGATCCTCCAGCATGCGCGGGCCACGGTCGCGCAGCATCCAGCTCGACGCCGCGCTGCCCGAGACGATGTCGAGAATTTGGCTGACGTCGACTCCGAGCTTGCGCGCGAGCGCCATGGCCTCGCCGGCGGCGGCGAGATTGACGCCGCACAGAAGCTGGTTGATCGCCTTCGCCGTCGAGCCCGCGCCCGGCCGGTCGCCGACCTGCACGACTTTCGAGCCCATGGCGCTCAGAGCATCCTTGGCGCGCGAAAAATCGTCGTCGCTGGCGCCGACCATGATGGTGAGCGCGCCCGAGGTCGCGCCGACGACGCCGCCCGATACAGGAGCGTCGATGAAGCCGAAGCCCGCCGCGCGCACGCGGCTCGCGAGCGCCTGCGCCTTCGCCGGCGGGCAGGTCGCCATGACCGCGACGACGGCGCCGGGCGCGAGTCGTGCGATGGCGTTGGAATCGAACAGGACGGATTCAGCCTGAGCGGCGTTGACCACCATGAGAATGGCGACATCGGCGCCGGCGAGCGCATCGCCGACGCTGTCGGCGGCCTTGCCGCCCGCAGCCGCCAATTCCTGCGCGGCGCCCGGCCGAATGTCGTAGCCCGCGACCGCGAATCCCTTGGCCGCGAGAACCTTGGCCATGGGCAGGCCCATGGAGCCGAGCCCGACGAAACCGATGCGCGTCATGCATCCTCCCATTTTGCTGCAACAATGAGCGGCGCTCGCGCGGCCTGCAAGCGAAAACGCAGTTGCTTGACGCATGTCCGTCTTGCGCGCGAAGACTGGCGCGACGCCCGTGCGCTGGCCTAGTCTGCGCTCCGAGGAAACAGGGAGCGACAGAATGAAGGATTTCGCGGGGCGCATTGCCGTCGTCACCGGTGGCGGCACGGGCATGGGGCGCGAACTCGTGCGCCAACTGGTCGCCGAAGGGTGCCATGTCGCCATGTGCGATGTCGCCTCCGACACGATGGCGGAGACGGTCGAGCTCTGCAAAGCCGACGGCCTGCCGCAAGGTCTGCGCGTGACCGCGCATATCGCCGACGTTTCCGTCGAGGCGCAGATGCGTCGCTTTCGCGACGAGGTCGCCGCGCAACATCAGACCGAGTGCGTGCATCTCCTATTCAACAATGCGGGCGTGGGCGGCGGCGGCAGCCTGTTCACCAATTCGCGCGAACAATGGGAACGCACATTCAACATCTGCTGGGGCGGCGTCTATTTCGGCGTGCTGACCTTCCTGCCGATGATGATGAAGGCGGATGCCGCGCATATCGTGAATACGTCGTCGGTCAATGGATTCTGGGCCTCGATCGGGCCGGAATCGTCGCATACCTCCTACAGCGCGGCGAAATTCGCGGTGAAGGGCTTTACCGAGGCGCTGATGACCGATCTCAGGATGAACGCGCCGCACATCAAATGCTCGGTTGTCATGCCAGGGCATATCGGGACGTCGATCATCGTGAATTCGCGCCGCGTGCACAGCGGCAGCGCGGATGGTGCGATCAGCGCGACCGAGATCAAGAACCTGCGACGACGGCTCGAGCGCGCCGGCGTGAATGCCGCGGTAATGAGCGACGAGCAGGTGGCGCAGGCCGGCGCGGCGGTCGCCGCCGCTTTCCGCGACAACGCGCCGACGAGCGCGGCCGAAGCGGTCAAGATTATTCTCGACGGCGTGCGGGCCGAGCGCTGGCGAATTCTTGTCGGCGCGGACGCGGAGGAACTCGACCGCCGCGTGCGCGCCGACCCGGAAAACGCATACAGCCAGGCGTTCTACGACAAGTTCAATTCCGAGATCGGCTGGCGGCTCGGCTAGAGCCGCCGGCGCAACACAGGAGGGACGCATGACGTTCAAGGTGACAAGCGACAGCTTCAAGGATGGCGACTATCTCGGAATGGACCACATTCTGTCCGAGACTTTCGGATTCGGTTGCGCGGGCGGCAACAAGAGCCCGCATCTCAAATGGTCGGGCGCGCCGGAGGGCACGAAGAGTTTCGCTATCACCTGCTACGATCCGGACGCGCCGACGGGTTCGGGGTTCTGGCACTGGCTCGTCGTCAACATTCCCGCCAATGTGGGCGAACTCGCGCTCGACGCCGGAAATCCCGCTTCGGCGAAGCTTCCCGCCGGCGCCCTGCAGACGCGCACGGATTTCGGCGCGCCGGGTTATGGCGGTCCCTGCCCGCCGCAGGGCGATCACCCGCACCGCTATCTCTTCACGGTCTTCGCCGTCGGCGCCGAGACCTTGCCGGTCGCGGCTGATACGTCGGCGGCGGTCGTCGGCTTCAATCTTCACTTCGCTACGCTGGCCAAGGCGTCGATCATGGGCCTGTTCAAGAGGTGAAGACGGAGCGCGCGTTAGCCTGAACAATCGGTTGCGCGCGCTGCCACAATTTGAATCGCATTTCGGCGTCAATTGCCGACGCAACGAAAAGCGCCTTTGAAATGAAGCGCGTAACGTAACGCCAGAAAAGGTTGATAGGCGGCAACCATCTGACAAAGAAGATGTTTTTCGCTCGATTTCGCGAGCGGGATTAATTGTGGCGTAACTGCGGTCTGGCAAGTTTGAAGTAATTCGAACGGTCAGATGGGCAAGCGAAATGGGGCGCGGCGCCGACAGACGGAACAAGGGGCTTCCGGCAATTTCAAAGGACGAATTTTCAGAGCCGATGCTGGCGCGCATTCGGGCCGAGCAGGTCTATGCGATCGCGCGTTTCACGCCCGCAATCTTCGTCGTCAACATATGGAACGTCCTGGTTCTCGTGGCGGCGCTCTACGGCACGCCGAAGGAAGCCACGGCGCTCGGCTGGGCTTTCGTCATCTGCTCGGTGTCTGCCTATCTCTATCTGCGCGCAGCCAGCGTGCGGGACCGTCGGCCGACACGCGTATCGCGCGCGGCGGCGCGCATCATCGTGATCGCGGCCGCGGCTGTCGGCGGCCTGTGGTGCCTGGCGCCGCTGATGTTCATCGACCATCTCGCGGCAGGCGGCGCCATGCTGGTCATCGTATGCATGTGCTGCGGCATCATGTGCGCCGGCGCGCTGGTGCTTGCTTCCATGCCTGAAGCTGTGTTCGCTTTCGTCGCGCCGGTGCTTGCCGGCTCGCTGATCGCGATCGATCGCAGCGATCTCGTCGGACAATATCATATCTCGCTGCTGTTCGTGATCTACGCAAGCGTTCTGGTGCTGGCGTCGCTCAGTTATTACAAGCAGATGGGCGCTCGACTGCTGAAGCAGATCGACGCCGAGAACGCCGCGCGCCTCGACGGGCTGACGCGTCTGCCGAACGCGCTCGCCTTCCGCGAATTCCTCGATCGCGCGCTTGCGCGCTGTACGGAATATCGCGAGCAGGCGGCCGTTCTTTATCTCGATCTCGACGGATTCAAGCCGGTCAACGATCGCTATGGCCATGCGGCCGGCGACGAAATTCTTCTGCAGGTGGCGCGTCGCCTCGAGGAAACCGTACGCAAGACCGATTTCGTGGCGCGTCTGGGCGGTGACGAATTCGCTGTCACTCTGGTCGACGTCGGCGGGCCTATTCACGTCATGGCTTTTGTCGAACGCCTGCTTCGCGCGTTTGCCGCGCCTTTCAGCGCGGCGGGACTGCCGCAGGAGATCGGGCTCAGCATCGGCATCTCGCTTGCGCCGTCCGACGGGATCGACGCGGATACGCTGATCACGAAGGCCGACAGCGCGCTCTATCAAGCCAAGGCGGCGGGCGGCGGAGCGAGTCGCTTCTTCGATCCGAAACACGCGCAAGCAGTTCAGGAACGTCGCGATCTCGAGGCGGACCTGCGGGCGGCGATCGAGCGCAACGAGCTCGAACTGGCGCTGCAGCCCATCGTTCAGATCGCGACCGGGCGGATCATCGGTTGCGAGGCGCTGGCGCGCTGGCGCCATCCCACGCGCGGCCCGATCTCGCCGGACGAATTCATTCCGATGGCCGAGCGCACCGGGCTCATTCACGAACTCGGCAGGTGGATCATTCGCGACGCTTGCCGGATCGCCAAGCTGATGCCGTCGGATGCACCGATCTCGGTCAATTTTTCGGTCGCGCAGTTGCGCAGCGCCTCGATGACGGCGGATATGCTGAAGATCATGGACGAGTTCGAACTGACGCCGGATCGCATCGAGATCGAGATTACGGAATCGCTTTTGATCACGCGCGACGATCCCGCAATCGACACGGCCCACGAACTATCGCGCGCCGGCTTCCCGATCGCCCTCGACGATTTCGGCACCGGCTACGCTTCGCTCAACTATCTGCGCAAGCTGCCGCTCAATCGCGTGAAGATCGACAGGGAATTCACGCGCGACAGTGTAGACCACGCGGATTGCGCGGCGATCGTCATCTCGGTCGTGCAGCTCGCGCGCACCCTCGGCCTCGATGTGACGGCGGAAGGCGTGGAGACCGAGGAGCAGCTCGCTTTCCTGAAGACTATCGGCTGCGGCGCGGCGCAGGGTTATTTGATCTCACGTCCGATCGCCGAGAGCGAACTGGCCGCGCTGTTCGCGCGCGAGACGGCCAAGGCGCTCGCGGCCTGAGGCTTGCGGACCGCACGCCCGGCGCTCTACCTTCGTTCCCGTGACGCCGGCCATATGGCCGGCCCATGGGAACGGACGAAATGAGTGCGATCGCCTTTGATCTGCCAGATGATGTGATCGCCGTGCGCGACGGTGTGTTGCGCTTCGTCGAGAAAGAGGTGGCGCCGCGTCTCGAGCGTCATCACGCGCTGCTGGCGGATGCGCGGCGGCTCTATGACGGAAGGGGGGCCTATGCGCCCGATGTCCGCAATCTCATTCGCGACGTGCGCATGGCGTCCGCGCGGGCCGGCTTCTATGGCATGTGCGCGCCAGTGTCGCTCGGCGGCGGCGGTTTTGGCCATCTCGCCTATTACGTCGCTTGGGAGGCGATTTACCGGCGGCTCGGCGGGCATGCGATCGTCACACCGTGGGTGATTGCGCACTGGGCCTTCGGCCCGAGCCCCGTTCTCACGCAGATCACGGCGGAGGCGCGCGAGCGTTGCCTCGCCGATATGATGACGGGGCGCACTTCCATGTGCTTCGGTCTCTCGGAGCCGGGCGCCGGATCGGATGCGAGTATGATCCGTACACGCGCCGTGCGCGACGGCGAGGGATGGCGCATCACCGGCCGCAAGCTGTGGACGAGCAATGCGCCGACTGCGGAATGGTGCATCGTCTTCGCGGTCACCGACCCCAAGAAAGCTGAGCGAAAGGCGGGCGGCATCAGCGCCTTCATGGTTCCCACGGATGCGGCGGGTTTCTCGGTCGAATCCGTCGTGAAACTGTTCGGCCATCCCGGCGGGCACGAGGGCGCGCTGGCGCTCGAAGACGTGCGCGTCGAGCCCTGGCAATTGGTGGGCGCGCTCGACGATGGCTTCAAGGTCGCGCTCTACGGCGTGTCGCTCGGCCGCGTCTACAATTCAGCGCGCGCGGTGGGCCAGGGACGCTGGGCGCTGGAATTGGCGCTCGACTATGCCAAGCAGCGCGAGGCTTTCGGCGCGATGATCGCCGACTATCAGGGGGTCAGTTTCCCGCTCGCGCAATCCGCGAGCGAATTGCACGCCGCCCATCTGATGGGGCTGAATGCGGCCATGCTGCTCGATCGCGGCGAGCGTGCAGTGAAGGAATTGTCGATGGCGAAATCCTATGCCGTGCAGGCGGGGTTTCGCGCCGTCGATCGCGCCATGCAGACGCACGGCGGCATGGGGCTGACCAACGAGCTCGGCCTGGTGCATGCTTGGCAAGACCTGCGAATTGTCAATATCGCCGACGGGACGAACGAGATTCTGGCGAAGACGATCGCGCAAAGGTTGCTGGCAGGCGACGTGGAGTTGTGAGCGGGGCCGGCGTTCCACAAGTCCTCATACTGAGGAGCCTGCGTAGCAGGCGTCTCGAAACGTGGTCGAGGCGAATGCGGTGTGGCCATCCTTCGAGATGCGCCTTTCAGGGGCTCCTCAGGATGAGGAATCGGACGGTTTGCAGCTCTCGAGGATCGCTTCGATCCGCTCCCGCTCCAGCGGCGCGCCATGCGCAATGCAGACCAGTCTTCCAACGCCATCCTGCGGCGTGCGCGCGGAGGTAATGTCGGCGCGGCGGCCGACGATCTGCAGGGTTTTCCAATCGCCACCGCTATCGCGCAAAAAACCTTTCGCGCGTACGAGGCCGGTCGCTTCGTCGGCGAGCGCGGCTGCGAGGCGTGTGAGATCCAGTGCGCATTCGCTCTCGAAGGATTGCGACTGCGGTTGCGCGCCGCCATGCCCCGATGGCGCATCCGCCACAAAGGCGCTCGGCGCATAGGCTCCGAAGGCGATGTCGGGCGAAAGCGCGCCGAATTCCGTCTCCACGATTTTCGCACGCGGCGCCGTCGCAGTGAGCCAGTCGCGCAGATCGGCGCGCGTGTCGTCGGATGCGAGATCGATCTTGTTGAGAACCACGAGGTCGGCTTCGGCGAGCTGCCGCAGGATCGTGTCGCCGAGATATTTGTCGCGCGCGAGTTTTTGCGCGGTTTCGGCATCGAGAACAACGAGCGTCGCCTCGTGTCTGAGCCCTGCGACCAACGACAGGGATTGCGCGACGCTGCCTGGCAGGGCGACCCCGCTCGTCTCGATCAATATGCAGTCGATGTTTTCGCGGCTTGCCAAACCGACGAGCCCCGAGGTCAGGTCGTCGCCGAAGGAGCAGCAGATGCAGCCGCCGGCGAGCGTCAGCACGTCGCCGGAAGCCTGTTCGATTAGATCCGGGTCGATCGGCAGCGCGCCGAATTCGTTGACGGCGACCGCGATGCGACGGCCGCCGGCGTTGCGCAGGAGATGATTGACCAGCGTCGTCTTGCCGGCGCCGAGATAGCCGGAAATCAGCGTGACCGGCTTCGGCGTCGTTATCGAAAGCGTCAAATCTTCGCCGCCTCGAAGATGCGCCCGTCGTGCACCGTGCCCCAAACGCGAACATCCTTCAGATTTTCGGGCGCGATTTCCGTCGGGTCGTCTTCCAGCACGGCGAAATCCGCGCGCTTGCCGGTTTCGATCGAACCAAGTTCGCCGTCGAGTTTCAGAGTCCAGGCGGGGCCGAGCGTGATCGCCTTCAGGGCTTCGTAGACGCCGATCTTTTCGGTTTCGCCCAGCGTGCGACCGCTCGCGGTCACGCGATTGACGGCGCACCAGGCGGTGAACAAAGGCGCGAGCGGCGTCACCGGGGCATCCGAATGGATGGCGAGCGGCACGCCATAGTCGAGGGCCGAGCGGCAGGCGTTCATGCGTTCGGCGCGCTCGGGGCCGACGGTCAGCGCGTAATGCTCGTCGCCCCAGTAATAGTGGTGATTGGGGAAGAGGTTCACGCTCATGCCGAGCCGCGCCATGCGCCTGAATTGTGCGCGGTCGGCGAGCTGGCAATGCTGAAGGGTGAATCTGTGATCGGCGGAGGGATGCTTGCGCAAAGCCGTCTCCATCGTGTCGAGCACGAGTTCGGTCGCCTCGTCGCCGTTGGTGTGGGTGTGGACGAGCACGCCCAGTTCTAGCGCGGCCTCCAGCGCTTCCGCCAAACGCTGCGGAGGGATGTACCAGAGGCCGGGGCCCGCGCCATTGTAATAGCCCGGCCAACGCAGTCGCGCGGAAAAGCCCTGGATCGAACCGTCGGCGACGAGCTTGACGAGGCCGAGCCGCAGGCGGTCGGACGATTTCTCGGCAAGCGCGGCGGCGGCCTCGATCGTTCCTCGCGCATCGTCGCCGAGATAGCGGCGCAGCGGCACGATGCGCGCGGGATATGTGGCGTCGCCGGTCACGCGCAGCATCATCTCGACCGTGTCGGGCGGCAGGGGATTGGCGAGGTCGGTCGCGGTGGTCACGCCCTTGCGCACGCACAGCCGCGCGAAGTCGCGTAAGCCGCGTTCGTCGCCCGACATCATCGCGCGATCGAGGCCGACATGGGCGGCGACCGAGCCTTGCGCTTCCGGACCCTTCATCTCGCCGGTCGGCAGGCCGTCGGCGCCGAGCGGCACGCCGGGGTGATTGACGCCAGTGCGCATCAGCCCGGCCATTTCCAGCGCCTTGGTGTTGACGTTAAGAATGTGGAAGCTCGCATGCATCACGCCGATCGGTCGGTCTTTCGAGATGCGGTCGAGGTCTTCGCGCGTCATGCGCACATTGTCGAAATAGATGGGATCGAGCCCCCAACCGGTCAGTGGCGCGGCGGCGTCCGGCAGCGCCTTCTCCTGCTCGGCGAGGCGCGCGATCACGGCGTCGAGCGAGCGCAGGCCCGTCCAGTTCTTGCCGTCGGGCGCGACGCGGTCGAACCAGCCGCAATAGACGTAGCGCCAGACCGCGCCCTCGAAGGCATGGCTGTGGCCTTCGACGAAGCCGGGCATGAGGATGAGATCGGCGAAGCGATTGTCGACGATGTGGTCGCCCCAGCCGGTCAATTCCTCCAGCGTGCCGGCGCCGAGAATGCGGCCGTCGCGCACGGCGACATGGGTCGCGGTCGGCCGCGCCGGGTTCATTGTAATGATCTTGCGTGCGGAATAGATGGTCGTCGTCATGTCGCCCTGCTGTTTTTTGCGATTATGGGCGAGCGCCTCGCGGCAGCCAATCCTGCAATGCAGCGTCGCGGTGACGCGATTGCCGTCGCCACGCGCAGCGGCGACAATACACGGCACGAAATCGGGCAGGGGACGACGGGTGACGGAAGACGAAATATTGGCGGCGTTCTCACGCACGAAACCGCCGGTGCTGGATACGCTCGGCGGGCGCGTGGTCGCCTACGACAAGGCGCTCGAGCGGGTGACGATGCAGTGGACCGCCGAGACGCGGCACTGCCATTCGGTCGAGGGCCATCCCAAGGGCGGGATCGTGCAGGGCGGCATCGTCACCGGCTGGATCGATTCCGCCATGGCGCATGCCTGCGTTGCGAAATCCGCGTTCACGGTCGGCGTCCCGAGCCTCGAGATCAAGGTGAGTTTCCTGGCCGCCGCCAGTCCGGGAATCTACCGGTCATACGGCTGGATCGCGAAATGGGGACGCAGCGTCGCCTTTCTGGAAGGCGAATTGCGCGACGAAGACGGCCATCTGATCGCGCGCGCGAGTTCGACGGCGGCGTTGAGGCATTTGAAGAAGGTGTAGCCACAACCGTCATGGCCGGGCTCGCGCCGGCCATCTACGCAGGGACGCGCGAGGATTCTTGGAACGTGCGCGCTTCGGTCTCGGAACTTGTTGCTCGGCACGGCGTGGATGCCCGCGACAAGCGCGGGCATGACGGGCGTGGTTACTCGTCACTCTCGTACCTGAAATCGCAATGGCTCGCGCCCTGCATGATCGTCTGCGTGCGCGTGAGTTTTATGCGTGGGTCGTAGCCTTCGCAGAAAGACCCGTCGCGCTGGCAAGAGAGCAGGGGGCCGATTTCGGCAAGTCCCATCGTCTTGTACATTTCGGCGTAACGGCAGCGCGTGACGTCGAAGGCGAAGACCTTTTCGCCCTTTTCCCGCACCGCCACTTCGAGCGTCCCGCCGTGCGTCCAGAGCGGCTGGATGTCCTCGAAGCCTTTCAGGCCCGGCGCGCCGCCCTGGGCGTCGGCCATCGCCTTGCCCTGCGCAATCGCGGAGCGGCGCACGCTTTCCGCGACGATTTTTCGTGCCGCTTCGACGCCGTGCGCGGCTTTGACCGTCTCGTACACGTGCGACAGGATTTCCGCCTCGATCCGGCGGCGCTCCAGCATGGGCGCGAGTTCGGCAGTCGTGTCGTCGGTCATGGGAGGCTCCCGCTCGCGGCAACCTCCCATGCCGGACAGGACAAGCGCAAGGCGCTACTGGACGTCGACCTCGAACAGGAACTGACCGGTCGATACGTCGGCGACGCCGACCATGGCGTCCGGCGTCTCGCGCT
>JAGRKN010000065.1:19817-20381 GCA_020442275.1 Rhodoblastus sp. | reverse complement strand
GCCTCCAATCGGCGCCCCCACGCCCGAAGGAATAATTTTGAGATAGGTCGCCCAGGTTTCGTTGCAAGGCCGTGCGGACCCGCACAGACAATGCTCTATTGAAGGCTTGGCTCCAGCCGCTCGACGCAATAAAAGGGCCGACTGACATGCCACGACAGAAACCGCCTCCGGCGGTTTTACCCGAGAACGGAAGGCGTAATCCGTGCCTGCTTATCGCTCCCGCACCACCACTCATGGCCGCAACATGGCTGGCGCCCGCGGCCTGTGGCGCGCCACCGGCATGAAGGACGGCGATTTCGGCAAGCCGATCATCGCCATCGTCAATTCCTTCACGCAATTCGTGCCCGGCCACGTCCATCTCAAGGACCTCGGCCAGATGGTGGCCCGCGAGGTCGAGGCGGCCGGCGGGGTCGCCAAGGAATTCAATACGATAGCCGTGGACGACGGCATCGCCATGGGTCACGACGGCATGCTTTATTCGCTGCCCTCGCGCGAAATCATCGCGGACAGCGTGGAATACATGGTCAATGCGCATTGCGCGGACGCCATGGTCTGCATCTCCAA
>JAGRKN010000065.1:0-19724 GCA_020442275.1 Rhodoblastus sp. | reverse complement strand
ACCTGCCGGGCAAGCCGCACAAGGTTGATCTCATCGACGCCATGGTCGCGGCCGCCGACGACAAGGTCTCGGAAGCCGACGTGCAGGTGATCGAGCGTTCGGCCTGCCCGACCTGCGGGTCGTGCTCGGGCATGTTCACCGCCAATTCCATGAACTGCCTGACCGAGGCGCTGGGCCTCGCGCTGCCGGGCAACGGCACGGTCGTGGCGACGCACGCCGACCGCAAGCGGCTGTTTGTGGAGGCCGGCCACCTGATCGTCGATCTCGCGCGCCGCTATTACGAGCAGGACGACACAAGCGTGCTGCCGCGCGAAATCGCGAGCTTCAAGGCGTTCGAGAACGCCATGACGCTCGACATCGCGATGGGCGGCTCGACCAATACGGTGCTGCATCTTTTGGCCGCCGCCAACGAGGGCGAGGTGAATTTCACGATGGCCGACATCGACCGGCTGTCGCGCCGCGTGCCCTGCCTGTGCAAAGTGGCGCCGTCGGTCGCCAATGTGCATGTCGAAGACGTGCACCATGCCGGCGGTATTTTCGGCATTCTCGGCGAACTCGACCGCGCCGGCCTGCTCAATCGCGACACGCACAGCGTGCATTCCGCATCCCTGTCGGCGGCGCTCGACACATGGGACGTCGCGCGCTCGAACAGCGAGAGCGTGAAGACATTTTTCAAGGCGGCGCCCGGCGGCGTGCCGACGCAGGTCGCTTTCAGCCAGGACCGGCGCTTCGACGAACTCGACCTCGACCGCCAGAAGGGCGTGATCCGCGACAAGAGCCACGCCTTCTCGCAGGATGGCGGCCTTGCGGTGCTGTTCGGCAACATTGCCGAAGAGGGCTGCATCGTGAAGACGGCGGGCGTCGACGAGAGTATTTTGAAGTTCACCGGACCGGCGCGCGTCTACGAGAGCCAGGACGCGGCCGTGAAGGGCATTCTCGGCAACGAGGTGAAGGCCGGCGACATCGTGGTGATCCGCTACGAAGGTCCGCGCGGTGGACCCGGCATGCAGGAAATGCTCTATCCCACGAGCTATCTGAAATCGCGCGGCCTCGGCAAGGCCTGCGCGCTCGTCACCGACGGGCGGTTCTCCGGCGGCACGTCGGGCCTGTCGATCGGCCATTGCTCGCCGGAAGCCGCCGAAGGCGGACTGATCGGGCTCGTGGAGACCGGCGACAGGATCGAGATCGACATTCCCAACCGCTCGATCAATCTCGCGGTGTCCACGGACACGCTGGCGCAGCGCCGCACGGCGCAGGACGCCAGGGGCTGGAAGCCCGCCGAAAAGCGCACGCGAAAAATCACGACGGCGCTGAAGGCCTATGCGGCGCTGACGACAAGCGCGGCGAAGGGGGCGGTGCGCAAGGTGGATTGAGCCGCGTCCTCTCCCTCTCACCGCCAGCGGGGAGAGGGGATACCCCCTCACCGCGCCCGCGCGCGTTCCACGATCGCCCTGCAATCCACGCCCTTCGGCAGCGCGCCATATTGGTGCGCGCCGTGCGACGCCAGCCGTGAGGCGCAGAAGGCTTCCGACACATAGGACGGCGCGTGGCGCACAAGCAGGCTCGCCTGCAGGCCGGTCGCGAGCCGATCCACCAGATTTCTTGCGCGCAATTCGAAGTCGCCGGTGTTGCGCATGTCCTCGCGCAAGTCGGCGATGTGCGCGTCCAGTGTCGCGTTCATGCCTTCGGCGGTCTCGACTTCCGCGAAATAGGCCTCCAGCGTTTCAGGCGATTTCCCCATCGCGCGCAGAACGTCGAGGCATTGCACGTTGCCGGAGCCTTCCCAGATCGCATTGACCGGGCTTTCGCGGAACAGGCGCGGCATCGGCCCGTCCTCCATCACGCCGGAGCCGCCGATGCATTCCATGGCTTCCGTGGCGACGGAGGGCGCGCGCTTGCAGATCCAGTATTTGCCGATGGCCGTGCCGATGCGGATGAGGTTTGCCTCATGCGAATCGGCGCGATCGTCGAGCGCGCGGGCGATGCGCATGGTCAGCGTCAGCGCCGCCTCGCTTTCCAGCGCGAGATCTGCGAGCACATTGGTCATGATCGGCTGATCGATCAGCAGGCGGCCAAAGGCGGCGCGCTGCGCGCAATGATCGATGGCTTGAGAAACCGCCATGCGCATGCCGGCAGAGGAGCCGATCATGCAATCGAAGCGCGTCATCGCGACCATCTCGATGATGGTCGGCACGCCGCGCCCTTCCTCGCCGATCATCCAGCCGAGCGCGCCGCGCAGCTCCGTTTCGCTCGACGCATTGGAGACGTTGCCCATCTTTTTCTTGAGGCGCAGCACCTGCAGCGGATTCTTGGTTCCATCGGGCTTCCAGCGCGGCACGAGGAAACACGAGAGCCCGCCCGGCGCCTGCGCCAGCACGAGAAAAGCGTCGCACATCGGCGCGGAGACGAAGAACTTGTGGCCGACGAGTTCATAGGGCTGGCCGGGCCCCTCCGAGCGGATCGGCAGGGCGCGCGTCGTATTGGCGCGCACATCGGAGCCGCCCTGCTTTTCGGTCATCGCCATGCCGATGGTGATCCCATCCTTCTCGTCGGCGGGCGCGTTGCGCGGGTCGTAGCGGCGCGCGAGAATTTTCGGCAGCCATTCCTTCGCGATCTCCGGCTGCACTTTCAGCGCGGGCACAGCGGCGAAGGTCATGGTGATCGGGCAACCGTGGCCGGCCTCTATCTGGCTGTGCATGTAGAAGCGCGCGGCGCGCGCCACATGGGCGCCGGGGCGCGGATCGGTCCAGGGCGAGGAGTGCAGGCCCTCTTCGATCGAGGTCTTCATCAGCTGGTGATAGGAGGGATGAAAGCGCACGAGATCGACGCGGCGGCCGTAGCGGTCGTGCGTGTCGTATTCCGGCAGATGTCTGTTCGCCTGCGCGCCGAGGTCGAGATAATCCGCTGTCCCGATACGCGCGCCGAAATCGGCGAGGTCATTTGCCGCCCATTGCGCATTCTCACGCACGACGGCCTCGGCGAGCGGACGATCCGAGGAATAGAGATTGTAGTCGGCCAATTCGTGCGGCTGGTTGATCACCTCGTGCGTGACGGCGCCGTAGTGATCCATGTGGCTCGCGACCTGATGCGCGGCGGTTTCCATTCGTTGCTCCTGTTGCTGGCGCGAGAATAGCGCGGGCGGGCGTCCGCCGTCATGCGGCAGCGCAAATGGACCGAGCGCCCCAAGGCTCGCATTTGCAGCCAGGGCGAGTCTGAAGGCTCGCGGTCCAGCTTCGCGCGGTGTATTCAGGCGCATGAGCGAAATCGAAGCCTCGGCTGAAATCCCCTTTTGCCCGCATTGCGCCAAGCCCCTGGCGCTCTGCGTCTGCGAGGCGGTCGGTCCGGTGGAGAACCGCGTCGCCGTGCTCATCCTGCAGCATCCGCAGGAGCAGGATCGCCTGCTCGGCACGGCGCGGCTGGCGGCGCAGCAGCTTTCGAATGCGACGTTCAGGATCGGACTTTCGTGGCCGAGCCTCGCCAAGGCGCTCGGCGCGCCTGCGGAGCCCGCGGACTGGGCGGTGCTGCATCTCGGATCGACAAAACCGTCGGACCTGCCGCTCGGACGCGAGGTCGCCGTGCTCGACAGGAAGGGCGTCGTGCTGCCGGATCAGGATTCCGCGCTGAAAGGTATAAAGGGCATCGTCGTCTTCGATGGCACATGGGCGCAGGCCAAGACCCTGTGGTGGCGCAACGCCTGGGTCCTGAAGGCAAAGCGCCTCGCGCTCGCGCCGAAGCGCCGCTCGATCTATGGCGAACTGCGTCGCGAGCCGCGCCGCGAAAGCCTGTCGACCATTGAGGCGATTGGGCTGGCATTGAGCGCGATCGAGGGCAAGCCGGAGATCGACGCGGGGCTGCGCGAGGGGTTCGCGACCATGCTGACGAAATATCGCGAGGCCGTCGCCGCTGGCGAAATCACGCCGCAGACGCAGAAGGCCGGTGGGGATCGGCGGCGCAAGTGGCGGGGGAAGAAGTAGAAATTTTCCGCGCGTCATTGCGAGGAGCATTTTGGGAAGTCGGATATATCCGACTTCCATCGTCGTGCGGCGCATTCCTCGAAATGATGGCTAGGTTTCTAGCACGCAATAAACGTCGCCGGAATTGGCGTCATGCGGCAGGCCAGCAATCAGCGCCGCCATGTCTTGGTGGGATATCCATTCGCCGGCAAGCGCGTGACTCTCGCCGAGCGACAGATCGAAACGATAATTTCCGAGCGCCGACAAGCGTTCGAGACAGCGATACGCCACGTCGCGCTGGATGGTCGTGAATTCGAAGGAGAGCGCCGGCAGCGGGCGCGACAGGCCCGCCAGCACATCGGCCTCGAAACCCTCGACATCGATCTTGGCAAAGGCGGGCGCTCCGTGCGCGGCGAACAGCGCGTCGAGCGTCGTCATGCGCACGTCGTGAGTAGCATCCCATGTCTGGCCTTCCCAACCCCGCGCGCCATCGGCAGCAGCGACGAAGTCCTGCGAAGCCGTCGTGACGGTTGGATTGGCCGAGTTCACACGCAAGGAAATCGCGCCCTCGCGCGCGCCGCAGGCGGCGTCGACGAGCGCGACATTAGCATCGTCGCCGTAGAGCGCTCGGAGCGCGCGGAAACAGAGTGGTTGCGGCTCGAGCGCGACAACGCGCGCGCCGAGGCGGCGGAAGGCGCCGATGCGGTCGCCGACATGCGAACCTATGTCGAAGGCGAGATCGCCCGGCCGCACGAAGCGCGCGTAGAGCGCGGCCATGCGGTTTTCATGCGCGAGGTCGCCGTAATAGACCGTCAGGGAACGGCCGAGCGTTGCAAAGGCGGGGTCGGCGGCGAGCGCCTCGATCTTTTCGGAGCGGGTCATCCGTGCTTCATATCATCCCGACACCGTCAGCCGGTGCTGTTTCCGTAAATCCGGAAACAAGCGCATCCAGAACAACGCAACCACGATAGTGCCGATCCCGCCGATCACACCCGCGGCGACGGCGCCGAACAGGCCAGCGACCATGCCGGATTCGAATTCGCCGAGCTGGTTCGATGTGCCGATGAACAGGGAATTGACCGCGCTGACGCGGCCGCGCATCTCGTCGGGCGTACCGAGCTGCACCAGCGATTGGCGGATGACGACGCTGACATTGTCGGCGGCGCCGGTGATCGCCAGCGCGACCAGCGACAGGATCATGTTGTGCGACAGCGCGAAGACGAGAATGGCGAGGCCGAAGATGCAGACTGACACGAACATGGTGCGCCCGACATTGGCGCCGACGATGCGGCCGACGAAAAAGGATATGGCCACCGCGCCCACGGCAGGCGCCGAGCGCAGCAGGCCGAGGCCGAGCGAGCCGGTCCCGAGAATGTCGTGCGCATAGATCGGCAGAAGCGCCGTGACGCCGCCGAGCAGGACCGCAAAGAGATCGAGCGAAATCGCGCCGAGGATGACTGGCCTGTTCCAGATGAAGGACAGGCCCGAGAAGACGGAGGCGAGCGTCACAGGCTCTTTTGACGGCGGCTTGCGTTCGAGCGGGATGGCCAGAATGGCGATGCAGGTCGCCGCCGACATGAGGGCTGCCAGACCGAGCGGCATGGGCGCGCCGAGCGCATAGAGCAGGCCGCCGAGGGCGGGGCCGATGATGGTGGCGGTCTGCATGGCCGAGGAAGCGTAGGCGACGGCTTTCGGCAGTTCGCTTTCGCCGACGACGCCAGGCAGCAGCGCGGACATGCTTGGATGTTCGAAAGCGCGCGCGGCGCCGAGCAGTGCGACGGCGGCGAAGATCGTGGGCGCGCCGAGCCAGTCGCGCGCCGCGCCGATTGCGAGCAGGACCAGGGTGACTAGATTGACGATTTCGCAGACCGCCACGATGCGGCGACGGTCGATGCGATCGGCGAGCGGGCCGACGACAAAGGTGAGCGCGACCATCGGCAGGAATTGCGCGAGGCCGACGAGGCCGAGATTGTAAGCGGATCCCGTGCGCGCATAGACGAGCCAGCCGATCGCCACGCCCGCCATCTGGAAGGACAGCGCGGTGAAGACGCGCGCCATGAGGTAGAGCGCGAAGGCGCGGCGTTCGGCGGGTGGCGTGGGCAATGCGTTGCTTTCGTGTGCGCGGCTGGAGCCAGAAGGCTCGCGGTCCATCTTATGCGGAAGCGCGCAGCGCCGCTTCCAGCAACGACCGATCCGAGCCGCGCGGGCCCAGGATCGAGATGCCGAGAGGCGCGCCGTCGACCAGGCCTGCGGGCAGGACGAGTTGCGGCAGGCCCGCCAGACCCGCCGGACAGAGGAAGGCCATGGCGGCGTCGCGATAGGCTTCGAACTCGTCAGCCGACGAATCGAGACGCGGCGCCGGGCCGTGCAGCACGGGCGCGATCATCAGGCCGTCGTCGCCATAGAGTTTCGTCAGATGTTCCGTGAAACGAGCGCGCGCGGCGCGGGCCCGCGCCACATCTGCATCGGTCACCTTTTTCGCGGCGACGAAGCGCTGGGCGATCGAGGGGTGAAGGATTGGCTTGCGGCTCTCGACCCAAGGCGCGTGCAACGTCCCGGCCTCGTGCAATTGCAGGATGCGGAAGGCGTCGTAGGGCTCCGCCGTCGGACGATCGTAGACGTCGACCGGCGTCGCCTTGCCGAGCGATGTCTGCAGTTTCTCAGCCGCTGGCATGATCGCGTCGCGCGCGGCGGCGGGCAGGCGCGCGAACAGGTCCTGCGCGATCATTACGCGCCGCGCCGTCGTTCGGGCCGGCGGCAGCAGCACGTCGCCCACGGCGTTCAGTGTCGCCGCATCGCGCGCAAAAAAGCCGCAAGTGTCGAAGGACGGCGCTAGCGGCATGCAGCGCGCGAGCGAGATCGCACCATGTGTTGGGCGCAGGCCATAGAGGCCGCAGAAGCTGGCCGGCGCGCGCACCGAGCCCCCAGTGTCGGAGCCCAGCGCGAAATCGCAAAGCCGGGCCGCCACGGCGCTCGCGGAGCCCGAGGACGAGCCGCCGGGCACGCGATCGGGCGCGGCGGGATTGAGCGGCGTGCCGAAATGCGCGTTCGTTCCGTACAGGGACCAGGCGAGTTCTTCCGTATGCGTCTTGCCGACGAATTGCGCGCCGGCGGCCAGCAAGGCGGCGGCGGCCGGCGTGTGTTCGACCGCGACCGGGCTTTCTGCAAGCTTTACGGGATTGCCGCAGGCCGTCCGATAGCCGGCGACGTCGAATATGTCCTTCACACCGAACGTCAGGCTCTGGAGCGGGCCGTGGGCTGCGCCCGGCACGGCGACCGCGGGATAAGGCATGAAGGCGTGCGGCGGGTCGTTGGCGAGAAGCATGGGCGTTTCCGTTCGTTGCGTCCGCGCACACTAGCAACCGCCGGCCCTGCTGTGCAGCCGATGCGTGGCTGGGTCGCCATGCACGAATTGCGGCGCCTCACCAAACGGCAGGTGCGTCCCCGTGTCGCTGGGGCCCGCCCTGCGTGCAGCGCGAAGTTTGACCTGACGCAAGACTTCGGCGCGGCCCGCCGCTCTATGAACGCGCTTCGTTATTGCCGCTGCGGGGCGCGCCGCGGGTCGGGGTCGTGGGATGGCATTGGCCGAAGCCGTTGAAATGCGGGGCTGCGCCGAGCGGCAGGCGGCGCCTTGCGGCGTCTGCACCCAATTGTTCGGATCGCTGACCCTGGAGGAGCGTGGCGCGATCGATCGGATGCGCCGGCAATCGTCCTTCGCGGCCAAGGAACTCGTTTTCGCGCAGGGCGATGTGGCGGCGCGGGTGTTCAGCCTGTCGCAGGGCGTCGTGCGCATCTACAAGCTTCTGCCCGACGGGCGCCGCCAGGTGGTGGGGTTCGCGCTGCCGGGCGACATACTCGGCCTGACCCTGAGCGAAACGCATGCGTTGACGGCGGAAGCAATCGAGCCGACCGTCGCCTGTTCCTTCCCGCGCGCCGCCTTCCGGCGGTTGGTCGACGGCAATCTCGCGGTTTTGCGCCGCATGAACCTGCTCGTCAGCCAGGAACTGGCGAGCGCACATGATCGCATGATGATTCTCGGCCGCTATACGGCGGAAGAAAAGATGGCGGCTTTCCTGCTGTCGTGGCGTGCGCGCCGTCGCGCGCGCGATGGCGGCGCGAAGATGGTCGCGCTGCCGATGAGCCGGCGCGACATCGCCGACTATCTGGGACTTACGATCGAAACCGTCAGCCGGACATTTACCCGGCTGGAACGCGTCGGCGTGATCGAGATCGTCCCCGGCGGCGTCCGCATCGCCGACGAGAAACGCGCGCTGGGGCTGGCGTCGGCCTCACCCGCCTGACTAGGCTGTCCTCTCCGCCTGGGCGCGATTGCGCGCCATTTTCGGCGCGCCGACGCGCAGGCGCCGGTCGGACAGCGACAACACGCCGCCAAACGCCATCGCCAGCCCGCCGATCCAGATCAGCAGGACGAAGGGCTTCCAGTAGACGCGCACTGTCGTCGTCTTGTCGGCGTTGATGTCGCCCAGCGCCACGTAGAGCTGCCCGAGGCCGCGCGTCATCAGGGCGGCTTCCGACGTGTTCATGCTACGGGTCGAGAAGGCGCGCTTGGAAGGCTCCATCACGCCGATCTCGCGGCCGTCGCGCAGCACGATCATGCGCGCGACATCGGCGGTGAAGTTTGGACCCTTGCGCGGCGAGAGGCCCTCGTATTTCAGTTCGTAGCCGCCGATCGGTATCGTCGCGCCGGGCTTGTAGGCGCCGATGGTTTCCAGGCCCCAGGCGGTCTCGCAGACGATGCCGATGAGCGTGAGGCCGAGACCGGCATGCGCGAACATCGTGCCCCATGTCGAGCGCGGCAGACCTCGTGCGCGATGGAAGGCGGTCGAGACGGGAACGCGGAACAGGCCCGAGCGTTCGATCAGTTCGGCGATCGAGCCGGCGATGACGTAGAAGCCGAGGCCGATGGCCGCCAGCGCGACGACCGGCTTGCCCTGCAGCGCAAAGGCGATCAGCGCGCCGACGACGGCCGCGACGAAAGCGAAGGTCAGGCGCTGCGTTGCGGCCCGGATGTCGCCGCGCTTCCAGGCGAGCAGCGGGCCGAAGGGTACGGCGATCAGGATCGGTACGAACAGCGGCGCAAAGGTGAGGTTGAAGAAGGGCGCGCCGACGGAAATCTTCGCGCCGGTCAGCGCCTCAAGCGCCAGCGGATAGAGCGTGCCGACGAAGACCGTCGCGGTGGCGGTCGACAGCAGCAGATTGTTGAGCACCAGCGAACCTTCGCGCGATATGGGCGCGAACAGGCCGCCCTGCCGCAGGCTCGGCGCGCGCCAGGCGTAGAGCGCGAGCGCGCCGCCGATCAGCAGCAGCAGGATGACGAGGATGAATACGCCGCGCGAGGGATCGCTGGCGAAGGCGTGCACGGAGGTAAGCACGCCCGAACGCACGATGAAGGTGCCGATCAGCGACAGCGAGAAGGTGAGGATCGCGAGCAGGATCGTCCAGACTTTCAGCGCCTCGCGTTTTTCCATCACCAGCGCGGAATGCAGGAGCGCCGTGCCCGCGAGCCAGGGCATGAAGGAGGCGTTTTCGACGGGGTCCCAGAACCACCAGCCGCCCCAGCCGAGCGTGTAATAGGCCCAGTAGGAGCCCATGGCGATGCCGAGCGTGAGGAAGATCCACGCCAGCAGCGCCCAAGGGCGCACCCAGCGCGCCCAGGCGGCGTCTATGCGCCCCTCGATCAGCGCGGCGACGGCGAAGGAAAACGAGATCGAGAAACCGACGTAGCCGACGTAGAGCAGCGGCGGATGAATGGCGAGGCCGGGGTCCTGCAGGATCGGATTGAGGTCGCGGCCCTGCGCAGGCGCCGGCGCGAGCCGCGTGAACGGATTCGAGGTGATCAGGATGAAGAGATAGAAGAGCGCCGCGATCCAGGACTGCACCGCCAGCACGGTCGCCTTGAGGCTCGTCGGAATATTCGCGCCGAAGGCGGCGACCAGCGCTCCGAACAGGGCGAGAATCATCACCCACAGCAGCATCGAGCCTTCGTGATTGCCCCACAGGCTCGTGAATTTGTAGATCTCCGGCATCAGCGAGTGAGAGTTCTCGAAGACGCTCGCGACCGAGAAGTCCGACCGCCCATAGGCGAAAGCCAGCGCGCCGAAGGACACGCACATCAGGATGAATTGCGCGTAGGCGCCCTTGGTCCCGACGTCCATCAGCACGGGATCGTGCGTGCGCGCGCCGACGAGCGGCACGATCGATTGCGCCAGCGACACCGCCAGGGCCAGGATGAGCGCGTAATGGCCGATTTCCGGGATCATTCCGATTGTCGTCCTCTTGCCGTGTATCCTGTCATGCGTTCAACGTGGCGCGCCAGAGGGCGCCTTCAAGGCGTCTTCGAAGCGGACGAGTTTTGCGACGTCCCCGCCGAGCGCCTTTCGCGCGTCCGCCGTCGCGGCCTGCGCCTTGTCCGCCTCGCCCAGCACGCCATAGGCATGCACGAGCCGCGCCCAGCCTTCCGGATCGTCGCCGTTCTGCTTCAGCTTGTCGGCGAGGCGGGCGACCATCGAACGGATGAAGGCGTTGCGATCGCCCGTATCCATTTTGGACGCGGCCTCGACGTCGCTCGCCGTGGGACCTGGCGCCGCCTGGGGCTTTGCGGGATCCTTGGCGACGTCCCTGGCCGCATCCTGCGCATCGAGTTCGGCAAGCGCGCGGCGCACCGGCGTCGTCCAGGCTGCGTCCTGCTGCGCGCCGGCGAGCATGTCGTTCCACATTTTCCGGGCGTCGTCGCGCTTGCCGTCCTGAAAGGCCGCGAGCGCCAGATAATAGCGCGCCGGCACGGAGTTCTTGTCGAGCGAAAGCGCCTTGTCGAACACTTTGCGCGCCTCCGGCGTCACGTCGCCCTGCGCCTTGCCGACCAGCGCTTCGCCCAGACCCGCCTCGCGGATCGAGGAGTCGCCGAGAATCTCGATTACTTTGCCCCATGCGGCGATGGCGTCGTCGAAGCGGCCGAGCCGCATGTAGACGGGCGCGAGCACCTCGTAACTGCGGCCGTCGTTCGGATTGTCGCGGACATGCGCCTCGACCTTGGCGATCATCTCGGCCAACGTCAGGCCGCCGGGACCTTTGGCCTCGGCCGTGGTCTGCGGCAGCGCCTCCCAGGGCGCGCCCAACCGGTAGTAGAAGGCCGCCGCGACGGCCGGCAAGGCGAGAATGACGAAGGCGATCGCCGCCGTTCGCCGTCCACGCGCGATGGCGGGCTGTTCCGCCTCGCCTGCCTTCTCGCGATCGGCGGCCTTCAGAAGGCGGCGCGACACCTCGATGCGCGAGGCCTCGGCCTCCTCGGGCGCGATGCGGCCGGCGGCAAGGTCGCGCTCGATCTCGGCCAGCTGGTCCTTGTAGACCGCGACATCGTCGCCTCGCCGCTCGCCCCGCGCGCGGGTCAGAAAAGGCAGGGCGACGAATGCGAGCGTCGCCAGCGTCATGCCCGAGAGGATCAGCCAGAAGGTCATTGTGTCTCTTAGCCAGTCGAGGGGTCGGCCGGCAAATGGGTGGACGGTGCGGTCGCGCGAGCGGGTAGGTGATAGCGGGCTACGGCTCGCCGGCCTTGAGGTCGGTCAAGGCCGCTTCAGCCCTTCGCCAGCGCCTTGTCGATCTCCTTGCGCAGGACCGTGTCGATATTGTCCGGCGTCAGCGGTCCCACCAGCTTGTAGGCGATCATGCCGTCGCGGCCGACGATGAAGGTCTCCGGCACGCCGTAGACGCCCCATTCGATGCCGGCGCGGCCGTTGGCGTCGACGCCGACGGCAGCGAAGGGATTGCCGTAGCGTTTCAGGAAATTCAGCGCCTTTTCGGGTTGGTCCTTGTAGTTGACCCCGACGACGCGGATGCGGTTGTCCTGCGCCACCTTCATGAACAGCGGCGCTTCCTCGTGGCAGGGCACACACCACGAGGCCCAGACGTTGACGATCGTGACCGCGCCCTTGAAGGCGGCGGGGTCGATGCCGGGGACGGCGCCGTTCGGGCCAGCAAGGCTTTCCAGCGCCGGCAAGGCAATGTCGGGCGCGGGCTTGCCGATGAGGGCGGAGGGCAGTTTCGAGGGGTCGCCCGCGCCCAGGCGGAAGAAGAAGAGCGCCGCAATCGCCGCGAAAGCCGCGAGCGGGACGAGCGCGACCCACATGCGCGGGCGCGCGTTCTGCGTTTCGTTCTGGTCCTGGGTCGTCATGGGGTTTCCTCGGCCGGCGGCGCTTGGTCCGATAGCAATGTGGCCGCTGCATGTCATCCGGCCTGCCCGCGTGAAAATGTCACGCGGCGCCGGCGCGCGCCGCGCGCACGGCGGCGGCGGCCTGACGGACCATGAGATTGCGGACGAAAGTCATGGCCGGATCGAGCGCGTCGCGCCGGCGCCAGACCAGCGACATGGAAATGTCCGCCCCCCGCGCACGGCCGGGAACGGGGACGGCGGCGAAATCGCGCATCAGTCCCGGCCCCAGCAGGCGGGGCAGGGTGGCGAGTCGGTCCGTCCCGCGCAAGAACGCAGCCACGCCCGAGAAGCTTGCGACGGAAACGGCGAAATCGCGCGCGAAACCCGTCTTTTCGAGCGCGGAATCGAAGGCGAGGCGCGTGCGGTCGGGATAGACGACGGTGACATGCCGGGCGGCGAGGTAATCCTCGCGGGATCGCGGCGCCTTCCGGCAGGCGGGGTCGTAGAAGCAGACAAATTCGTCACGAAACAGGTTGCGCTGGAGAATGTCGGCGCCTTCCGGCGGGTTTGGCGTGATCAGGAGGTCGCACACGCCGTCGCGCAGAATGTCGGCGCTCGGCGCATCCGAGGGGATCACGCGCAGCTCCAGTCTCTTCACTTCCTTCTCGAGCGCCAGCGAGAAGCCGGGCAGTAATAGATCGCGTTGCAGATCGTTGGCGGCGATCGCGAGGGAAATTTCGGCGCCAGCCGGTTCGAACCGGGCGCCGCGCGAAAAATCCTGCATGTTCGCGAGCAGATCTCGCGCGCGCGACGCAAGGGATTCTGCGTGAGCGGTGGCGACGATGCCGCGCCCGGACTTGACGAACAGTGGATCGCGCACGATGGCGCGAAGCTTTTGCAGGGCGTGCGAGACGGCGGATTGCGTGACGCCGAGTTCGTCTGCCGCGGCCGTCACCGAGCCGGTGTCGAGCACCGCGAGGAAAAGCCGCAGCGCATGGCCGTCGAGATCGTAATGATCGAATTTATTCATGAGTATAATGATAACACATGCATTTATCTTGTTAAATGATTGCCGCATGGTCCCACGCGTCGCCCCCTCGGGCCGGGGCTTGCGCTGCGTCAAAGCGGGCGCGGGCGTTTGACGGTCCCATCGGGGCGCAGGGAGCAAGGAGGGCGCGATGGCGCGAGAAATCGAAGGCACGACGATCTTCGAAGGCGGTCAGGCCATGAAGGGCTACCAGCTGAACAAGATGTGCTTCTCTTTCAACGATCCGGAAAACCGCAAGGCGTTCCTGGCCGATCAGGCCGCCTACATGGACAAGTACAAGCTGACGAAGGAGCAGCGCGACGCGCTGGCTTCGGGCAGCGTGCTGAAGATGATCGAGGCCGGCGGCAACGCCTATTACCTCGCCAAGCTCGCGGGCATTCTCGGCCTCGGCGTGCAGGACATCGGCGCGCAGCAGACGGGCATGACCGTCGAAGCCTTCAAGCAGAAACTTCTCGATCAGGCGAGGCAGTGATGGCCCGGATCATCGGAACCCTTTCCACATCCCACATTCCAGCAATCGGCAACGCCATCGCCAAGGGCTTGCAGAACGAGCCCTACTGGAAGCCCTTCTTCGATTCCTGGCCGCCGGTGCGCGAGTGGCTGGCCCGCGAAAAACCTGACGTCGTGGTCTTCTTCTACAACGATCACGGGCTCAATTTCTTCCTCGACAAGATGCCGACCTTTGCTGTCGGCGCCTGCGCCGAATATGTCAGCGAGGACGAAGGCTGGGGCATTCCCACCATTCCTTCCGTGCGCGGCGAGCCGAAACTATCGTGGCAGATCATCAACGGCATCGTCGAGGACGGGTTCGATCCCGTCATGTGCCAGGAGATGGCGGTCGATCATGCGATCACCAATCCGCTGCTTCTGATGTTCCCCGACGCCAAATGGCCGGTCACCATCGTGCCGATCGCGATCAACTCGATCCAGCATCCACTGCCCGGCCCGAAACGCTGCTTCGATCTCGGCCGCGCGGTCGGCAAGGCGATCGAGGCCTGGCCGGAAGACAAGAAGGTGTTGCTGATCGGCTCGGGCGGCCTGTCGCACCAGCTCGATGGTTCTCGCGCGGGTTTCATCAACAAGGCTTTCGACACCGAATGCCTGGAGGCGATGGTGTCGGGCGTCGAGCCCTTGACCAAATATTCCGCGCTCGACGTCGTCGAGAAGGCGGGCGCGCAGGGCGTCGAGCTGATGTGCTGGATCGCCGCGCGCGCGGCGATGCAGGGCGATGTGAAGGAGCTGCACCGCACCTATCACATCCCGATTTCCAACACGGCCTCGGCCGTGCAACTGCTGTCGCATTCGCGCGCCGCGGAAACCGCGAAGGCGGCTTGACGTTATTCCATGCGCGGTCTTGGCCGCGCACGACTGGGCAGGCGCCGCCGCGTTGTGAACGTGGCGGCGTTTTTCTTTTGTTGCGCCCTCTCTCCCGCGAAGCGCGGGAGTGCGGGGTGGCGGTCACGCCGCCTCCCCGCTCTCATGCCTGCGCCGAAACTCCCGTGGCGTCATGCCCGTCCTTCGCTTGAAGAAGCGCCAGAAATAGGCGGGGTCCTCGAACCCCAGTTCGTACGCCAGCGACGACACTGGCCCAGCGACGTGGATCAGGCGGCGACGCGCTTCCAGCGTCAGGCGGTCCTGCACGACTTCCAGCGCCGATTTTCCCGCAGCTGCGCGTGCAATGCGGTTGAGGCGGCTTTCGCTCATGCCCAGCGCCTCCGCGTAGCGCGGCGTCGTCCAATGCTCGGAAAGATGGATCTCGACCAAAGCGCGAAACCGATGGAACGCGGCGACGTCTCGCCCGGCGCCGGCGCTCTGGCGTGTGAGATCCTCATTGGCGCGCAGCGCGATCGTCAGCGCTGCGCTGGTCAGCCATTGCAGCACGGCGCCGGTCGCCGCGCCGCCGCCATGGAATTCCAGCGCGATCTGCGCGAACAAGGCCGCGAGACGATCCGCCGTATCGGGCGATAGCGACAGATCGATCAGCGCGGGCGCATCGAGCAACGCGGCTGGATGAGCCGCGGCGCCGCCCTGCACGCGCGAAAGAGTCGCCTCCTCGATCGTCAGGACATAGCCCTGCGTGCCCTCTGCGAAGCGAAAGGCGTGCGTGGCGCCTGAGGGAACCGCGATGGCGCAGGGCGCCTCGACATGGCGCGTCCTTCGCTCGAGCGCGACATCCGCCGCGCCTTGGACGAGCAGCAGGAACTGGAACAGGCCGTGGTGGCGGTGCTCGGAAATCTCCCAGCGATAGCGCTCGCTGCGGCTGCGGATATCCTCGACGTGAATGAACTCCGGCGCCACGGCGCCCGCTTCGCCGTAGAGGGAAAATACAGGGACGGCTGGTTGGGGCTTTCGACCGAGCTGCCCTATTCTTATTGTTGCAGCGCACATAACGATGACGTCCTCGATGTCATGTTTGAGCGAAAAATACAGAAATTGACGCCGGTCGTCCATTTTGCCGCGGGCCGCATGCTGGCAAAGACATGACATTGGTCAAACGCGAAAAACCCAAGCGCAGGGAGGCGCCCATGTTCACGTTCGATCCCTATTCCCCGGCGATCGACGCCGATCCATTTCCCTACTACAAGCGGCTGCGCGACGAGTTTCCGTGCTTCTGGAGCAAGGAAGCCGACATGTGGATTCTGTCGCGCTACGACGATATCTCGCGCGCGCTGGGCGACTGGCAGACCTATTCGTCGGCCAAGGGCAATCTGATGACGGAACTGCCGAACCGCGCAGGCGCGACGCTCGGCACGACCGATCCGCCGCGCCACGATCGCCTGCGCGGCCTGATCCAGAAGGCGTTCATGAAGCGCAATCTCGAGGCGCTCGCCGATCCGATCCGCGAGATCGCGGCGGCGGCCGCGGCGCCGCTCGCCGGAGAGAAGCAGTTCGATTTCATCGAGGATTTCTCGTCGAAATTCACCGTGCGCGTGCTGTTCGCCGCGCTCGGCCTGCCGATGGGCGACGAGCGCACGGTGCGCGACAAGGCCGTGCTGATGGTGCAGACCGATCCCAAGACCCGCGCCAAGGGGCCGGAGCATATCGCCGCGTCCGACTGGATGCGCGACTATGCGGCGGGCGTGATCGCAGAGCGCCGCGCCAATCCGCAGAACGATCTCATCTCGCATTTCTCGATGGCCGAAATCGACGGTGACAGGCTCGACGAGCGCGAGGTGCTGCTGACGACCACGACGCTGATCATGGCCGGTATCGAGTCGCTCGGCGGCTTCATGTCGATGTTCGCGCTCAACATGGCGGACTATGCCGATGCCCGCGCGGCTTGCGTGAAGGACCCGGAGCTTCTGGCCGATGCGATCGAGGAATCGTTGCGCTTCAATACGTCAGCGCAGCGTTTCCGTCGCTGCGTGACGAAGGACACGGAACTGCACGGCCAGACAATGAAGGCCGGTGATTTCGTGTGCCTGGCCTATGGCTCTGGCAATCGCGACGAGCGCAAGTACGAAAACCCCGACGTCTACGATATTTCGCGCAAGCCGCGCGGGCATCTGGGTTTCGGCGGCTCCGTGCACGCCTGCCTCGGCACGGCGATCGCGCGCATGTCGGTGAAGATCGCGATGGAGGAATTCCACAAGGTCGTGCCGAACTATTCTCGCGTGCAACAGCAATTGCCGTGGATGCCGTCCTCGACCTTCCGCAGCCCGATGGTGCTGGAGCTAGCGCGGATGAACTAGACCGCCGTCCTCTTCGGCGGACGACGAGGATCCCAAACAAGAAAGGGACCGCAGGCTCTTGCCGGCGGTCCCTTTTTCTTGCGCAAGCCCGAAGGGTTGCGGTTCAGAGATCAGAACTGCTTCTCGATCCGATCCAGCGTGCGCATCGCCGGCAGGCATTGTGCGAGGCTCGAATTCGGTTCGCGGCCGTCCTTGATGGCGGAGAAGAATTCGCGGTCGATCAGTTCGATGCCGTTATTGGAAACAGCCACACCCGAAAGATCGATCTTGTTGTCCTTGCCGTCGTAGAGATCGTCGTAGCGGGCGAGATAGGTGCCGTTGTCGCAGATGTAGCGGAAGAAGGTGCCGAGCGGGCCGTCGTTGTTGAAGGACAGCGACAGCGTGCAGATCGCGCCCGACGGCGTCTTCAGGCCGATCGACATGTCCATGGCGATGCCGAGATTGGGATGATGCGGGCCTTCCAGCCCCATCACCTTCGAGGGTTCCTCGCCGGTCTGGTACTGGAAGAGATCGACGGTGTGGCAGGCGTGGTGCCACAGGAGATGATCCGTCCAGGAGCGGGCCTGTCCCGTCGCATTGGTGTTGGTGCGGCGGAAGAAATAGGTCTGCACGTCCATCTGCTGGATCTTGAGCTCGCCCTTCTTGATCTTGTTGTGGATGTACTGGTGGCTCGGGTTGAAGCGGCGCACGTGGCCGGCCATGCCGACGACACCCGTTTCCTTCTGCGTGCGCACGAGCGCTTCGGAATCTGCGAGGCTGTCGGCCATTGGGATTTCGATCAGCACATGTTTGCCGGCTTTCATGCAGGCGATGCCCTGTTCGGCGTGCATCTGGGTCGGCGTCGACAGGATGACGGCGTCGACGTCGGAGCGGGCGAGGCTTTCGTTCAGGTCGCGCGTCCAGTGCTTGATGCCGCGCTCCTTGGCGAAGCCTTCGAGATCGCCGGAGCGGCCGCCGACGATCGAGGTGACCTCGACGCCCGGAATATTCTTGATCGCATCGAGATGCTTGATGCCGAAGGCGCCGCTCGCGCCGGCCACGCAGACTTTCATCGTTTCATCCCCTTGTTGAGGCCTGTCTTCTAAGGCGCGCGTGTTGCAAGCGTCTAATTCGATTGGACCGGCGCCTATTCATTTTGCCAATAGGGGCAGATCGAATCGACATTTTCGCGCAGCTTTCGGGCCTCGACCCAATTTGGATATTGAAATATTCGAATATACGTATATAAGTTGCATTCGGGAGCGTGAACAGCCGTTCCGGCTGGTCGGAAGAGCTCATCGCGGAGACATCAATATGGCGAGCAACATGACGTCGATTTCGAAGGCGGGCAAGCGTCTGGGCGCGACTGTCGCGCTTGTCGCCTTGCTGGTGGCGACGGGCGCGCAGGCAGGGCCTTTCGCGGAATTCGAGAGCGATCTGCGCGGCGTCTACGCCGTCTATCGCAGCGCGTTGTTCGCCACCAACCAGAACAAGCCGGACGAATCCGCCAAGACCGTCGCCGCCCTGTCGCAGGGCTGGAGCAAGCTGGAAGCGAAATGGGCGAAGGCCGCCCCGCCGCAATATGCCGACGACGCGAAATTCGCGCCCATACTCAGCGCGGCAGCCGGAGAGATCGCCACCGCGAACAAGCAGATCGCCGATGGCCAACTCGGCGCCGCGCATCTCACCCTCGAAAAGATTCGCGACCAGCTCGGCGAGCTGCGCGCGCGCAACAATATCTCGACCACCTCGGACCGTATGAACGAATTCCACGAGGAAATGGAAAAGACGCTTGAACACGCCAAGAGCGACATCACGCCGGCGGTGCTCGGCGACTTGCGCGGCGAGGGCGCCGTGCTCGCCTATCTCATTGATCGCATTGCCGCCGCCCCGCCGCCTGAAGCCCGGAATTCCGAAGAGTTCGGCCAGCTCGTCCTCGCGACGAAAGCCGCGGTGAAGGCCGTTCGGGAAGCAGCGGCCTCGGGCGATGCGGCCGCCGCCAAGCGCGCGCTGCAGGGCCTCAAGAAGCCCTACGCCATCCTGTTCCTGAAATTCGGTTGACCGAAACGACACGTCGAAAGGACGCCAAGATGATCGACAACTGGCCTGAAACCACGAAGAAGCTGTCGGGCGATTTGAAGAACCTGCGCGGCGGCGCGCCCGATGTGATGAAGGCCTTTGCGGCCATAGCGCAGTCCGCGCTGACGCCCAAGGCGCTCGACACCAAGACGAAAGAACTCATCGCGCTTGGAATTTCGGTCGCAGTGCGCTGCGACGATTGCATCGCCTTCCACGTCAAGGCGGCGGTGCAGCAGGGCGCGACGCGCGAGGAAGTGATGGAGACGCTGGGCATGGCGATCTACATGGGCGCGGGACCGTCGGCCATGTACGCCAGCCACGCGCTCGACGCCTATACCCAGTTCACCGCGCCGGCAGCCGAATAGGAAGCGACATGTCGTTCTTCTCGAAACTATTCGGCCGCACCCACGATTCCGGCCCTTCGCACATCATCGGCTTCGACGATCTGCGCAAGGAATTGGACGCCGGCGCTGTCGAGCTGATCGATGTGCGGGAGCAGCGCGAGTATCGGGGCGGCCATGTGCCGGGCTCCAAGAACCTGCCGTTGTCGCGCTTCGATCCTTCGCATCTGCCGCGCGACCGCAAGATCGTACTGATCTGCCTTTCGGGCGCGCGCTCTGGCAGCGCATTGCGTCACCTCAAGCAGGCGGGCTTCGAGAATGTCGTCCATTTCCAGGGCGGCGTCTCGATGTGGCGCACGCTCGGCGGTCCGCTCAGGGCCTGATCCGCAACGACTGGCTCCCCGATCGCGCATTGCGCGTCGGGGATGACAGTTTGTCTCAATCGTCGAACGCGCCTCGATCGAC
>JAGRKN010000064.1:8977-20033 GCA_020442275.1 Rhodoblastus sp. | reverse complement strand
CGGATCATGTCCTCGCCGACGCCGGCCTTGGCCAGCTGTTCGGCGTTCATCTGCCGGTGCGTTGTGGACGCGGGATGAATGACCAGCGTCTTGGCGTCGCCGACATTCGCGAGATGGCTGGCAAGCTGCAGGGCCTCGATGAACTTGCGTCCGGCCTCGCGTCCGCCCTTCACGCCGAAGGTCACGATCGAGCCCGCGCCTTTCGGCAGCAGCCTCTTGGCGAGCCCATGATCGGGATGCGTTTCCAGCGTCGGATGGTTCGTCCAGGCGACGGCCTCGTTCTTCTGCAGAAAGGCGAGCACGGCCGCCGTGTTGGAAACATGCCGCTCCATGCGCAGCGGCAGGGTCTCGATGCCCTGCAACAGGTGGAAGGCATGGGTCGGCGAAAGGCATGCGCCAAAATCGCGCAAGCCCTCTGCCCGCGCCCGCATCGCGAAGGCGATGGGCCCGAATTCCTCCGCGAAGACGAGGTTGTCGTAGCCGGCGTAGGGCTCGCTCATCGTCGGGAACTTGCCCGACGCGCGCCAGTCGAAACGCCCGCCGTCGATCACCACGCCGCCGATGGCGATGCCGTGGCCGCCGATCCATTTGGTGATCGAATGCATCACGATATCGGCGCCGAGATCGAAGGGCCGGCATAGGTATGGCGTCGCGAATGTATTGTCGATCATCAGCGGCAGGCCGGCTTCATGCGCAATGTTGGCGACGATTGGAATATCCAGCACTTCAAGGCCGGGATTGCCGATGGTCTCGCCGAGCATGAGTTTCGTGTTGGGCTGGATCGCCGCCTTGATGCCCGCATGGTCGCGCGGCTTGACGAAGGTGGTCGTAATCCCAAAGCGCGGCAGCGTCTGCGCCAGCATGTTGACCGTGCCGCCGTAGAGCGAGGCGGACGCCACGATATGGTCGCCCGCATTCAGCAGCGTCGCGATGGCCAGATGCAGCGCCGCCTGCCCACTGGCGGTGCACACGGCCGCCGAGCCGCCTTCGAGCGCGGCGAGCCGCTCTTCCAACACCGCCACGGTCGGATTGGAAATCCGCGAATAGATGTGCCCGCCGACTTCGAGATTGAACAGCGCGGCGGCATGATCGGCGTCGCGAAACACGTAGCTCGTCGTCTGATGGATCGGCGTCGCGCGCGATCCGGTGACGGGGTCGGGATGCTGGCCCGCATGCAGGCTCAGCGTTTCGAAGGCGGGCGGTTTGGGTGCGGCCATGATTCCGGTCTCGTTGGGGCAGCGTATGCAACACGAATGCGCGCGTGCGCGCAAACCCATGCTATTTTTTCTTCCCGCGTTTCTTCGGCGTCGCGGGCGCGGGCTCTGGCTCGGCCGGCGACTGGGGACAGAAGGCTGGATCGCGCGCGCAGCGCATCTTGCGGATCGTGGCGTTGGCCTCGCGCACCGCGCGCTCGGTCTCGGCGGCGATACAGCCACGATAGGCGAAGACGCTCGCGACATAGCGCTCGACGTCGGTCTTGCAGTCCTTCAGCTTCTTCTCGCTGGCGTCGGTCACGGCCTCGACGCAGGAGGGCGGCGTCGGCGGCGCGCAATAGTTGAAGTGCTTGAAGGCGGTCTGCGCGCGCGAAGCCGCCGGCGCGAGCGTCGCGGCGAGCGCGGCGCAGGCGAAAAAGCGCAAGGCGGGATGCGGAACCTTCATGGCGCAAGGTATGGCCGCAGCTTCGCCGGCGCGCAACCTTGGCGCCCCGCCTCGGCGCCTTAGATAG
This sequence comes from Rhodoblastus sp., assembly GCA_020442275.1. Classification (GTDB taxonomy): domain Bacteria; phylum Pseudomonadota; class Alphaproteobacteria; order Rhizobiales; family Beijerinckiaceae; genus JAJXWB01. The sequence goes on along the minus strand of JAGRKN010000064.1, from coordinate 18,307 downwards.
TCCGGGAACCCTGTCGACCGGAGCGCCGCATGACCACGAGACACGAACAGGTCCATTCCGCCGATGTCATCGCGACGCGTCTGGTCGACGATCTCGGCCGGTGGAAATACGACGATGGCGCGATCTGCCGCACCTACAAGACGAAGGACTGGCGCGCGACGCTGCTGGCGGCGGGCGCGGTCGCGCATCTGGCGGAAGCCGCCTGGCATCATCCGGAAATGATCCTCAACTATCCCTCGCTCGAAATCCGCCTCAACACCCATTCGGCCGGCGGCGTCACCGACAAGGATTTCGAACTGGCCTCCAGGATCGAGGCGGTGATCGGCTGGCGGCCGGGCGCGGACGGCGGCGCGCTCGAAGGGACGCCTGAGGATGTCGGCTACATCCTGAAGGATTGACCTCCCCGCTGTGGCAATGTCATTCCCGCGCTGGTGCGAATCCAGAGCCGCGATGGACGATCTGGATGGCACGCTCGAAGGCGCGATGAGTACGATTGCAACATCCATGATCGCCCGCCGCGACGCCTTCCTGCGCGTCGTCGCAGAACGGCGCGCGCTCATGGGCATATTGAACGTCACGCCCGATTCCTTTTCCGATGGCGGAAGGTTCGAAGCCCGCGACGCTGCGATCGCGCAGGCGCAGAAGCTCGTGGCGGACGGCGCCGACATTGTCGACCTCGGCGCGGAATCGACGCGGCCGGGCCACACGCCCATCACGGCGGAGGAGGAAATCCGTCGCCTTGCGCCGCTGCTCGATGCGCTTCTGACAGAAGTCGACGCGCCCTTTTCGATCGATACCTACAAGGCCGAGACCGCGCGCTATGCGGTCGCGCGTGGCGTCTGCGTCATCAACGACGTTTGGGGTTTGCAGCGCGACCCCGCCATGGCCGACACTGTCGCCGAAACCGGCGCCGCGGTCGTCGTCATGCACAATCGCGACAATGTCGATCCTTCCCTCGACATTGTCGCGGACATGAGGCGCTTTTTCGACCGCTCGCTCGATCTCGCGCGGACGGCGGGCATATTGCGTGCGCACGTCATGCTCGATCCCGGCATCGGCTTCGGCAAGACGAAGCATCAGAACCTCGCCGCGCTGCGAGCCGCCGATCGTCTCGCGGCCGAATACGGCCTGCCCGTGCTGATCGGCGTCTCGCGCAAATCCCTGTTCGGTCTCCTGCTCGGCGCTGACGTGGATGCGCGTCTCATCGGCACGATAGCGGCCAATCTCGCGACACTCGCGCGCGGCGCGCGCATCTTTCGCGTGCATGACGTGGCGGAACACCGCGCGGCCTTCGCGGTCTGGGATGCGATCGAACATGGCTGAGCCGGTCACGGTCGCGCTCGGCTTCGGCGCCAATCTCGGCGACGCCGCGCACGCGATCGCGCGCGCCGTGCGCGAAATCGAGACGCGCGGCGCCGGTCGCCGCGTCGCCGTATCCTCGCTCTGGCGCACGCCGCCCTGGGGCCGCCTCGACCAGCCGGATTTCCTCAACGCCTGCGCTCTCTTCGAGACGCGCCTCGCGCCGCGCGACCTGCTCGCCGCGCTCAAGCGGATCGAGGCCGATCTCGGCCGCACGGCTGGCGAGCGCTGGGGGCCGCGCGCCATCGACATCGACATATTGTTCTACGGTGAGAGGGCGCTCGACGATCCCGATCTCGTCATCCCGCATCGCGAGCTCCTGAACCGCGCCTTCGTGCTGGCGCCCCTCGCTGAAATCTGCGGCGATCGCCGGATCGCGGGCATGAAGATCGCCGACGCGCTCATGCGTGTGGATCGCGCGGGCCTGTCTATAATGCATCGGGGAGACGGCTGGATCGGCCGCGAGGGAGGAACGACGGCGATGGGCGAGACGATAGAACTGACCTGCAAGGACGGCGTGACCATTTCGGCCTACCGCGCCCGCCCGAGCGGCAAGCCGAAGGGCGGCATGGTCGTGCTGCAGGAGATTTTTGGCGTGAACCACCATATCCGCGCGGTCGCCGACAAATATGCCGCCGCCGGCTATCTCGCGATTGCGCCTGCCCTGTTCGACCGTGTCGAGACAGGCGTCGAGCTCGGTTACGGCATGGAAGATCGTCCACGCGCCATGGACCTGCGCGGCCGCACGAAGATCGACGAGACGCTGGCCGATGTCGCGGCGGCCATCGAGGCGGCGAAAGCCGGCGGCAATGTCGGAATCGTCGGCTATTGCTGGGGCGGCACGCTCGCCTATGCGGCGGCGGCGCGCCTGCCGGGCGTGACGGCCGCCGTCGGCTATTACGGCGGCGGCATTGCGGGCATCGCGGATCAGAAGCCGCGCGCGCCGCTGATGCTGCACTTCGGCGAGCGCGACAAACACATTCCGCTGAGCGACGTCGACAAAATTCGCGCCGCCCAGCCGGAAGTCCCGGTCTTCGTCTATGCCGCGGATCACGGATTCAATTGCGACGAGCGCGAAAGCTACGACGCGGTAGCCGCCGCGGAGGCGGAACTGCGCACGATGGAATTTTTCGCAGCCGAACTGAAATGACGCATCGCCGGCGTCCTCTCAGGAGAGGGCGCCGGGCGCGCTCAGGCGCAGCGTCTTACCACCAGCGGTAGTAATAGACGCGCGGCCGCCGGTAATAATAGACCGGCCGATACCAGCGCCTCCGCCAGCGACGACGATAGTAACGCCGACGGTAATAGCGGCGATACACGCGATAGCGCCGACGACGCCAACGCCTGCGACGCCAGTAGACGTTTTCGGTCTTCACCGATTCCATGTCGGCGTCGGTCGCGACCGCAGGCTCGGGTCCTGCCGGCGCGACATCGGCCGGCTTTGCTATCGGCATTGCATCGCTCGGACTGGTCTTGAGCAATGTCACTGCAGCAGCCAGTCCGCCGAAGAGACCAAGGAATGATCTTCTGTCCACTTTCGCACCCCCCTATTGGGTGGATTGTCCCCCGCCGCTTCTCAATACTGCGCCGCGCCTATTGGCTGCGCAAGCCTGTCGAAGGTAACAGGTGTGCGACATCGCACGTGTCACGCGATCGCGAATGGCCACACGCGCTGCGCCGGTCGCATGCGCTCCCAGGCCCGGGATACCTGCAACACGCCGAGATCGTCGAAGCGTCGCCCGGCGATTTGGAGACCGATCGGCAGCCCGCGCGACGTATAGCCGCAATTGATCGAAGCGGCCGGTTGTTCGGACGTGTTGTAGGGCAGCGTGAAGGCGATGTGCTCGAACGGCTTTTCCGGATCGTTGGTCGGGCTCGGCAGTTCCGCATCGAATGCGGGGATAGGCGCCGTCGGCGAGAGCACGTAATCGAAACCTCGCGTCGCGGCCTCCGTCGCCTTGCGCAGCGCCATGGATTGCGCGAAACCCGAATAGACGTCCTGCCCGCTGAACGGCGCGGCCGATTCCGCCCAGGCGCGGATGAAGGGCAGGATCTTCGCTTTCCGCTCTTCCGGCAGGCCTGCGATGTCGGCATAGGCGCGCGCACGCCAGAACCGGTCCTGCCCGTCGAGCATTTCGCGCGTCAGGAATGGCGCCAGCGGTTCGACGATCGCGCCTGCCGCCTCGAAGGCGCGTGCGGCGGCTTCCACGGCCGCACGGACTTCCGGCTCGACCGGAAGCCCCGCGCCGGGGTCGAGTGCAGGCCGATGCGCAAGCCCTTCACGTCGCGGTCGAGCGCGCTCCAGGCGATCGTCTCGTAGGGCAGGCTCATGTGGTCGCGCGCGTCGGGCAGGCTCAACACGTCCATGAAAAGCGCGGAATCCGCGACGGTGCGCGTCATCGGCCCGGCGACTCGGCCCTGGAACGGCGGGTCGAGCGGAATGCGGCCGAGGCTCGGCTTCAAGGCGAAAACGCCGCACCAGCCGGCCGGCAGGCGCACGGACCCGCCAATGTCGGTGCCGATATGCAGCGGCCCGTAACCGGCCGCCGCCGCCGCGCCTGCCCCCGCGGACGAGCCGCCGGGCGTCTTCGTCAGGTCCCAGGGGTTGCGGGTCAGCTTGTGGAAGCTCGATTTCGATGAGGACAGCATGCCGTAGTCCGGCATGGTCGTGCGCGCGAAAATCACCGCGCCGGATTCGCGTGCGCGCGCCGCCGGCGGGGCATCGACGGCGGAGGGCTTCATCTCGCTCGCCGCCGTGCCCAGCGGCATCGCGATGCCGCGGGTCGCGATATTTTCCTTGATCGTTAACGGAACGCCGTCGACCGGGCCGAGCGGCGCGCCCCTGCGCCAGCGCGCCTCGGATTCGCGCGCCGTCGCCCGCGCGCCGTCGACGTCGATCGCCCACAACGCCATGATCTGCGGCTCGAGCCGTTCCACCCGGAAAATAACGGCGTCCAGCGCCTCGACGGGCGAAATTTCGCCCTTTGCATAGGCGGCGCGCAGCGCGCAGGCGGACAGGTCGGCGGGGTTCATCGGCAGTCTCTCGTTGCGTCGGCTATCCTACTGAATCCCGCGAGCAAATCGACACGAGTGCGTGATCGCGGAAGCAATTGCTTAATCAACTTGCGCCATTCTGCCCGTGGGCGCAGGTGGCCAGATCTCCGCCAAGTGGTTCTCTTGTCAGAGATTTTTTGTCATGGCGATTGTTGCTATCGTTGACGACCGGGTAACGAACAGGAACATTTTTTCCAAGCTCGCCGCGTCGATCGGGCCGGACATCGAGGTTCATTCCTTCGGCAATCCGCGCGAGGCGCTGGATTGGCTTGCCGCCAATCCCGCCGATCTCGTCGTCACCGACTACAAGATGCCAGAGATGAACGGCGCCGATTTCGTCCGCGCCCTGCGCGCCACCAAGGGCGCATCCGACATTCCCGTCGTTGTCATCACGGTTTACGAGGAGCGCTCCTACCGCCTGCGCGCGCTCGAGGCTGGCGCTACCGACTTCCTCAATTCGCCGGTCGACCACCACGAATTCATCACCCGTACGCGCAATCTGCTCGCGTTACGCCGTCACCAGAAATTGCTGGCCGAGCGCGCCGACACGCTGGCGCAGGAACTCGCCGACAGCGAGCGCTCGCGCGAGCGCGCGATCCGCGATTCCATCGAGCGGCTTGCCCAGGTGATCGACACGCTGCCGGTCCTCATCAACGCCGTCGACCGCGAGGGTCGAACGCTGTTCGTCAACGCATTCGAGACGGACTTCTTCGGCGTCGATCCCGCCGTCGTCGGCCGTCCGCTCGCCGATCTGATCGGAAAGGCCAATGCCGAGCGCAACCAGACGCTCGATCAGCTCGTCTTCACCACGGGTCGCGCCCTTCCCGCCTTCGAGGAGAGCCTGACCAGCGCCGACCAGCGCCGCCGCAGCTTTCTCACCACCAAGACTCCGCTGCGCGATCACTCCGGCGCGGTCATGGGCGTTCTCACCTCGTCGCTCGACATTACCGCGCACAAGCGCACCGAGGAGCATCTACGCTATCTCGCGCACCACGATCCCCTGACGTCGTTGCCGAACCGGACGCTGCTCTCCGAGAAGCTGCGCGGCGCCATCGCCCGCGCGCGTCGCGGCGACAAGATCTTCGCCCTGCATCTGATCGACCTGGACGGCTTCAAGGCTGTCAACGACGTCTACGGCCATTCCGTCGGCGACCGTTTCCTGCAGGCCATCGGCGCGCGGCTGCGCGAGGTCGTGCGCGAACGCGACACGCTGGCCCGTCTCGGCGGCGACGAATTCGCGATCCTGCAGTCAGACGTCGGCTCCAACTACGATGTAGCAGAATTTTCCGCGCGCATCTGCGAGGCCATCGCGGCTTTCACGGATCCCGAGACGCCGCAGATGAAATCGACCGCCTCGATCGGCGTCGCCATTCATCCCAATGACGGCGCGGACCCGGACGAGCTTCTGCGTAACGCCGATCTCGCCATGTACAAGGCCAAGGCCGAGGGGGGCAACGCTTACTGCCTGTTCGCCGCCGACATGCAGGCGCGCGCGCGCAGCGCAATGAGCCTCGAAACCGATCTGCGCCTGGCGCTCGCCAACGACGAATTCGTCCTCTATTACCAGCCGCAATTCGACGTCACCACCGACACGATCATCGGTGTCGAGGCGTTGCTGCGCTGGAACCGTCCGGGCGTCGGCATAGTCGGCCCTGGGGCCTTCCTGCCGCAGGCCGAGGAAAACGGCCTCATCATTCCGATCAACGAATGGGTGCTGCGCAAAGCCTGCGCAGACGCGCGCATCTGGCAGCGGGACGGCTTCCCGGCGTTCCGGGTGGCCGTCAACATGTCGCCGATCCAGTTCCGCAAGAAGAACGTGCCGCTTCAGGTCGCGCGCATCCTCTCGGAGACCGGCCTCGACCCGCGCCGCCTCGAGCTGGAGCTGACCGAAAACATCGTGATGCAGGATATCGACGCGGTCGCCAACGATCTGCGCGAGCTCAATCGCCTCGGCATTTCGATCGCCATCGACGATTTCGGCACCGGCTATTCCTCTCTCAGCTATATCAAGAAACTGCCGGTCCAACGCATCAAGATCGACCAGAGCTTCGTGCGCAACATGACGCAGGACCCCAACGATTCCGCGATCGTGCGGGCGATCATCACGCTCGGGCGCAGCCTCGGGCTCGAAGTCGTCGCCGAAGGCGTCGAAACGGAGAAGCATCTTCAGGGGCTGCGCGAGGTCGGGTGCGAGATCGTGCAGGGCTACCTGCTGGGACGGCCCGCGCCCTTCGCGGAAGTCTCCAAGCTGTTCGGGGAACCTGATCCCATCGCGCTGACGGCGTGAGGCGCCATGCGCGACAACGTTTCTTTTCTCGACGGACGATCGAGCGGCGATAGCGGTTCGGTCGAGAACGAGCGCCAGATGGCCACCAACCGGATGGTCATCACGACCATCCTGTTCGGCGCCGTTTCGATTTTCGGCCGAGACCATCCCTCGATGGACTCCGGCTTCATGGCCGGCGCCTATCTCGCCTTTCTCGCGCTCGCCGTCGTCTTCTTCGCCCATGTCCGGATATGGCCGCGCGCGCGCGCGTGGCGGCGTGTCGCCGTGCTGCTGACGGACGTTCTGGCGCTCTCCTATGTCGCCTATTTCGCGGGTCCGGCCTATGTCGGGCTTCTCTATCCCGGCTATCTGCTCATCATCTACGGCTTCGGTTTCCGCTACGGCGTGAAGTGGATCGTCGCGTCCGGCGTCATGTCGGTCGTCGCAGTCGCCTTCGTCGTCCGCATGGCGCCGCTGTGGCGCGACAACGAACTCCTCGGCGGCGGTCTGATCGTCGGTCTCATCATCATCCCCGCCTATGCGCTCAACCTCGTGCGCAATCTCTGGCAGGCGAAAGCCAAGGCCGAGGAATCGGCCCGCGCCAAGAGCATGTTCGTCGCGGCCGTCAGCCACGATTTGCGAACGCCGCTGAACGCCATCATCGGCCTCGGCGACATTCTCGCGGCTTCCAAGCTGCCGCGCGAAGAAGCGGACATGGCGCGCATGATCGGGCAGGCCGGCCGCTCGCTGCTCGGCCAGATCGACTCGATCCTAGATTTCTCGCGCCTCGAAATGAGCCGCGAGCCCGCGCCGCGCGCGCCGGTCGATCTCTTTGCGATGTTGCACGACATCCGCGAATTGCTGGACGTATCCGCGCAGGCCAAGGGCGTTCGCCTCCTGTTGCGCATCGACACGCCGGCCCCACGCTGGATCGTCGCTAATGCGCGGCACGTTCACGACAGCCTCGTCAATCTCGTCGGCAACGCCATCAAGTTCACGCCCGCCGGCCATGTCGAGATCGCTGTCCGGGCCTTGCGAGTCGCCGAAGGCCGCGCTCGGCTGCGGTTCGAGGTGCGCGATTCCGGCATCGGCATGGGCGAGGACGAGCAGGCGCGCATCTTCGATCGCTTCACACAGGCCAACGCGGAAATCCGCGAAACCTATGGCGGCTCGGGATTGGGCCTTGCAATTGCGCGGCAGCTCGTCGCCGGTCTCGGCGGAGAGATCGGCGTCTCCAGCGCCAAGGGCGTCGGCAGCGTCTTCTGGTTCGAATTCGACGCGGAGATCGCGCCGACGACCGATGCGGACGCCGAGGCCCCGCACGCCGCTACGCTTGTGGGAGAGGACGTCGAGCTTTTCGCGCTCACCCGGCAAGCGGGTCTCACGGTCGAAGTGGCGTCGCGCCTCGCGCCCTGCGACGACGCCGCCGGCGCGAAGTCGCAGGGGATCGTGATCGCGGATCTGCGCGAGGGTGTGGGCGTCGCCGGCGCCGATCGCGAGGCGCTGCTCGCGGCCCTCGGGCGTCGCGGCGCGGTCTTCATCGTCGACGATCCTCGTGCGCTTGACCTTCGATCGCGGCCCGCTGGCGCCTCGGTCGCTCTGCGCTGGCCTTGCGATACGCGCGAACTCGCTGACGCCGTCTTCGTCGTGTCTGGCGGCCAGGCCATAGAGCCGCCGCAGATCGAGACGACGCGCACGCCCGCGCGCGAAATCGCGATCCTGGTCGCGGAGGACAACAAGACCAATCAGAAGGTCATTGGCAAGATGCTGTCGCTGGCTGGCCGCCAGGCGAAGATCGTCGATGACGGCCATGCCGCGCTCGATCTTCTCGCGCTGGAACGTTTCGACGTCGTGCTCATGGACATCAACATGCCGCGCGTCGACGGCATCGAGGCGACGCGCCGGCTGCGCAGTTTCGAGCGCTCGCTCGGCCGCCGCACGCCGGTTATCGCGTTGACCGCAGATGTCACCGCCGAAACGCGCGCGCGCTGCATGGCGGTCGGCATCGACGATTGCATCACCAAGCCGATCGACCTGCCGAAACTTCTGGCCGCCATCGACCGTCTGCTGAATATGGAATCGTCGCCAACGCTCCTGGTTCAGGATGAAATTCACGACGACGCCGTCCCCGCAGACGCTCACGACGCCGCGACATCGACGGAGGACGACATCAATGCGGCGGCGCTCGCCGATCTCGAACGGCTCGGCGGTCCGGATTTCGTGCGCGAGGTCGCGAGCCAGTTCGTGGCGGACGCCGCGCTGATTCTCAAGGAGCTCGCCGCGGCCGCGCGGCACGGCGACGTCGAGAAATTCCGAGACGAGGCGCACGCGCTGCGGTCTTGCTCCGCGAATGTCGGCGCGCGTTCCATCTACCGCCTCTGCCTCTCGTGGCGCCAGATCAGCCCCGAGGAATTCGCGACCGAGGGCCTCGCCCACGTGCGGCGGCTGGAGGAAGAATACGAGAAAGCGCGTGCGGGTCTCGCGCCCTATACCGCCGAGGCGGCCTGAGGCGGCAGGCGCGCATCACGAAAGTCGCGCCTCCGACTCCAGCTTTCGCAGCAAGATCGCGATGGCCGGTTCCGCGGCATCGACGATTTCGCGGGCGCGTGCTGGAAAGTCTGAAGAATCGAGTCGCGCCAGCGCGACGAGGG
>JAGRKN010000064.1:7782-8887 GCA_020442275.1 Rhodoblastus sp. | reverse complement strand
CGACAGTGAGCGCGTTGTCGCCGTCGTCGCCTCGCGCGACATGGGCAATCTGCGGCGAAATATCTTCATCCGCCTCCGCCTCGATCGCCCGCCCGCCGAACAGGTGGGAAACACGATGTACGAAAGCCGCGCGAGTCGCGCGCGCCAGCGCCTGCGGCTTGCGCAGCCACATCAGGCGCCGCCGGCAATTATCGCAGGCGCCGCAGGCTTTCGCATCCTCGCCGAGATAACGCAGCACCGTGCGCCATCGACAATCGAAGCCGCGCGCGAAATCGCCGATGGCGGCCAGTTCGTCGGCGCGCGCATCGCTCGCGAGATCCCCCTCGGCCGCCCCATGCGCCATCCATGCCGAGCGCGAGACGAAGGCGACGGCTTCCGCCGGCAGGCCATCGCGCCCGGCGCGACCGATCTCCTGGTAATAGGCTTCGATCGAGTGCGGCAGGTCGGCGTGACAGACGAAGCGCACGTCCTTCTTGTCGATGCCCATGCCGAAGGCGATGGTCGCCACCATCACGCTGTCGGATCGCGCGAGAAACTCGTCCTGGTTGGCGCTGCGCGTCGCGGCGTCGAGGCCTGCGTGATAGGGCAGGGCGGCGACGCCATTGTCGGCGAGCGCGCGCGCGAGCTGGTCGGTCGCCGCGCGTGACCCGCAATAGACGATACCGCTTTCGCCGCGATGCGCGCGGATCACGCCCGCGACATCGCTCAGCGCATGCCGGCGCCGGCGTACCGAAATCGCGATATTCGGCCGCGCGAAGGAATGGACGAACAGGCGGGGCCCACGGTGGAACAAGAGTCGCGCGATGTCGTCACGCGTGCGCGGCGCGGCCGTCGCCGTCACCGCGATCGTCTGCGGCGCGCCGAACCGCTTCGCGATCTCGCCGATGCGCGCATAATCGGGCCGGAAGTCGTGCCCCCAGCGCGAGACGCAATGCGCCTCGTCGATGGCGAGCAGGCGCGGCTTCATGCGCGCCAGCATGTCGATCGTCTCGTCGAGCGCCAGTCGTTCCGGCGCGACATAGAGCAGCTTGATCTTGCGCGCCTCGATCATCGCGAGCGTCGTCGCATTGTCCTCTGGCTCGTTGCCGGAATTGAGCGCGCCGGC
>JAGRKN010000064.1:5082-7708 GCA_020442275.1 Rhodoblastus sp. | reverse complement strand
TGATAGAGGAGCGACTTGCCGGCGCCTGTCGGCATCAGGGCGAAGACGTCGTCGCCGGCGAGCACGGCTTCGACGATCTCGCGCTGTCCCGCGCGGAACCCGGCGAAATCGAAGACGCGACGCAGCGTCGCCTCCACGGCGTCCATGTCGGGCGGGGCGCGTCTATTTGGCACGGATCGACAGGCCCGCGACCATCAGATGCACTTCGTCGGCGCGCGCCGCGACCGCCTGATGCAGAAAGCCCGCCTCGTCGCGGAAGCGGCGGGACAACGCATTGTCCGGCACGATGCCGAGTCCGACCTCGTTCGACACGACGAATGTCGGCGCGCGCCGCGCAACGAGCGCATCGACGAGCCGCGCGCGGTCGGCGGCGATATCGGCGTCGGCGAGCAGCCGGTTGGTCAGCCAGAGCGTCAGGCAATCGACGAGAACGGGCGCGTCCGCAGGCGCGTCGCGCAAGGCCGCGCAAAGATCGTGCGGAGCATCGATCGTCCGCCAGCGCGCATCGCGACGGCCGCGGTGCGTTGCTATGCGCGCGCGCATCTCGTCGTCGAAGGCCTGCGCCGTCGCGATGTAGATCCACGGCGGCGTGAGCGCCGTCATGCGCGCTTCGGCAAATGTGCTCTTGCCCGAGCGCGCGCCGCCGAGCACGAACACGAGAGGGCCACGTTTCGCGGCCGTCACGGCGAACCCCGCAACGCCGCTTCGAGCCGCGCCCAGGCGCTGTCGGCTGGAATGCCGAAGCGCAGCCAGCGCGGCTGTTCGGCGAAGCGGCGCACGTGCACGCCCGCGCGCCCGAGCCGGTCGGCGATGGCCTGTGCGCGATTCTGCGCCGCAAGACGGAACAGCGGTGTCCCGCCGACGATCTCGAAACCGGTCGCGCGCAACAGCGCGTCGAGACGCACTGCGTCATCGGCGAGACGCCGTCGCGTCGCATCGAGCCAGTCGCGATCCGCAAATGCGCGCGCGCCGAGCGCGATCGCGGGTCCCGAGACCGGCCACGGCCCAAGAGAATCGCGCAATCGCGTGGCGATATCGTGCGGCGCGATCGCGAAGCCGAGGCGCACGCCGGCGAGCCCAAAAGTCTTGCCGAAGGAGCGCAGCACGATCGCGCCGCTGGCGGCGGCGTCGCCGGCGATGCTTTCGTCGGGCGCGAGATCGGCGAAGGATTCGTCGACGATCAATCGGGTGCGTCGGGCGAGCGCCAGCAGCGTGTCGCGCCCGATCACGCGGCCCGTCGGATTGTTGGGATTGACGATGACCGCGATGTCGCAATCCGCCAGTTGCGAAACGTCCGCGCAGGCGACGACCGTGCGGCCCGCGCGCCGCCAGCTCGCTGCGTGCTCGGCGTAGGTCGGCGCCAGCACGCCGACGCGATGCCCCGGCAGCGCGCGCGGCAGCATCTGGATCAGCGCCTGCGCGCCGGGCGTTGCGATGATCGTGCGGGCGTCGGCGACGCCGTAGGCGCGCGCCGCGACTTCTTCCAGCGCGCGCAACGCCGAGGGCTCGGGCAGGCGCGCGAAACAGTCCTCGGGCAGAGCACGGACCGGATAGGCATGCGGATTGATGCCCGTCGACAGGTCGATCCATGGCTCCGGCGCATCGGGAAAGCGCAGGCGCGCGGCGGAAAGATCGCCGCCGTGGTCCAGCGGCGCCATGGCGTCGCATTCATCGGGCGCGGGTCGGGCGTGCAGCATGCCTGCTTTCATACAGCAGCGCCGCGCGCCTCGAAACTTGACGCGCCGTCGCGGGCGGCTACAGCCATGGCATGGACCTGACGGAGAATATAGCGCTCGCCCTGCTGGCGCTGCTGATCGAGGCGCTCGTCGGCTATCCTGGCTGGCTGTACCGGATCATCGGCCATCCCGTCAGCTGGATCGGCCGGCTGATTGGCTTCGTCGAGCGCAAGACGAACCTGCCGGCGCGGGCGCCGGACATCCGGCGCGAGCGCGGCTGGGGCCTGATGTTCGGCCTCTGTCTGCTGGTCGGCCTTGGCGCGCTTTCGATCCATCTGTCGCTCGCCGGAACCCTGCCGGGTCTCGCCCTGCTCGCGCTCGTCGCCTCAACGCTGCTTGCGCAACGCAGTCTCCATGCGCATGTCCGCGACGTCGCCGAGGGGCTGGACCGCTCGCTGGAGGATGGTCGCGCGGCGGTCGCGCTGATTGTCGGTCGCAATGTCGCGGAACTCGACGAAGCCGGCGTTTCCCGCGCGGCCGTCGAGAGCCTCGCCGAAAATTTTTCGGACGGCGTCGTCGCGCCGACTTTCTGGCTGGCGCTCGCCGGCCTGCCGGGGGCCGCGCTCTACAAGGCGATCAATACGGCCGACAGCATGATCGGCCACAAGACCGAGCGTTATCGCGCGTTTGGTTACGCCGCCGCGAAAATCGACGATGTCGTCAACTGGCCGGCCGCGCGCATTTCGGGCGCGCTGATTGTCGGCGCGGCGGCGCTCGGGCGCGCAACCTATCCGCTGCGCGCCTGGCGCGTGATGAAGCGCGACGCCGGCAGGCATGTTTCGCCCAACGCCGGCTGGCCGGAAGCCGCCATGGCCGGCGCGCTGCACGTGCGCCTCGGCGGCCCGCGCGCCTATGGCGGCAATGCCGTGGCCGGCGCCTGGCTCGGCGAC
>JAGRKN010000064.1:0-5070 GCA_020442275.1 Rhodoblastus sp. | reverse complement strand
ACGCCGACGAGCCGGTCGACCGCGCGACGATCCGACGCGCGCTGAAACTTTATAGACGGGCCTGCGTGTTGCAGTTCCTGGGCCTCGCCTTTATCAGCGTCCTGCTCGTATAAGAGCGCATGACGACCAAGACGAAAATCCGCGTCTGCGTGAAGTGCCGCGCGACAGGCGAGCCCAAGGGGCCGATCGAGGACCGCATGGGCTCGCATCTCCTGCGCGAGTTGCGCGCCGCCGCCGCGGACGCCGGCGATGTCGAGATCGAGCCGGTCGAATGCCTGAAAGTTTGCGTGCGGCCGGTCACCATCACCCTGTCGGCGCCCGGCAAGTGGACCTGGCTGTTTGGCAATTTTCCGCTGGGCTCCACGCCGGACATTCTGGACGCGGCGCGGCTCTACGCCCGCATGCCCGACGGCCTCATCCCCAAGGAGGAGATGCCGGCGTCGCTGAAACTCGGCCAAGTCGCGCGCGTGCCGCCGGGCTGAGCGGACCGCGAGGCTGAAGGCTCGCAGTCCTCTATGCCGCCTCCATCATCGCCCGCTCTTCCGCCGTCACGTCGGGCATTATCCCGAACCAGTCGCGGAAGGCCGGGCGCGCCTGCTGTATCAGCATTCCCAATCCATCCACAGCCACATTTCCCCGCGCCCGCGCGGCGGCCAGCAGCGGCGTTTCCAGCGGTGTGTAGACGATGTCGTTGACGAGCGCGTTTCTAGGCAACGCGTCGAGCGATATGTCCAGTGGCTGCTGGCCGACCATGCCGTTGCTCGTGGTGTTGACGAGCAGCATGGCGCCGGCGAGCGCCTCGGCGCGATTTTCCCAGGCGAGCGGCTTCACCGCTGCGCCGAATTCGTCCGCAAAGGCCTGCGCGCGTTCGAGCGTGCGGTTGACGACCCGGACTTCCCGCGCCCCCTCCGCGATCAGCCCGTAGACGACCGCCCGCGCCGCCCCGCCGGCGCCCAGCACGACCGCAGGCCCCTGCGCGGCACGCCAGCTAGGCGCCTGGGCGCGCAGCGCCTCCATGAAACCGAACACGTCATAATTGAAAGCCGCGAGCGAGCCATCGTCTCGCACGACCACGCAATTTGCCGCGCCGATGGCCTTCGCGGCGGGATCGACATGATCGGCGATCCGTACGATTTCTTCCTTGTGCGGCAGGGTGACATTGCAGCCGGCGAAATTGAGCGCGGGCAACGCGCGCAGCGCCGCTTCCAGTCTGCCGGGCTCGACCGGCAGCGGCGCGTAATAGCCGGAAACGCCATAGCGCTGCATCCAGCTGTTGTGCAGGCGCGGCGAGCGCGAGTGCATGACGGGCCAGCCCATGACGCCGGCGAGGCGGAAGGTTGCGGGGTGCGACATGCCTCCCGCTTAGCCGAGGCGGCCGCGCTTTTCCAGCGGCATGGGGCCCATGCGCGAGACGGGCTTGTTGAAAGCTGCATATGCAGATATCGTCCGCCCATGGCCACGAGTTCGACGCCCCCGAACCTCTGCACCGCCGCGCGCGTGCGAAAAGCGAGCCGTCGCGTGTCGCAGATCTACGACCGCGAGCTCGAGCCTTATGATCTCACGGTCACGCAATTCGGCCTGCTCGCGCAATTGCGCGCGGCGCCGGGCGTCACCATCGGCGCGCTGGCCGAGCGCATGGTGATGGACGCGACCACTGTATCGCGCAACCTGCGCCCGCTGGAGCGGCGCGATCTTGTCACGACCGAGACCGACCGCGACGACGGTCGCGTGCGCAAACTCAAGCTCACGCCGCAAGGCCGCGCGACGCTCGACCGCGCCATGACGGGCTGGCGCGCTGCACAGGATCACGTGGCCACCGCTCTCGGCGCAGAGGAAATGAAGGCGCTCAACGCCGCGCTCGATCGCGCGCTCGACCGTCTCGCGGTGTGAGCCGCATGTCCGATATCTGCATATACATCTAGGCGACATCTCATGCTTGCGCCCAACGCACAGAACCCGCTGCTCACTGGTCCAATCCTGCCGACGCTGATGCGTCTCTCGCTGCCCAACATGGCCGCGATGGTCGCGACATCGCTCGTCGCCATCGCGGAAACGTCCTACGTCGGCGTGCTCGGCACCTCCGCGCTTGCCGGCCTCGCGCTCGTCTTTCCCTTCGTCATGCTGCAGCAGATGATGTCGGGAGGCGCCATGGGCGGTGGCGTCTCGTCGTCGATCGCGCGCGCGCTCGGCGCGAATGATGTCGCACGCGCCAATTCGCTGGCGCTGCATGCCAGTTTCATCGGCCTGTCGGCCGGCCTCGTCATGGCGCTGATCATCTTCGTCTTCGGCCCATCCATTTTCGTCGCTCTGGGCGGTCGCGACGCCGCGCTCGCGGAAGCGACGGCCTATGCGCGCGTCTATTCCATCGCCGCCCTGTTCGTCTGGATGACGAATACGCTCGCCTCGGTCTTGCGCGGCTCGGGCAATATGCGTGTGCCCTCGGCGATCGTCTTCGTGGCTTCGGCCGCGCAGGTTCTGGTCGGCGGCGCGCTGGGACTCGGGCTCGGCGGCCTGCCGCGCCTCGGCATGGCGGGCGTCGCGACCGGCCAGGTGGCGGCCTTCGGCGGCGCGTCGCTGGTGCTCGCCTGGTTCCTCATGTCCGGCCGCGCGCGCGTGACGCTGAAGCCCACCGCCTTCGTCGCCGACGGCGCGTTGTTCCGCGACATCCTGCGCGTCGGCGGTCTCGCCTGCATCTCGCCGCTGCAGACGGTGGCGACCGTGCTCATTCTCACGCGTCTCGTCGCGCATTTTGGCACGTCGGCGCTCGCCGGCTACGGCATCGGCTCGCGTCTCGAATTCCTGCTCATCCCCATCGCCTTCGCCATCGGCGTCGCCTGCGTGCCCTTGGTCGGCATGGCGATCGGCGCCGGCGACGTTTCTCGCGCACGACGCGTCGCATGGACGGGCGGCCTCGTATCCGCCTGCATGCTCGGATGTGTCGGCCTGTTCTTCGCCGCCTTCCCGCATCTGTGGTCGCGCATGTTCACCAGCGATCCGGGCGTGCTCGAATCCGCGCGCATCTATCTCGTCTGGTCGGGCCTTGCCTATTTCTTCTATGGCCTCGGCTTGTGCCTCTATTTCGCCTCGCAGGGCGCGGGCAAGGTTTTGGGTCCGGTGCTCGCAGGCACCGTTCGTCTGGCTGTCGTTCTCGCAGGCGGCCTGTGGCTCGCATCCTGGGACGCGCCGCAATGGACGATGTTCGTGGTGGTGGGCCTGTCGATGCTGGCCTACGGACTCGCGACGGCGGGGTTCGTGTGGATCACGCCGTGGGGGAAGAAGGGGTAGGTCGTTAGCTCCTTCTCCCTGCAAGCGGGGAGAAGGTGGCCGACAGGCCGGATGAGGGGCCGAGCCGCAACAGGCGCACCAGTCGCTTGTCCCCTCACCCCGGCCCTCTCCCCGCCTAGCGGGGAGAAGGAGAGGCTCCTCAATACCTCACGCAAATCTTGCCCAGATGCCCGGCGCCCTTCATGCAGCGCAGCGCGTCCGGAACCTGATCGAACGCAAAGGTCCGGTCGATCACCGGCTTCATTCCGGCCTTGTCGATTGCCGCCACCATCTGTTCGAACATTTCGCGCGAGCCGACCGAAAGCCCGATCATGCGAAGGTTCTTGCCGAACAGCGTCGGCATGGCGATCTGCTGCGAAAAACCCGAGAGCACGCCGATAACCTCGATGCGACCGCCGACTTTCGCCGCCTCCAGCGACTGGTTGAGCGTGCCGGCGCCGCCGACTTCCACGACGTGATCGACGCCCGCGCCGCCGGTCAGCTCCTGCGCCGCCTTCGCCCATTCAGGATGCGTCTTGTAGTTGATCGTCCCGTCAGCGCCCAACGCCTTCGCACGCGACAGCTTGTCGTCGGACGAGGATGTCACGATCACCTTCGCGCCCGCCATCTTGGCAAATTGTAGCGCGAAGATCGACACGCCGCCGGTCCCCTGCACGAGCACGGTCTCGCCCGCCTTCAACTCGCCTTCCACCATCAGCGCGCGCCAGGCGGTGAGGCCGGCGCAGGGTAGGGTGGCCGCTTCTTCGAACGTCCATCCCTTCGGAATGGGCGAAACCGCTTCCGCCTTGGCGACGAATTGCTCCTGCAACACGCCGGGCAGCGGACCGCCGAGCGGACGCGAGCGCTTGGCGGCGTCCGGCCGTCCGTCGATCCAGCCTTCGAAGAACATCGGGCAGACGCGGTCCCCGACTTTCACGCGCGAAACGCCTTCTCCAACCGAGATCACCTCGCCCGCGCCGTCCGAGAAGGGAACGAGCGGCAGGCGGCGCGTGCCGCCCATGCCCTGCACCGTCAGGAGATCGCGATAGTTCACCGAGGCCGCGCGCATGCGGATCAGAACCTCTCCCGCGCCCGGCTTGCGCGCCTCCACTTCGACCATCTTCAGATGATCGATGCCCCATTCGCCTTCGACCTGCCATGCGCGCATAAGAGTCACTCCGCCGCGGCGGCGTGCATCACGACCATATTGGCCATGCGCCGCGTGATAATGGCTTCGGCGTCCGCGACGATGCGGTCGACGAGTTCCTTCACCGAGGGAATGTCGTGGATCAGGCCCTGCACCATGCCGGCCGACCAGATGCCGGCGTTGACGTCGCCGCTCTCGAGCCCCGCGCGGCCGCGTACGCCCGCGACGAGATGTTTCACATCTTCGAATTTCGCGCCGCGTTTTTCGGCCGCGATGACTTCGTCGCTGATCGCATTCTTCGCGACGCGCGCCGTATTGTGCATGGTGCGGAAGATGAGATTGGTGGCGCGCTCGTCGTTCGCCACCATCTGCTGCTTGAAGGCCTCGTGGATCGGCGCCTCCTTGGTCGCGCAGAAGCGCGTACCCATGTTGACGCCGTCTGCGCCCAGCGCCAGCGCCGCCGCGAGCCCGCGCCCGTCGCCGAAACCGCCCGAGGCGATCATCGGAATCGTAATCTTGTCGGCGGCGCAGGGAATGAGGATGAGGCCGGGAATGTCGTCCTCGCCCGGATGGCCCGCGCATTCGAACCCGTCGATCGAGATCGCATCCACGCCCATGCGCTGCG
Organism: Rhodoblastus sp.; assembly: GCA_020442275.1. Lineage (GTDB taxonomy): Bacteria > Pseudomonadota > Alphaproteobacteria > Rhizobiales > Beijerinckiaceae > JAJXWB01. Next base: position 34 of record JAGRKN010000064.1, on the reverse strand, counting down.
CGGAAGCCGCGTGACGGACGGCGGTGCATTTATG
>JAGRKN010000345.1:10138-12284 GCA_020442275.1 Rhodoblastus sp. | reverse complement strand
CGCCCCGCCGCCCGCGCGGGCGGCGACGGCGCCGCGCAGCAGCGTCGCCATGTCGGCCAGCGCCGACTTGAGAGCCGGGCGGTCCGAATCGAGCATTTCGCTGCGATACATCAGGTTGAACAGGCCGGGGTTTGCGACAGCAAAGGCGACATAGGCGCGCCCGATCGCGTCCATCGCATCGTCCGCCGTCGCGGCTTCGTCCAGCGCGGCGCGCATCTGCCCGGCAAGCCGACGAAAGCCAGAGGCCGCCAGTTCCGACTGCAAGCCGCGCAGGTCGCCGAAATGGTTTTTCGGCGCTGCATGCGACACGCCCGTTTCCGCCGCGGCCGCGCGCAGTGTGAGGCCGCCGACGCCTTCCCGGCGCAGCAGGGCCTCGGCGGCGTCCAGCAGCGCCTGTTTCAGATTGCCGTGGTGATAGGGGCCGCCGCGCTCGGCGTCCCCGGTCTGCGCGGCCGGCCCGGCCGGCTCCGTCGTGCTCATACGCGCCTCCTGATTTGCGATCGATATTTACACTGGAAATATATGTTGACAATGGAAATCGCGCAAGCATATTGACGCTGTCAATATATGGAGTTCGATCCGTGCACCTGTCCCAGTTTCTGATCGCGATTGCGACATTCCCGATTGTTTTCGTTGCTCTTGCGGTCGCGCTGATCTTCTGGCCGGTCCGTCGTCCCGCCGGCTTCGGCGGCGCGGCGCTGGCCGATTTCCGTCGTTTCGTGGCGAGGGGCGATTTCGCGCCGCCGCCGCCCGAGCAGCGCTTCGTCGCCCGCGACGGCGCCAGCCGCGCCTACCGGCTCTACGGCTCAGGGGCGGACCTTCTGGTGTTCATGCACGGTTCGGGCGGCGACTCAGCCTATCTCGCCCGCTTCGCCGAGGGTCTGGCGACCGCCGCCGGCCTGCGCGTCGCGACGCTCGACATGCGCGGCCACGGCCATGCGCCGGGCGTGCGCGGCGATGTCGACCGCCTCGACCGGCAAGAGACGGACATCGCCGATCTCGTGGCCGCCCTAAAGGTCGACGGCGGCGGCGGACGGTTCTTCATCGGCGGGCATTCGATCGGCGGCGGTCTCGCGATCCGCTACACGGCGGGCGGCCAATTACCCCGGCCGGACGGCCTGATCCTGATGTCGCCCTACGTCAGCAACGCGGCGCCGTCGGCGCGCCCGATGTCGGGCGGCTGGGCGCATGCGCGGGTCCCGCGTTTCGCCGGCATCCAGATGCTGCATCGCTTCGGCATTCACGCCTTCGACGGACTGCCCGTCGTCCGGTTCGCGATCTCGGAAGCCGCGAAGACAGGCGCGGAAACGCCGGCCTACAGCTGGCGCCTGTTCCGCTCCGTAACGCCGCGTGAAGACTGGAAGAACGAAATCGCGTCGATCGCCTGCGATACGCTCGTGCTCGGCGCGGAAACGGACGTCATCTTCAACGCCGAGGGTTATCGAACAGCGTTCGCGCCGAACCCGCGCGCCCGCGTGGAAATCGCGCAGGGCCTCGGGCATTTCGATCTGGCCATGTCCGATTTCGCGCGGGATCGCGCCGCTGCGTTCTTGCGTTCCTTGATGAAGGAGGAGGCGTGAGAAGCGGCCGGTCTCAGCCGGCTTTCGCGAACCCGCCGCCTTCGGTCCGCAACCACGCCGCCCCGCACGCCTTCGCCAGCTCGCGCACGCGCAGAATGTAGCTCTGGCGCTCCGTCACCGAGATCACGCCGCGCGCATCCAGAAGATTGAACGTGTGGCTCGCCTTGATGCACTGGTCATAGGCGGGCAGCACCATGTCGTGGCGCTCGCCCCTGTCGCCGGCCGCCAGCAGCGCGCGGCATTCGGTTTCGGCGTCTTTGAAATGCCGGAACAGTTTTTCCGTGTCGGCATGCTCGAAATTGTGCCGCGAATATTCCTGCTCGGCCTGCAGGAAGACGTCGCCGTAGGTGACCTTCTCGGCGCCTTCCCGACCGTTGAAATTGAGGTCGTAGATGGATTCCACGCCCTGCAGGTACATGGCGAGGCGCTCGAGCCCGTAGGTGAGCTCGCCCGAGACCGGCGAACATTCGAAGCCCGCGACCTGCTGGAAGTAGGTGAATTGCGAGACTTCCATGCCGTCGCACCAGCATTCCCACCCCAAGCCCCAGGCGCCGAGCGTCGGGCTC
>JAGRKN010000345.1:515-10118 GCA_020442275.1 Rhodoblastus sp. | reverse complement strand
CGAAGCGGATGTCGTGCAGCAGCGGATCGATGCCTATCGCCGCGAGCGACTGGAGATAGAGGCCCTGCAGGTCCGGCGGCGAGGGCTTCAGGATCGTCTGGAACTGGTAATAGTGCTGGAGCCGGTTGGGATTCTCGCCGTAGCGGCCGTCCTTCGGCCGGCGCGAAGGCTGGACGTAGGCCGCCTTCCACGGTTTCGGCCCGAGCGAGCGCAAGGTGGTCGCGGGATGGAACGTGCCGGCCCCGACCTCCATGTCGTAGGGCTGGAGAATGACGCAGCCCTGCGCCGCCCAGAAATTCTGGAGCGTGAGGATGAGCCCCTGAAAGCTCTTTTTCGGGTCGTTGAAGGCGCTGGTGGTCATGGCTGTCTGATCGTGGCGGGCCGATTTGCGGCGCAACCTATGGGCCGCGCCAGCGGCGGTCAATGCGGCTTCGGCGCCGTTCAGCCGGGGTTCAGGACATCCCTTCTAGGAAAGCCGCCAACGCCGGCGCCGGAGCTAAACGACGCTTCCGCATCGCCGGCGAGGAGGGTTGAACATGGCCTACAATCTGAAGACGGCGCTTTCGGCGGCTGCGCTCGCCCTGGGTCTGGCGGCGTCGCCGGCCTTCGCGCAGATGTTCGGCGCGCCGGCGAGTGGCGGCGTTATGGCCGGTGGCGGCTTCGGTGGCGGCCATGGCGGCGGCTTCGGCGGCGGCCGGGTCGGCGCGCAGGTTTACGCTCCGCAGTTCCAGGGGCCAGCGGCGGTCCCGCGCGCCTATGTTCCGCAGGGTCTGCCGGGCGGCGGCATCGTCGCGCCGCGCGTCCACCCGCAAGTCGGCGGGTCCAACTGGGCCGGCGGAGGCGTCGCGATCGCGCCGCAGCGGCCGCGCGTGTGGTCGCCGCCGGGCGTCGCGGCCGCGCCGCACGATACGGCGCAGTCGATGTATGTCGGCGGGCGGCATCGTCATCGCGGCGGCCACTGGCGCGGCGGCGCGGCCTATCCGGCCTATGTCGGCGGCTACGACCCCTACCCCGTCTATGTCCCGCCTCCGGTCTACGAGACCTATGCCGACGACGACGAATATTGCGTGATGCGCAAGGTCCGCGTGCACACCCGCCACGGCTGGCGTCGGGTGTGGCGCAGGGTCTGCGCCTAAGGTTCCGTCGCGGCGATCCCCGCTTCGCCGCGGTGGATCGCCTCGGCTTCCGGCGAAAACCCGCCGCCGGGTCCGTGCAGGACCAGCGGCGGCAAGAGCGCCAGCGGCGCGCGCGAACCCTTCTTGCCCGAAACGAGCAGGCGGACCGCAGGTTCGCCTGCTTTCGCATGGACGGGCAGAAGCCGCAGCCCGCCGATCCGTCCTTTCGCGCTGGCCAAAATCTCCGCCAGCGCATCGGCGCGGTGGATCATCAGGAATGTTCCGCCCGGCCTGAGCAGCGCCAGCGCGGCCCTCATCCACGCCTCCAGACCGCCCTGCGCGACATGCGCCCGCGCCCTGGCGGCGTCCGGCGAGACGCGCGCGGCGGCGGGATCGAAAAACGGCGGGTTGGTGAGCACGAGGTCGAACGCGCCATCCGCGAGGCCCGCCGCGCGACGACTTGACGCCCTCAACACGTCCGCCTCGATCGCCCGGGCGCGCGCGGCGAAACCGTTCGCCGCGATGTTTTCCGCGCACAAGGCCGTCAGCGCGGGATCGATCTCGGCGAAGGTCATGTCGAGGCCTTCGGCGCGCGCGAGAGCCGACAGGCCGGCGGCGCCGACCCCGGCGCCGACATCGACGCCCAAGCCTTTCGCATTCGGGGGGACGCAGGCGGCCAGCAGCACGGCGTCCGTGCCGGCGCGGTGGCCGGAGGGAAGCTGACGCAGCGTCAGGCGCCCGCCCAGAAAGGCGTCAAGCCGGGGAGAGATCTGCGCCAAGTCCGGCCTCTTGTAACGCGCGCCGCGCCTGGTCCCCGTCCTCGTCGGCGACCAGCAGGCGGCGACGAATGAAGCCGAGCGAGCCCTCGAGCACGCTCATATGCCGGTCGGTCACCAGAAAAGCGATCTTTTCCCCTGCCAGGACGGCCTCGGCGAAGGACAGGAGCACGGGATCGTTGGTGCGCAGAAGCTCGATCATGGATCGCGCCAAACTGTCACGGCGCCTCTCGCGCCACAAGCGTCGGGCGGAATTCCATTTGGTGGCAAAGGACGTTAAATAGCCGATAGCAGGAACATCGTAGCGAGGTTGTTTTGGGCGTCGTCATTCCCCTCGAGGAAAAAACCAAGCCGGAAGCCAAGGGCGGCGTCGAGCGGCTCGTGTCGCTGGTGTCGGCCGACATGGAGCGCGTCAACCAGACGATCCTCGCGCGCACCGGCTCCGACGTGACGATGATTCCGGAGGTCGCCAACCACCTGATTTCCTCTGGCGGCAAGCGCCTGCGCCCCATGCTGACGCTCGCCACCGCAGCACTCTGCGACTATCGCGGCGACGGGCACATCAAGCTCGCGGCCGCCGTCGAATTCATGCACACGGCCACCCTGCTGCACGACGACGTGGTAGACGAGAGCGACATGCGCCGTGGCAAGCTCGCCGCCCGCATGCTGTGGGGCAACGAGGCGAGCGTGCTCGTCGGCGACTTCCTGCTCGGCCAGGCCTTCAAGATGATGGTGGAGGTCGGCTCCCTGCCCGCGCTCGACATTCTTTCCACCGCCGCCACAGTGATCGCGGAGGGCGAAGTCATGCAGCTCGCCGCCGCCAAGGACACCTCGACGACAGAAGACGCTTATCTCGCCGTCATCCGCGCCAAGACGGCGGCCCTTTTCGCCGCCGCCTGCGAGGTCGGGCCTGTCGTCGCCAACCGGCCGAAGGCGGACGCCGCCGCCTGCCGCAGCTACGGCGCCAATCTCGGCATTGCCTTCCAGCTGATCGACGACGCGCTCGATTACGGCGGCCAGGCCGCGACCCTCGGCAAGAATACCGGCGACGATTTCCGCGAGGGCAAGATTACATTGCCGGTCGTTCTGTCGTTCCGGCGCGGCACGGACGGCGAGCGCGACTTCTGGCGACGCACGCTGGAAAAGGGCGAGATTGCGGACGGCGACATCGAGACCGCGCTCGGCATCATGCGCAAGCACCGCGCGCTGGAAGATACGATCGAACGCGCCCGCCACTACGGCGCCATGGCGCGCGACGCGCTGGAAATTTTCGGCCAGTCGCCGATCAAGACGGCGCTGCTGGAGACCGTGGATTTCTGCATTTCAAGGGCGCATTGACGGCTTGTTCCCCCGTCATTGCGAGCGAAGCGAAGCAATCCAGAGCCGGGTCATGGCTCTGGATTGCGTCGTCGCTACGCTCCTCGCAATAACGACTGGCTACTCCGCCGCCTCGCTCGCCGGCGTCTCGCAGCCCTGCGCGCAGCAGCGACCGGGCTGTTTCGACACGCGCTGGCCGACATCGAGAACGCCGCGATCGAGCAGCGCGTCGATCAGATCCTTCTTTTCCTGCACGGGATAATTGCGCCAGATCTCGCGCTTCATCGCCTCCGGCGAACCGCCGCCGTGGAGCGAGATCACCGACATCCAGCCCGCCTGATCGGATACGGTGAGATCGCCGATGAGACGCGCCATTTCCATGCGCTTTTCCGCGGGAATGTCGGCGCGGCCGCCGAGCACGGCGGCGAGCGAGGCGGCCGTTTCGGGATTGTGATCTTCCTCCGGCCCCGGCAGCGCGACGACGAGCCCGCCCGAGACGTAATGGGCGAGCTTGTGCATGTCGTAGATTTTCGTCGCCAGCAGCAGCTTGCCAATGTTGGAGAAGACCGCATCCGGCATGACCGAACCTGTCGGGTCCTGCGTGCAGTACACGGACGCCGCCACGCCGCAGGCAAAAAAGCTTTCGACTATGGTGATGAGATCGACCATCGCCTCGCGGATATGCGCGTGGCGATCGGCGTCGAGCCCGTTCGCCTCGATCATGTGCGCGCCGGCGCCGATCAGGAGATCGCCGAAGCCGGCGCGCGCGCCGATGCAGGAATGGCGATGGTGCGTGGCGTAGGACGTGGTGAGGAAGCCCGCCTCCTCCGTCTCGCCCGCCATGAAGACGCGATCATGCGGCACGAAGACGTCGTCGAAGATAACGACGCCGACGGATTGGCCATATTTCGCGGAGAATTTCGCGCCTGCGTCGCCCGGACGTCCCGCGCGCTTGGCGACGATGGTGACGCCCGGCGCATCGATCGGCACGGCGCAGCAGATGGCGAAGTCCGCATCTTCGGGCACGTGCGTGCGGCAGGGCATGACCAGGAATTCGTGCATGTAGGGCGCGCCCGTCACGATCGCCTTCGTCCCGCGAATGACCACGCCATCCTTCCGGCGTTCCTTGATGTGCACATAGACATCGCGATTCTGCTGCTTGCCGGGGCGCAAGGAGCGATCGCCCTTGGCGTCGGTCATCGCGACGCCGAGCGTCAGGTCCCTGTCCTGCACGTCGTGCAGATAATTCAGGAAGCGCTGGCTGTAGTCCGTTCCACGCGCATCATCAGCGCGGCGCGTCGCCTGATAAATGCCGTTCAGCGCATCATGCGTGAGATAGCGCTGCGCGCAGCCAGACGTCTTGCAGACGAGGCGCACGGCCTCGAGCTTGGCGAGAAGGTCTGCGGAATTCTCGCTGACATGGACCATGCGATTGACGGTCTTGCCCGACGTCGACTGCGCTGCCGTCATCAGCCTGCGATACGCCTCGACATGCGCGAAATCGTAGGTGACGCCGACGCCCGCGACGCCCGGCGCGAGCAAGGGCTCGTCGGCGACGCTGTCGATCTGCCGCCCCTCGACGAAAACGCGCGGCCTGTAGGCCCGCAGCGACTCCCGATAATCGGCGGCGTTCATCAGCATGGCGTTTTCCTCTCGGACTCTTGCCGCTCGTCTTGTTGAAAGAATCGGGCGGGTCTAGAACGAAGTCAATCGCGCGAAGGCGCCAGGCGCACGGGAGGAATGACGCGATGCTGATGCTTCAGGCGCAGGCCTCGACCCTGCTGGTCGTCGACTTCCAGGCCCGACTGACGCCGGCGATCGAGGGCGCGGGCGAAGCGATCGCCAATGCGCGGCGCCTCGTGCGCGGCGCCGAGATTCTGGACGTGCCGACGCTCTATACCGAGCAATATCCCAAGGGGCTCGGGCATATGGTTCCGGAACTCGCACCGCCCGCCGGCGCGCTGGTCGAGAAGACGAGCTTCGATTCCACGCGTGCGCCGGGCTTTCTCGACCGGCTTCCCGAGACGCATGCGCTCGTCGTCACCGGCTGCGAGGCGCATATCTGCGTGCTGCAGACCGTACTGGGTCTCATAGAAGCGGGCCGCAAGGTCTTCGTCGTCGCCGACGCCGTCGGGTCGCGCAAGGCGCAGAGCAAGCGCTTCGCGCTGCAACGTATGGCGCGCGCCGGCGCGACGCTGGTCACGACCGAAATGGTTCTGTTCGAATGGGTGCGCGACGCGACGCATCCGCGCTTCAAGGAGATTTCGGCGCTCGTGAAATGATCAGCCGCAGTCGTCGATCAGTTCGTAGCTCGCCCAGCCACGTTTCACCTTGTCATAACCGTCGTCGCCGGGATTGGGCATGGCTTCGCCGGGGAACCACGACAGGCTGATCCATCCGCCCGAGCGTACATAATTGTGGTTCTTGAGATCGAGCACGACGATCTGCTCCGGCCGCATCTTCGCGACCACGGGCGCGTCGTGCGAGGGTCGCGCGCGCAGGGCGACGAAACCGTCCTTCGTCGGCTTGACCGAGCAGGCCGTGAACGTTTCCGCGCGCGGCGCTGGCAAGCGCAAGGCCCGCGAAGGCGATCGCCAGAATGATCGGGATGAACATCGAAACGCTTGCGACGATTTTCATTGCACCCACCGTTTCCGCCTGCCGTGGCGCCCGCCGACGGATCCTGTGTCGACGAGGCTCCAAACGCCCGACGGCAGGAGGCCCGAATTCCGACCGAAAGAATGTGTGCGCCCGCACGCCCGGCGCAGCTCGACCCGCGGTCGGACTGACCTATGTGCAAGCGGGCATCGGGCGCATGCGGACGGGAGCGCGGGGCATGGCAAGCGGCGACAAGGCTTTCACCGGGTCGATCCCGGCCATCTACGACGAATATCTCGTGCCGATCTGGTTTTCCCCCTATGCGGAAGACCTCGTGCGTCGCCTGAGCGGCGTGAAGCGCGGACGGGTGCTGGAAACAGCGGCCGGCTCCGGCGCCGCAACGCGGGCGATGGCGCGCGCGCTGCCGCCGGCTGTCTCGATCGTCGCGACGGACCTGAACGGACCGATGCTCGACGTCTCGGCTTCCCGCCTCGCCGATCGCAGGATCGAATGGCGGGTCGCCGACGCATCCGCCCTGCCCTTCGACGACAAGGTATTCGACGCCGTCGTCTGCCAGTTCGGAGTCATGTTCCTGCCCGACAAGGCGCAAGGATTCGCAGAGGCGCGCCGCGTACTCAAGCCGGGCGGCCTCTACATCTTCAATGTCTGGGACACGCTGGAGTCGAATGCGTTCGCGCTCGTCGCGACCCAGGCGCTGGCGGCGGTCTTTCCGGAGGATCCGCCGACCTTCTTCGAACGCTTGCCTTACGGCTACAACGACGCTGGCGATATCCGCGCCACATTGGTGAGAGCGGGTTTCGCGAATACGGAAATCGAGACGGTGGAAAAGACGAACCGCGCGCCGAGCCCGCGCGCAGCCGCCATCGGCATCTGCCAGGGCACGCCGCTGCGCAACGAGATCGAGACGCGCGACGCGCGCCGACTGGACGAGGCGACGGAGGCCGTGGCCGCCGCGCTCGCCGCGAAATTCGGATCTGGCGCGATCGAAGGGCGCATGCGCGCGCTCGTCGTCACCGCGCGCTAGCGCGCGACGCCGCCCTCGATCAGCGCAGCGATCTCTTCCTCCTGCAGGCCCGCCTCGCGAAGAAGCTCGCGCGTATGCTCGCCGAGCCGCGGCGCGTGCCGCGTGATCGTCGCGGGCGTCTTTTCGAACTTCGTCGGCGGGCGCGTGAGGCGGATTTTTCCGACCGCCGGATGATCGTGCGTCTCGAAGAAGCCTGTCGCCTTGAGATGCGGATGATCGGGCAGGTCGTCGAGGCCGTAGAGGCGCGTCGCGGGAATGTCGAGCCGGTCGCAGGTCGCCATCCACTCGTCCGTCGTGCGTCGCTCCAGCGCGTCGCGCATCGCGCCGTAGAGCTCCTGAATATGCTTGTTGCGCGCGATGCGGTCGGTGGCGATGGGCACGAGATCGAGGCGGTCGATCTCGGAGACGAATGCCGTCCAATGTTCTGCAGTGTAGGGCAGCAGCGCCAGCCAGCCGTCCTTCGTGCGCATGGGGCGCCGCCCGCCCTGCATCAGGCGCGCATAGCCGGCCGTACCCTCGCGCGGTTCGAAAGTCATGCCGCCCATGTGTTCGGCTAGCACGAAGGCCGCCATGGTCTCGAGCATGGGCGTCTCGACATATTGCCCCTCGCCCGTGCGCTGCCGGTGAAAGAGCGCGGCGAGGACGGCGTTGCAGAGCGCTAGCCCGGTTGTCTTGTCGGCGATCAGACTCGATACGTAGTCCGGCCGCTCGGCATAGACATTGGCGATGGAGGCAAGACCGCTCGCCGCCTGGATCACATCGTCGAAGGCCGGCCGCGCGCGATCGGGGCCGTCCTGTCCGAAGCCTGTCGCCACGCAATAGACGAGATCGGGCTTTTCCGCCCGCAGCGCCGCATAGCCGAAGCCCAGACGCTCGACCGCCTCGACGCGCATGTTGTGCGCGAAGACATCCGCGCCGCGCACGAGTTTTCGCACGGCCGCGCGGCCTTCGTCCTTCTTCAGGTCGATGGCGAGCGAGCGCTTGTTGCGATTGATGGCGAGAAAGATGGAACTCAGGCCCGCTGTCGAACCGTCCGCCTTCTGCGCGCCGTTGGCGCGCATCAGATCGCCTTCGAGCGGTTCGATCTTGATGACATCGGCGCCGTAGTCGCCAAGTATCTGCGTCGCCAGCGGCCCCAGAACCACGGCGGTCATGTCGATAACGCGCACACCCGCGAGTGGACCGCGCGCTGTCGTCTTTTCCAAGACATCCTCCCATTTCTTTCAGACGACAATAGCCGCAATCCTGGGCGGCGCGTCCAGCTTTTTGGCTTTACGCCCGCGCGGCTCCGGTGTTCACTCGGGGTCTGTCAGGGAGGTCTTCCATGCTCGACCGCCGCTCGTTTCTATCCACCGCCATTTGCGCGACGGCCTTCGCGCCGGCGCGAGTTCTGGCGGCCGACAAGATCACGCCCGACGACAAATCCGTACTCGTCGTCGTCGATGTCCAGAATTGCTTCCTGCCGGGCGGCTCGCTCGCGGTGAAGGACGGCGAGAAGGTCATTCCCGTCATCAATCGGCTATCGAAGGCGTTTGCGAATGTAGTGCTGACGCAGGACTGGCATACGCCCGGCCATATTTCCTTCGCGTCGAGCCATGCCGGCAAGAAACCGTTCGACGTCGTGCGCCTCCCCTATGGCGATCAAGTCTTGTGGCCCGACCATTGCGTCCAGGGCACGGACGGCGCCGCGTTATCAAAGGATCTCGACGTGTCGAAGGCGCAACTCGTCATCCGCAAGGGCTTTCACGCCGATGTCGATTCCTATTCGGCGCTGCTGGAAGCCGACAAAAAGACGAACACGGGACTATCAGGCTATCTCAAGGAGCGCGGTATCTCGAAACTGTTCATCACCGGGCTCGCGACCGATTTCTGCGTCGCCTGGACAGCGATCGACGCGCGCATGGCGGGGTTCGACGTCTATGTGATCGAGGACGCCTGCCGCGGAATCGACGCGCAGGGGTCGCTGATGAAATCCTGGGACGCGATGAACAAGGCCGGCGTCAAGAAGATCCAGTCCGACGCTATCGCTGCCTGACGGCCAGAAAATGCGCGACATCGACGCGCTGATCGACAGGACCAACGCCGCCTACAGCGCGCGCTACACGAAGGCGCTGCTCGACCGCATGATGTTCGTGGGCGATCCGCTCGCAGATCGCGCCGTGGCCGCGCTGCACGAACGCAATTACGACCGCGCCGCCGACAAGCTCGGCGCGGTGCGTGCGCTGGCGGCCGAAGGCAACGGCGCCGCGCAAAAATTCGTGGGGGCGGTTGCGACGCCGCCCGACTGGCTCGACCGCAAGGCGATCGCCGCTGGGCAGAACGTCATGCTCGGCTTCGTCTCGCTCTCGCGGCTGTCGCTGATGCATTCGTTGTTTTCGGGCGGCGTCTTCGCCCGCGCCACGCTGGTCACCCGCGCCACCGGCCGGCTCGGCGCCAATCCCGCGACGCGCATCAGCGAGACCGGCGCCTTCATCGGCGCCATCCTCCAGCCAGGCGGGCTCGAGGAGGGCGCACTCGGCCACGAGACGACGCTGCGCGTGCGCCTGCTGCATGCCTCGATCCGCGCATGGTTGAAGCGCATGCCGGATTTTTCGCGCGACTTCGTCGGCGAGCCGATCGACCAGACGATGCTGGCGATGACGCTGAGCCTGTTCTCCTATCTCAACCTGCGCTCCTTCGCGCGGCTCGGCGTACGTTTCAGCGAGGGCGAAACCGAGGCGCTACAACATCTGTGGCGCTATGTCGGCTGGCT
>JAGRKN010000345.1:0-427 GCA_020442275.1 Rhodoblastus sp. | reverse complement strand
GCCGATGCATGGGGTCGGCAATTGCTCGACGAGAGCGTGCGCACGGCCGCCTCGCTCACGCAGGGGCGCGGCGACATGCGCTCCTTCTTCCGCTCCGTCTTCCTTCACCTGTCGGGACCCGCATGGTTCGGAACGCAGGAAGACGTGCGGATCGATCCGCGCCTGCGCGCGCTGCGCGCCGCCAATGTCGCGCAAAGCCTGCGCCGTCGCTGGATTCCGCGCGCGGCGGATCGCATGGCGGCCGCCGGCCTCCAGGCTTTCGAGAAATCCGTGACGCTCGCGCGCGCCCATCATTTCGAAGTGAAGATCGAAACGCCCGAGGAAAACGCGCGCGCCGAGGCCGCGATGCAGGCGGTCGCGGCTGCCGTGCGCGAGCGCTTCGCCGATATGAGCGCGCCAGCCAGCTGACCCATTTTGGGGCAGACGC
>JAGRKN010000344.1 GCA_020442275.1 Rhodoblastus sp. | reverse complement strand
TCCAGCTCGACGGCCGCATGGTCGAGCGCCTGCACGCCGAAATGGCCAAGCGCGTGGTCGCGCTGGCCGAGGCGATCGCGGCCTGATCACGATTCGCCGTCATTGCGAGCGCAGCGAAGCAATCCAGAAGCCGAAGCGCTGCTCTGGATTGCTTCGTCGCTCCGCTCCTCGCAATGACGAGTAGGTTTGCAAACGCGCGCGCAGAGCGGCGCGGCGAGGCCAAGTCATGAAGTCCGCTTCCAACCTCCGCACCGGCGGCCAGATCCTCGTCGACCAGCTCGCGATCCAGGGCGTCAAGCATGTGTTCTGCGTGCCCGGCGAATCCTATCTTGCCGTGCTCGACGCACTGCATGATTCCTCCGTCGAGATCACCGTGTGCCGGCAGGAGACGGGCGCGGCGCTGGCCGCCGAGGCCTCTGCGCGCCTCACGGGACGTCCCGGCGTCGCCTTTGTCACGCGCGGGCCCGGCGCGACCAACGCCGCGCACGCGATCCACATCGCCGAACACGATTCGACGCCGCTCATTCTCTTCGTCGGGCAGATCGAACGTTCCATGCGTGGTCGCGGCGCATTCCAGGAGATGGATTTCAAGGCCTTCTTCGGCTCGACGGCGAAATGGGTGTGCGAGATCGACGACCCCGCGCGCATTCCCGAACTCGTCTCGCGCGCTTTCCATGTCGCAATGCAGGGCCGCCCCGGCCCCGTGGTGATTGCGCTGCCCGAGGACATGCTGGTCGAGACCGCGGAGGCTGTCGACGCTGTGCGCGTCGAACCCGCGCCGACATGGCCGGGCCTGACGCAGATGGCGGAGCTTCAGAAGCTGCTATGGGCGGCCAAGGCGCCGATCGCCATTCTCGGCGGCTCTGGCTGGAGCGCGAAGGCTGTCGATTCATTCGTCCGTTTTGCCGAGCGTTTCGATCTCCCGGTCGCGACATCCTTCCGTCGCGCGATGCTGTTTCCGAACGGGCACAGGAATTATGCCGGCGAACTCGGCATCGGCCCCAATCCGAAATTGCTGGCGCGCGTGAAGGAGGCCGATCTCGTTCTGCTCGTGAACGGCCGCATGGCGGAAATGCCGTCGCAGAGCTACACGCTGTTCGAAATCCCCAAGCCGCGCCAGACCTTCGTGCATGTGCACGCCGACGCCAACGAACTCGGCCGCGTCTATCATCCAACGCTCGCCATCAACGCGACGCCGCAGGCTTTTTGCGCTCAACTCGAAAGCGTGCAGCCGCCGAATGCGGTCGCCTGGGCGGGCGTCGCGGGCACCGCGCATGCGGACTATATGGGGTGGACCGAAAGCGCGCCGCCTATCCCCGGCGCCATGCAATTCGGCGAAGCGCTGACGCGCTTGCGCGAAAAACTGGGAGACGATTTCGTCGTCACGTCCGGCGCCGGCAATTACAATATTTTCGTTGGACGCTTCCTGCGCATTCCGAAGTTCGGGGGACAGTTGGCCTCGACCTCGGGTTCGATGGGCTATGGCGTGCCGGCCGCGATCGGCGCCAAGCGCGCGTTTCCAGACAGGACGGTGGTGAGCTTTGCCGGCGACGGCTGCTTTCTCATGAACGGTCAGGAATTCGCGACCGCCGTGCAATACGATCTCGGCATTATCTTCGTCGTCGTCGACAATGGCATGTACGGCACGATCCGCATGCATCAGGAACGCGAATATCCGGGACGCGTGAGTGGGACGGTGTTGAAGAACCCGGATTTCGCGGCCTACGCGCGCGCCTTCGGGGGGCATGGCGAGTTCGTCGACAGGACGGAAGATTTCATGCCGGCTTTCGAGCGCTGCGTGGCGAGCGGCAAGCCCTCGATCATCCACGTGAAGATCGATCCCGACGCGATCACCCCGACGACGACGCTGACGAAGATCAGGGAAACGGCGCTGGCGAAGGGGTGAACGCAACCGTCATGCCCGGCCCTGTGCCGGGCATCCACGCCGGGCCGCAGGGGCTAAGACGCCAGCCGTCAACAATAGCCGGGCGTGGATGGCCGGGACAAGCCCGGCCATGACGGCCTCCAACGCGCCTACTTCTTCACGACCGTCGCAAAAATCTTCTGCGCGACCTTCCACGTTCCTTCGGCCTTCGCGAAGACGAGATAGTCCGTGAAATAGGCCGGCGGCAGCTGGCACTTCACCTTCACGAAAGCGGTGTCGGGGCCTGACTGATCGAACGACAGGATTGCGTCGTCGCGCGCAGAACCCTTGGACTTCGCGCTCTCGCGCTTGCGCACGTTGTCGAGCCACTGGTCGCGCGACCAGACGACGACCTTGCCGTCGTTCACGAAGGTCAGTTCGCTGGTGGGATGAAAAACGGAAGCTAGCTTATCGGCGTCGCCTTCGTAGAGACCATCGAAATAGGTTTGTACGGCTTGTTCGACTGCGGCTTTGTCGGTCGACATGCGTTCCTCCCGGTTTTGTTGGTTGATTGCCGTCATGGCCGGGACGAGCCCGGCCATGACGGCAATAGCGTCACGCCGCCGCTTCCAGCTTCTTCGACACCATTTCGCGCAAGGCGAGCAAATCCTTCGCGAACAGCCTGATGCCGTCGGACAGTTTCTCCGTCGCCATTCTGTCCTCGTTGAGCAGCCAGCGGAAAGTCTTTTCGTCGAGATCCATTTTGGCCGGCGCGGCGCCCGGCTTTTCTGACGAGAGCTTGCGCTCGAGCTTGCCCTGATCCTTCGACAATTCCTCCAGCAGCTGCGGCGAGATCGTCAGGCGGTCGCAGCCGGCCAAAGCCTCGATTTCGCCAGCGTTGCGGAAGGAGGCGCCCATCACGACGGTCTTGACGTCATGCGTCTTGTAATAGGCGTAGATCTCGCGCACCGAGAGGACGCCGGGGTCGGTCTCGCTCGTGTAATCCTTGCCGGTCGAAGCCTTGTACCAGTCGAGGATGCGGCCGACGAAGGGCGAGATAAGGAAGGCGCCAGCGTCCGCAGCGGCGACCGCCTGCGCGAGCGAGAACATCAACGTGAGATTGCAGTCGATGCCTTCCTTCTGGAGGGTTCGCGCGGCCGCGATGCCCTCCCAAGTGGAAGCGAGCTTGATGAGAATGCGCTCGCGGCCGACGCCGCGCTTCTCGTAGTCGGCGATGAGCGCGCGGGCCTTGTCGACCATGGCGTCACGATCGAACGACAGATCGGCGTCGACTTCGGTCGACACGCGGCCGGGCACGATTTTCGTCAGCTCCGTTCCGAAATTGACGGCAAGCCGGTCGGTGACGCGGCTCGACACGCCGTGATGGCTGCGGCCCCAGACGATCGCTTCGTCCACGAGATGTTTGTACTGCGGCATGCTTGCCGCCTTCAGGATCAGCGTCGGATTGGTCGTGCAATCCGTCGCGCCGAAAGCGCGGATCGAATCCATGTCGCCGGTGTCGGCGACGACGGTCGTCATGGACTTGAGTTGTTCGAGCTTGGAAGTCATGCGGGGCTCCTTGCGGGCTTTATATCAGATGAATTGGCGCGCGAGGCGATGGGTGAGGTCGCTCATGAAATCGTGCACCAGCCGCACGCGTGCGAGATCGCGGACGTCGTCATGGGTCACGATCCAGTAGGTGCGGGTCACGCGTTTCTCGGGGAGAACGCGCACGAGGTCCGGCAGGTTGCGGACGGCGTAGTCGTGCAGCACGCCTATCCCTGAACCCGTGCGCACCGCCTCGATCTGGCCGAGCATGCCCGCGCATTCGAACCTCGGGTTCTGGGCGAGGTCGAAATCGCCGAGATAATCGAGCGCCGGCGAGAAGATGAGGTCGGGCACATAGGCGACGACGCGCACGCCCGACAGATCGCCTTTCGCCAGCGCCGGGCGATCCTTCAGGAAGGTCTTCGACGCATAGAGGCTGAGTGAATAATCGGTCAGCTTCTTCACGGTCAGCCGCCCTTCCACCGGCCGGTCGATCGTCACCGCAATGTCGGCCTCGCGCTTGGCGAGCGAGAAGGCGCGCGGCAGCGGTACGAGCTGGACGTTGAGGCCGGGATGCTCGTTCATCAGCGCGGAGAGATGCCGCGCCAGCACGAAGGTCCCGAACCCGTCCGGCGCGCCGACGCGGACATTGCCGGAAATGGCGACGTCCGCGCCCGACAACGCGGCCTGCGCGCGCAGAAATTCGGTCTCGATCTTCTCGGCGCTGGCTAGAAACGTCTCGCCGGTGGCGGTCAGCGCGCAGCCGTTCGTGCGCCGCTCGATCAGTTTCACGCCGAGCGCGCTTTCCAGGGTTGCGATCCGGCGGCTGACGGTCGCATGATCGAGCCCGAGCTTCTTGGCCGCGCCCAGCATCTGTCCGGTGCGGGCGACGGCCAAGAAAATTCGGGCGTTGTCCCAGTCGAGCATTGTGAATGAATGCACAGCGGTTGCGCGATATCGCCGATTGATATGCGAAAATGCGTAGACGATAAAGGGGCGAAAGAACAGGAATCCTCATCCTGAGGAGCGATGCGCAGCATCGCGTCTCGAAGGGTGGCCGAGGCAGGAATGCTCGGCTTGGCCATCCTTCGAGACGCCCGCGACGCGGGCTCCTCAGGATGAGGACCCGGGTTGAGGG
>JAGRKN010000343.1:462-1533 GCA_020442275.1 Rhodoblastus sp. | reverse complement strand
CGCGCATCACCATCGTCACGTCGGGGACGCCTGAGGTGATCGAGCAGATCACCCATCAGCTCGAGCGCATCGTGCCGATCCACAAGGTGATCGACCTCTCGCTCTCCAAGCGCGCGATCGAGCGCGAACTCGCCATGGTGAAGGTGCGGGGCGCGGGAGAAGCCCGCGTCGAGGCGCTGCGGCTCGCGGAAGCCTTCCGCGCCAAGGTCATCGACGCCACGACCGAGAGCTTCATCTTCGAGCTGACCGGCGCCACCGCCAAGATCGACGATTTCGTCGAGTTGATGCGCCCGCTCGGCCTGGTGGAAGTCTCCCGCACCGGCGTCGCCGCCATTTCGCGCGGGCCCGAGCCGATCTGAGGCCGCAACCCCGGATTGCGGCCGGAAAGCCCCTCCGGGGCTTGACCTCGCCCATCCAAACAGTCACCAAGCGCCCGCAAAGCGAATTTCGCCGCCGCGCGCGGCAGAACGACCAAATCCGAACACCCAAGGGGAAAGAAGAAAATGCGCGTCTATTACGATCGGGATGCCGATATCAATCTCATCAAGGGCAAGAAGGTCGCCGTCGTCGGCTACGGCTCGCAGGGCCACGCCCACGTGCTGAACATGCGCGATTCCGGCGTCAAGGACGTCTGCGTCGCGCTGCGCGCCGGCTCCCCGACCGCCAAGAAGGCCGAGGGCGAAGGCCTCAAGGTCATGACCGTGGCCGAAGCCGCGAAGTGGGCCGACGTCGTCATGATGCTGACGCCCGACGAGTTGCAAGCCGACATCTACCGCGACGAACTCGCCCCCAACATGAAGAAGGGCGCCGCCCTCCTCTTCGCGCACGGGCTGAATGTTCACTTCAATCTCATCGAGCCGCGCAAGGACCTCGACGTCCTCATGGTCGCCCCCAAGGGCCCCGGCCACACCGTGCGTTCCGAATACAAGCGCGGCGGCGGCGTGCCCTGCCTGATCGCCATCCACCAGGACGCCTCGGGCAACGCCCATGACCTCGGCCTGTCCTATGCGTCGGCCATCGGCGGCGGCCGCGCCGGCATCATCGAGACCAACTTCAAGGAAGAATGCGAGA
>JAGRKN010000343.1:0-255 GCA_020442275.1 Rhodoblastus sp. | reverse complement strand
GAATACGGCGAATACGTCACCGGCCCGCGCATCATCACGCCGGAGACGAAGGCCGAGATGAAGCGCGTCCTCAACGACATCCAGACCGGCAAGTTCACGCGCGACTGGATGCTCGAGAACAAGGTCAACCAGACCTCGTTCAAGGCCGTGCGCGCCCGCAACGCCGCCCACCAGATCGAAGAGGTCGGCGAGAAGCTGCGCGCCATGATGCCCTGGATCGGCAAGAACAAGCTGGTCGACAAGGACAAGAACTGA
>JAGRKN010000342.1:9597-10735 GCA_020442275.1 Rhodoblastus sp. | reverse complement strand
TCGCAGAGCGTGGCATATTCGAGATTGGTGAGGCCGGCGCCGCGGTCGCTGTCCGGCAGGAAGAGGTTCCACAACCCTTGAGCCTTCGCGAGCGGCTTCAGTTCCTCGACGATGGGATAGACTTTCCAGGGCCCGAGCTCTTCCACCTCGCGATAGTGGCGGGCTTCGTTCGGATAGATGTGGTCGTCCATGAAGCGCTCGAGCTGGCGCTTGATCTCGAGGACGCGCTCGGAGGCCGGATAGAGCATGGGCATTCCCTGTCGTTGGATTTGCTATCGATTGTCCAATGAAATCGTCATACAAGTTTCTGATTACGCTTTCCAGCCTTCTTGCTTCGGCCGCAATTGTAACATTATAACATTTCATCCGCAGCGCGGCAGGCTTCCGCATGACCGACCACGACCACGACCACCACCGCCACGATCACGATCATGCGCACCATACGCATGGTCATGACGATCACCATGGGCACGCGCATGACCCCTCCGCGGTCGTCGCGCCGGGACCGTCGCTCTTGAGGATGTCGGCGCTGGAGCGGCTCGCGGGCGCCGGCGTCCTGTCGGGCCTGATCTGGCTCGGCGTGAAATGGGCGATGTCATGACGACCGCGCTCGCGCTCGACGACGTCACGCTCGGCTATGACGGGCATCCGGCCGTGCACCATCTGACCGGGCGTTTCGCAGCGGGATCGCTGACGGCGATCTGTGGGCCGAACGGCGCCGGAAAGTCGACGCTCATCAAGGGGCTCGTCGGCGCGCTGAAGCCGCTCGGCGGGCGCATCGACCGCGGCGGCTGCGACACGCGGGCCATCGGCTATCTGCCGCAGGCCGCCGAGATCGACCGCAGCTTTCCGATCGACGTATTCGATTTCGTCGCGCTCGGCCGTGTGCGGCGCGCCGGCCTGTTCGGCCGCATCGGCGCCGCCGACCGGCACGCCGTGGCGGAGGCGATTGCGGCTGTTGGCCTGGAAGGTTTCGAGGCGCGCCAGATCGGCGCGCTGTCGGGCGGCCAAACCCAGCGGATGCTGTTCGCGCGTCTCATGTTGCAGGAGGCGGGCGTCATCCTGCTCGACGAGCCCTTCGCGGCAGTCGACGAACGCACGACCGGCGATCTGGTCGGGCTGATCGCGCGCTGGCATG
>JAGRKN010000342.1:7351-9472 GCA_020442275.1 Rhodoblastus sp. | reverse complement strand
CGCGCCGCATGAGCGAGGCTTTCGACCAGCACGCCGCGGATTGCGAGAGGGCGGCGTGATGGGGAAAGGCGCAATGATACTCCCCTCCCCCTTGTGGGGAGGGGTGGGGGAGGGGGTCGCGGGGTTTTGCGACGAATGCAGCGCTCTAGATGCGCCAATTTCGCGAGGTTGCGCGACCCCCCACCCTAACCCTCCCCCACAAGGGGGGAGGGGACCAGATGCGTGGCTTGCTCCAGATCGGCGCGAGTGTGGTGTTCAAGGATGAGCGCCATGTACGACCTGCTCGTCGCCCCCTTCGCCGATTTCGAATTCATGCGCCGCGCTTTGGTAGGGTCGGCGGCGCTCGCCGTCGCCGGCGCGCCTCTCGGCATGTTCCTGATCCTGCGCCGCATGGCTTTGTCCGGCGACGCCATGGCGCATGCCATCCTGCCGGGGGCGGCGATCGGCTATCTCGTCGCTGGCGGGCTTTCCGCCACGGCCATGACGCTCGGCGGGCTGGCGGCGGGCGTCGTCGTCGCGCTCGGCTCGGGCCTGGTCGCGCGCGCGACGCTCTTGCGTGAGGACGCCTCGCTCGCCGGCCTCTATCTCGTATCGCTGGCGCTTGGCGTCACGCTGGTCTCGCTGCGCGGCTCGAACATCGACCTGCTGCACGTGCTGTTCGGCAATGTGCTGGCGCTGGATGATCAAACGCTGCTGCTGCTGGCGAGCATCGCCACCGTCACGCTGCTCGGCCTTGCCGTGCTGTTCCGGCCGCTCGTGATGGAAACGCTCGATCCCGCTTTCACGCAGGCCGCGACCGGCGCGGGCGCGCTGACGCAACTCGCCTTTCTCGGCCTGCTCGTGCTCAATCTCGTCGCCGGCTTTCAGGCGCTCGGCACCCTCATGTCGGTCGGGCTGATGATGCTGCCGGCGCTTGCCGCGCGGCTGTGGACGCAAAAACTCGATGCGGCGATCGCGCTCGCCGCGCTGATCGGCGTCGCCTGCGCCTATGCAGGACTGGTCGCGTCCTACGCGCTGTCCCTCCCGTCGGGTCCCGCGATCGTGCTGGCGGCGGGCTGCGTCTATTTCGTTTCGCTGGTGTTCGGGCGGGCGGGCGGCGCTCTGCGCGGCAGGCCGAAGCGGCGGCATCTGGAGGCGTGACCATGCAGACAGCAGACGGACTCCCTCCCCCCTTGTGGGGGAGGGTAGGGGTGGGGGGTCGAGACATCCTGCGAGATTGCGCGACCCCCTCCCCTGGCCCCTCCCCACAAGGGGGAGGGGAATGGCGCCCTACGCGACGCTCGATTTTCGTTGGGCTTGCTGCCTTATTTGCTGGTGCTGAACCTGTCTGCGCCCAAACCACACTTCCAGTCGTCGCCACCTTCACTATCCTCGCCGATCTCGTCCGCCAGGTCGGTGGCGACCGTGTCGAGGTCGTGTCGCTGGTCGGCCCCAACGGCGACGTTCACGCCTATAACCCTTCGCCCGCGGATAGCCGCAAACTCGCCGGCGCGCGGCTGATCGTCGAGAACGGGCTCAATCTCGAGGGATGGATCAGCCGGCTCGCCAAGGCCTCGGCGTCGAAGGCGAGGATCGTGATCGCCTCCAACCGCGTCACGCTGCGCAAGGAAGACGCCGATCATGAGCATGAGCATGGCGGCGCCGACCCGCACGCCTGGCAGAATGTCCTGAACGCGAAAATCTATGTCGCCAATATCCTGGACGGGCTGATCGCGGTCGATCCCTCGGGCAAGGCCGATTACGAGGCGCGCGCGAAAGCCTATCTGGACAGGCTCGACGCTCTCGACGCCGAGGTGCGCGCAGCCGTGGCGAACATCCCTCCCGATCGTCGACGGATCGTCACCACGCACGACGCTTTCGGCTATTTCGGGCAGGCCTATGGGCTGGAGCTTGCCGCGCCGACGGGCGTCTCGACGGAAACGGCGGTGTCCGCCCGCGACGTCGGAAAAATCATCGCCCAGGTCAAAAAGGACAAATATCCGGCCGTCTTTCTGGAAAACGTCAGCGATGTCAGGCTGATCGACCAGATCGCCCGGGAAACCGGGGCGAGGATAGGGGGAACGCTCTATTCGGACTCGCTTTCGGGGTCCGAGGGGCCGGCGGGGACTTACATCGACATGG
>JAGRKN010000342.1:0-7232 GCA_020442275.1 Rhodoblastus sp. | reverse complement strand
CCGGCAAGACGACGCTGCTCAATCGCATTCTCTCCGAGCCGCACGGCAAGAAATACGCCGTCATCGTCAACGAGTTCGGCGAGATCGGGATCGACAACGATCTCGTCGTCGGCGCCGACGAGGAAGTGTTCGAGATGAACAACGGCTGCATCTGCTGCACCGTGCGTGGCGATCTCATCCGCATCCTCGAGGGGTTGATGCGCCGCAAGGGCAAGTTCGACGCGATCATCGTCGAGACGACGGGTCTGGCCGATCCCGCGCCGGTCGCGCAGACCTTCTTCGTCGACCAGGACGTTCAGGACGCAGCCAAGCTCGACGCCGTTGTGACGGTGGCGGACGCCAAATGGCTGTCGGCGCGGCTGAAGGATGCGCCGGAGGCCAAGAACCAGATCGCATTCGCCGACGTCATCATCATCAACAAGACAGATCTCGTTTCGCCCGAAGAGTTGCGCGAGGTGGAAGCGCGCATTCGCGGCATCAATCCCTACGCCAAGCTGCATCGCGCGGTGAAGTCGAACGTGCCGCTCGACGCGGTGCTGGGCAAGAACGCCTTCGACCTCGACCGCATCCTCGAGATCGAGCCGGCTTTTCTGGAGACCGACGATCACGATCATCACCACGATCACGACCACGAATGTGGGCCGGATTGCGGGCATGATCATCATCATCACGGCCATGATCACCATCATCACCACGATCATGGACATGGCCACGGCCTGAAGGCGCAGCACGACGAGGAGATGCAGTCGCTTGCGCTGACGATCGACGGCGAGGTCGATCCCAACAAATTCATGCCGTGGGTCAACGACCTCGTGCAGCGCGAGGGGCCGAGCATCCTGCGCTCCAAGGGTATTCTGGCGCTCAAGGGCGAGGACAAGCGCTTCGTCTTCCAGGGCGTGCACATGATCCTCGACGGCGACCTGCAGCGCGACTGGAAGCCCGACGAAAAGCGCGTCAGCCGCATCGTCTTCATCGGCCGCAATCTCAAGGAAGACGAAATCCGCGAGGGTTTCATGAAGTGCGCGGCGTAGGTCCGCTCCCCTTCTCCCCGTGAAACGGGGAGAAGGTGGCGCGACGCGCCGGATGAGGGGCGCTGCGGTTCGCAGTGTTCCCAGTCGTTTGCCCCCTCACCCCAGCCCTCTCCCCGCAAGCGGGGAGAGGGTGCTAGAACCCGACCATGTCCGAAACCTCCCTCGCCCAGCATGTCACCAATATCGAAGCCGGCGACACTATCGTTGCAGCCGCCTTTCTCGGCCGCACGCCCGTCTATGCGCTCGCCGATGGCACGTTGCTCTATGTCGACATCGGCGAGGAGAAGCGCGTCAAGGCGCATGAGGACGGCGCGATCCTCGTCGCGCTTTCCGACGGCAAGCGCTTCGTCACCGGCGGCGACGACGGGCTGCTGGTCGCGACCGATGCCGAAGGGCGCAGCGAGACCATCGCGGATGAAAAAGGCAAGTGGATCGACGCGCTGACCTTGCGCGAGGATGGCGCGATGGCGTGGTCGGCGGGCAAGAGCGTGCGCGCGCGAGACGCCAAGGGCGTGGTCAAGAATTTCGACGCGCCGTCCGCCGTGCGCGGCCTGTGCTTTCTCCCAAAAGGCTACCGGCTCGCGATCGCGCATTACAACGGCGCCTCGCTGTGGTTTCCCAATGCCGGCGACCCCGCCTTCTACGAATGGAAGGGCTCGCATCTCGATGCGACGGTTTCGCCGGATGGCCGTTTTCTCGTGACGTCGATGCAGGAAAACATGCTGCACGGCTGGCGGCTCGCCGACAGCAAGCACATGCGCATGTCCGGCTATCCCGCCAAGACCCGCTCCTTCTCGTGGTCGCCCGACGGCAAGTGGCTCGCGACCTCAGGCGCCGACGCCTGCGTGGTCTGGCCGTTCGAGACCAAGGACGGGCCGATGGGCCGCGGCCCGCGCGAATGCGGCGTGCGTCCGCGCCGCGTGTCGCGCGTCGCTTTTCATCCCACCAACATGGTGCTCGCCATCGGCTACGAGGACGGCTGGGTGCTGCTGGCGCGGCTCAACGACGGCGCGGAGATTTTCGTACGCGGCGAGCGGGAGTCGAACGATGCGGTCACCGCGCTGGCGTGGGATGCGACGGGCAAGCGGTTGGCGTTTGGGACGAAGGGCGGCAAGGCCGGCGTGCTGGATCTGCCGGCGTAGGCGCATAACCGCCCGTCACAGAAACCGGGTCGCGGCGCGCGGCCGACTGCAATAGATTGCGCGCGCAACCGGAGCCCGCATGTCCGCTTCCAAAATGCCAGCCGTCGAAACGTCCATGTCGCTGCGCACATGGGCGATGCTCGGCGTTCTGTCGCTGATGTGGGGCTGCTCCTTTCCCTTCGTGAAGGTGGCGCTGGGCGGCGTGACGCCGCTCACGCTGGTCATGCTGCGCGTGACGATCGCGGTCGCCGCGCTGACTCCCGTCCTGTTCTTCTCGCCCGAGGGTTTTCCGCGTGGACCAAAAATCTGGGCGGCCTTCCTCGTCATCGGCGCGCTCAACAATGTCATCCCTTGGTCGCTGTCGGTCTGGGCGCAGCAGAGCATGACCTCGTCGCTGGCGGCGATCATCAATGCGGCGACGCCGTTGTTTTCCGTGCTGCTCGCGCCGTTCTTCCTGGCCGACGAGCGATTGCGCGCGAACCGGCTCGCGGGCGTCATCGTCGGTTTCGCGGGCGTCGCGGTGCTGATCGGGCCCGGCGCGCTCGGCCATGGCGCGAGCGGCGTGCTGCCGGAACTGGCGCTGCTCTCGGCCACCGTCGCCTATGCGTTCGGCGGCATCGTGGGGCGCTCCTATGCGCGCCTCGGGCTGACGCCGCTGCAGGCCGCGCATGGCCAACTCGCCGCCTCGGCGGTCATGATCGTTCCGCTGGCGCTGGTCGTCGAACGTCCATGGAATTTGCCCGTGCCGAGCGGCGTGCAGATCGCCTGCGTGCTGGCGCTGGGCGTGGTGTCGACGGCGGTCGCCTTCATCCTGTTCTTCCGCATTCTCGCGCGCGCCGGCGCGACCAACGCGCTGCTCGTCACATTGCTCGTGCCGGTCACGGCTTTCATCGTCGGCGCGATTTTTTTGGGCGAGCCGCTGGAGCCACGCAATTTCGCGGGCCTCGCCTTCATCGCCGCCGGTCTGGGGCTGATCGATGGACGGCCGCTGCGCTATGTCAGGAACAGATTGTTCGGTTGAAACGGATGTTTCGATGATCATGCGCCGGCTTGCGCTCGGCTTCGGCCTCTTTTGTGGCGTCATCGCATCGCAGGCGCCGGAATTCGCTCAGCAATACCGCCAGCGCCTCGGCGGCGCGCTCGACGAGCTCACGTCGATCGTGGAGCAGTTTTCGTCCGAAGCGAAGAGCGCAGGGCTCGAAACGAAGGATGCGATCGCGCGACTGGAGGCCAATGGCGAGCAACTCGCGCGTGATCGCGGCAGGTCGATGGAACAGACGATCGCGCGCCACGCCCGTCTCGACGACCAGCAGAAGCGCATGCGCGAGGCTGGGCCTTTCGTGCGCTTGATCGTACTGGCCGAAACCTATGATCCGCGCATTGCGCAGCGCGCCTGGGGCGACTTCGAGCCGGCCGTACCGACGACGCCGGAGGGCTTTGTCACGGCCGGCGCCGGCGCGCTCCTGGGCTATGGTTTCCTGCGCCTTGTCGGCGCGCCCTTCCGCCGTCGCCGGAGAGAACCGGCGCCGGCGTGAGGCCCGCTCAGAGCGAGGCCGCCCATGGCGTCGGCGCGAAGCGATAGCCTGTATCCGTCTTCTCGATGCGGCCATTCGCGGGGAAGGGGTAGTGGAAGCCCTGCACCCGCATCCTGTCGGCCACGACCATGTCGAACATCTTGCGGCGCGTGGCTTCCGCCATGGCGGCGTCCATGTCGTACATGAGATGCCAGCCGGGATTGGCCAGGAAGAGTTCCGGGCGATTGGTGAGATCGCAGGTCACGAACATCGAATCCGAGCCCGAGGCGACCGTCAGCGAAACGTGGCCTGGCGTATGGCCGTGGGTCGCGACCGACTGGATGCCCGGCACGACATCCTTGCCCGGCTCATATTGCGTGACCTTGTTTCCGAGCGCGCCGAACACGCGGCGGACGTTCTGATAGGCAGGCTTGGCTGCGTCCGGCGCGCGGCTCATGTTGCCGTCGTCCGTCCAGAATTTCCATTCCGGCGCGGGCACGAGAATTTCGGCGTTGGCGAAGGCCGGCTTGCCGTCGGCCGTCAGCAGGCCGTTGATATGGTCGCCGTGGAAATGGGAGATGACGACGGCGTCCACCGTCCCGCGATCGATGCCGGCGGCGGCGAGGTTGGAGTGGAACTGGCCGTTCTTGCCGCCGCTTTTTTCCAGCATCGCCGGCCCGTAGCCGGTGTCGACGACGACGAGCTTCGAACCGGTGTTCACGACGATCGGCGTGAAGACGATGGTCATCTGGTCCCTGGGGAGGTTCGCCGCCTCGAGCGCCTTGTTCACCTCGCTCTTGGCGACGTTCTTCACGAAACCGTCGGCCAGGGGGAATGTGGCGGAGCCGTCTGTCACGGCGGTGATCTCGAACGAGCCGAGCTTGTAGCGATAGAAGCTGGCGTTCTGCTTGCCGACCTGCGGTGCGAAGGCCTGCGCCGGCGCGCCCGGCAGGCTGGCGAATGCTGCGGCGCCGGCGCCGGCCATCAGATCGCGGCGTGAAAGCTTCATGACGTTTCCTCTCTGGGCGGTCGTCCGTGCGCGACCGAACGGTCAAGAATTAGCCCGGCGCCCGAGTTCGGCAAGTCCGGCGACGGCGCGGATGCGCGAAGGCTTGAGCGCAAGCTTGCCCCAAGACAATATGCGCCGGCCATGCCACCCGACCTCGAACCATGACCCCGGACCGGCTTCACGCCGTCGCCTTCTGGGCGCGCGAACTGAAGGACGCGGAGATCGAGCGCGCCTGCCGTGGCCTCGTCGAAAAGACGTGGGCCCCGGGCGCGACGATCGTGCACCGCGGCGACGCCTTCGACTACTGGACCGGCGTCGTCTCGGGGCTGGTGAAGATCTCGTCGGTGTCGTCGAGCGGCAAGGCGGTGAGCCTCGCCGGCATGCCCGCCGGCATGTGGTTCGGCGAGGGATCGATGCTGAAGGGCGAGCGGCGCCAATACGATCTCGTGACCCTGCGCGAGTCGAAGCTCGCGCTGATGAACCGAGCCACCTTCTCGTGGCTGTTCGAGAATTCCGTCGGCTTCAACCGCTTTCTCGTTCGACAGTTCAACGAGCGGCTCGGACAATTCATCGCGCTGGTGGAACATGATCGCATGCTCGACGGCGTCGCGCGCGTCGCCCGCGCCATCGCATGGCTGTTCAATCCCGTGCTCAATCCCAATATCGGGCCGAGCCTCGACATCAGTCAGGAGGAACTCGGGCTGATCGCCGGCGTCTCGCGACAGGTCGCCAATCGCGCGTTGCAAATTCTGGAGGCCGAAGGATTGCTGCGGGCGCAGGTCGCGGAACTCACGCCGCTCGATCTGAAGGCGCTCAGTCATTACGGCGAATGAATGCGGCCGTTGGTTCGAAACCCTAGACGAAAGTAGGGGAAGCCGCCAAAGACTCTAAGCCTCACGCTACCTGACAAAATGACATTGCGCAGTCAAGCGCGCGCTTGCCAGCAGCTATGCGCATTGCGAATGTTGCGCTGCCGGATCGCGGAATAGCGACGGCGAGAACCAGAGCGTCGACGACGACGCCGGAGGGGAGCGGGGAGTGGCTGACAGCCAGCAGGATTTCGGTCGCGGCGCGGCGGAAGACACGTTTCCAAAACTGCTGCGCATGCATGCGCGCGTGCGCGGCGACCGCCCGGCGTTCCGGCACAAGGATCGCGGCATCTGGCAGACGTGGACGTGGCGCGAAGTCTACGACAATGTTCGCGCGATCGCGCTCGGCCTGCGCAAGCTGGGCGTGGCGGAAGGCGACAAGGTCGCGATCGTCGGCACCAACCGGCCGCTGCTCTACTGGTCGCTGTGCGCCGCGCAGATGCTGCGCGCGACGCCAGTTCCCGTCTATGCCGACGCGGTGGCCGACGAACTCGTTCACGTGCTTGCAAACGCCGACGTGAAGGTCGCCGCCGCGCAGGATCAGGAGCAGGTCGACAAGCTCTTGTCGATCGCAGATCGCCTGCCGACGCTGGAGCACATCGTCTATGACGAGGATCGCGGCCTGCGCGACTATGTGCAGCCAAATCTCAGCGCGCTCGACGACATTATCGAGGCTTCGGCGAAAGCGCTGCATTCGGAAGCCTCGCTCGGCCGCACGCTCGACGAGTTGATCGACGCTGGTCGCGCAGACGACGCCTCGATCATGCTCTACACGTCCGGCACGACCGGCCGCTCCAAGGGCGTGGTGTTGTCCGCGGGACGCTCGGTGCAGGCGGCGCGCGACACGGTCGCCTTCGACGGCCTGACAGACAGGGACGAACAGCTCGCCTATCTGCCGCTCGCCTGGGTCGGCGATCATTATCTCAATTACGCGCAGGCCTTCGTCGCGGGCTCGTGCGTCGCATGTCCGGAAAATGCCGATACGGTCGCGCAGGACCTGCGCGAGATCGGCCCGTCTTTCTACTTCGCGCCGCCGCGCGTGTTCGAGGCGCAGCTGACGCGCATCATGATCCGCATGGAGGACGCCAGCAGCCTGAAGCGCAAGATGTTCGATCATTTCATCGGCGTCGCGCGCAAATGGGGCGAGAAGATTCTCAACGGCGAAAGCGTGCCGGTTCTCGCGCGTGTGCACTACGCCCTGGGCGAGGCGCTGGTCTATGGCCCGCTCAAGAACGTGCTCGGCTATTCCAATATTCGCGCGGCCTATACGGCCGGCGAGGCGATCGGCGGTGAACTCTTCTCCTTCTACCGTTCGCTCGGCCTCAACCTGAAACAGCTCTATGGCCAGACGGAAGCCTTCCTCTACGTGACCGCCCATGCCAATGGCGCCGTGCGCTCCGATACGGTCGGGCCGCCGGCGCCGAATGTCGATATCCGTATCGCCGACGACGGCGAGGTGCAGTTCAAATCGCCCGGCCAGTTCGTCGCCTACTACAAGGAGCCGGAGAAGACGGCGGAGACGATGACGCCGGATGGCTATGTGAAGACAGGCGACGCGGGCTTCTTCGACGCCGATGGACAGTTGCGCATCCTTGATCGCGCGAAGGACGTCGGCAAGCTGAAGGACGGCACGATCTTCGCACCGAAATATATCGAGAACAAGCTGA
>JAGRKN010000341.1:195-4567 GCA_020442275.1 Rhodoblastus sp. | reverse complement strand
GGGGCCGCCCGGGCGCGGCGGCGGTGCGGATTGCGCCTGCCCGCCGCCGAACAGCGAGCCGAGGCCGCCGAGAAAGCCGCCCTGCCCCTGCTGCTGGGCCGCCGGACCGCCCTGCGCGACCTGATCGCGCAATTGCTGATTCTCCGCCTCGAGCTGCTGCATCCGTTCGGAGGCGGATTTCATCGCCTGCTCCTGCAGCAGCACGGCCTGCGCCAGAAGGTATGGCGCGTAGGGCTGCAAGCGGACGGCCTCCGTGATGAAGGCTTCCGCATCCTTGTCGCGCGGCTGGCCAGCCGCGGCATTGGTGCGCTGAAAGAGTTCGACGAGCACCTGACGCTCTTCGGGCGACATGAATTTCTCCCACATGGACGCGCTCGCGGCGCGCTGGACAGATATGGGCGAGACAAACACAGCCGCCAAGGCCATTCGCGTGCGGCCGGACACGCGGCGCACATTAAATTCCGGAAAGGCGCGCGTTTCGCCGGTCCGCAAAAAGCAAAACCCCCGGCTTTCGCCGGGGGTCGAAGCGCAGGCTGGCGAACCAGCGTCGGGATAACGCCCTTACTTGAGGTCCTTGCCGGTGAGGGCGAAGGAGAGCGTGCCGACGATAGCCGAGCGGCCGTAGGTCGAGAGCGTCTGGCCGGGGAACGCGAGGTTCGGGCCGGCGTTGGCGTTGCCGGTGAACTGCGAGGCGGCCGCCTTCGACAGGCTGGTGCCGTGGTAGCGGATGTCGAGCGTCACGAACTTGTAGGTGTAGGACGCGCCGACATTATAATAGGTGTAGCTCGGCAGCTTGCCCGGCGTGAAGCCGGCGTTGCTGGCGAGGAACGCGACCGGCGCCAGCCAGATCGCATTGGTGGTGCCGAGCCACTGATGGCCAACCTCGCCGGACACGGCGAAGCCGTAAGGCAGCGTGACCTTGGCGGTCGCCGACAGATATTCGCCGTGGGCGCCGGTGTTCAGATAGCTCGGGGTGTAGAAGAAGTTAGCGCCGATCGAGAGCCAATCCGTGACGTTGTAGCTGGGCTTGGCATAGAGCTCGAACCAGCTGATCGGAACCGGCGAGAACGGGTTGGAGGCGGCAGGAACCGTAAACCCGGGAATGCCCGTGTTGGTGTTCGGGTAACCGTAGTAGATGCCGCCGACGTCAAGGCCGAAGTTGCCGAGGGTCAGGCGCGCGCCGCCGTAGCCGTCGAGCTCCATCGAGGGGCTCGGAACAACGTTGCTGAGCTTGATGCTCTCGCCCGAAACACCGGCGTAGAGCTGGAACATGTCGTTGAAGTTATAGCGGAGTTCGCCGTGGGCCCAAACGCTCGGCGCGTGGTTGGACTGCGTGATGCCGCGGAACAGGTAGTCGGTCGTGACCTGGGCGCCGACTTCGAAATCCCACGGGCTGAACGCCACCGGGGCGACGACAGGGGCCTTCTTGGTCGGCAGGTCGGCAGCGTAGGCGCCCGTCGTGACGAGCAGGGCGGCCGCAGCGGCAGCAAACAGTTTCATTTCGTTTTTCTCCAGCGAACTTGAAATTCGATGTGGCCAAAATGCGTCGGAGCCCTGCGCTGCGGCAACGACGTTTGGTGTGCACTCGCACAAGAATTGAGCAATATTGATGCTGCGTGGCGAGATCGGAACGAGGCGTTGCAAAAACGTCACAACGCGATCGTCGACTGAAGAGGCGCTCGAGCCGAAGCACAGTCGCATACGCAAATTGGTTAAGAATTCATTACTTCGACAGGTCGATGTTTCGTGGGTCGAATTAAGCGAATTTGAAACGCTCGGTCTGCATAGTGTCACGATTACATTTATCCATGGCGCGACCGACATGTTCGATCACACACGCATAGCCGGGCATTTTCGCAAGTTTCGCAACGATCGCAGCGGCGCGGCTGCTGTCATCTTCGCAATCACGCTTCTTCCCATGGCCTTCGCCATCGGCGCGGCGATCGATTACGCATCGGCGATTCGCATGCGCGCGACATTGACCAGCAGCCTCGATTCGGCGGCGCTGGCCGTAGCGGTGGCGCAGGCCTCGGGCCAGAACGTCAATCTCGCCAACGGGGCTCTCACCCAGGCGGTCAAGAAGCAGCTGCAAGGCGCGCTCGGTCCCTATGGCGCGAGCGCCCATGTAACGACCACCGCCTCGATCGACGCCTCCGGCGCGCTGGAGGCGTCAGCCCAGATCACCGTGCCGACGCAGCTCATGAATATCGTCGGCGTCAGTTCGATCAATGTGAACGCGACGACGCGCGTTTCCATGCCCGCCGGCCCTGTCGAACTCGCCATGGTGCTCGATACGACCGCCTCGATGGCGGGCGCCAAGATCGACGCGCTGAAGGTGGCCGCGACGGACCTGAACAACACGTTGTTTTCGATCCCCAACGCGGCCGCCAATGTGAAGGTCGCGGTGGTTCCTTTCAATCAGTACGTCAACATCGGCCTCGCCGACCGTAACGCGAGCTGGCTGACAGGCGCGCAGGACTACACGACGCCCCCGAGCGGATCATGCCAGGACCTGCCGAACATGGTCTGCACCGGCGGCTATACGACGATCAACTCGACCTGCGTGAGCGACGGGCTCTCCTACCCCTGCTCGTACAACAGCTGCAACGCCTACACGCAGCAGGGCACGTACCAGTCGTGCCCAAGCGCGGTGAACCACGTGTGGCACGGCTGCGTCGGCTCGCGCAATCTTCCGACCGATGTCGACGCGAACGCGGACCGTGCGGATGTCGGCAATCCGGTCCCCGCGCTGATCGACTATTGGTGCTCGCCGCCGCTGCTGAGGCTTACCAACAACCAGGCGACCGTGCAGGCGACAATCAACAGCCTCTCCGCTTCGGGCGAAACCTATATTCCGCCTGGCCTGCTATGGGGCTGGCGCACGCTGTCGCCCAACACGCCCTATGCCGACGGCGCGGCCTACAACAGCCGCACCCGCAAGTACATCGTGCTGATGACCGATGGCTTCAACACGCATTCGCCGAACTATCCCGACCACAGCGGCGCGGACACGGTGACCGCCAACAATCTGACCGCGCAGACCTGCGCGTCCATCAAGGCGAATGGCATCAAGATATTCACCGTCGCCTTCCAGGTCACTGATCTGACGATCAAGGCGATCCTTCAGAACTGCGCCTCCTCGTCCACCGCCTATTACGACTCGACTTCGGCCGCCGATCTGCAGACCGCGTTCCAGGCGATCGGCAATGCGATCACGCAGGTGCGCATCCTCAACTGACACAACGAACCGGGAGACAGGTCCGATGAAACGCCTCGCATTCGCCCTGGGCCTCGCGCTCGCGCCCGCAGTCGCCTCCGCGGAAACCTGGATGGTCGTGGAAGGCGCCGGAAAGGTGAAGGGATCGTGGACAGTCGCGGTCGCGGGCCAGTCGATCAACGGCGCCGCCACGATGAAGAACGAGAACGGCATGGCGATCGCCTACAAGATCGCCGGCAACGTGCAGAACGACGGATACGTGATCCAGCGCATCCAGCCGACCGACGGCGTGGCCTGCACCTATGTCGGCAAGGCCGCCGGCCCGAAGACGATCAACGGGACGGCCAAATGCGGTCGTGACAGCGTGCAATGGTCGGCGACGAAAGTGAATTGACGCGAGTTCGGCGAGCTCCCTGACGCCCGAAACAAAAACGGCGCCCGTCTCCGGGCGCCGCGGGGGACCGATAGATCGGTCCTTGAAGAGAAATGGGAGCGCGCTTTTTGGCGGAAACCGGAGACCGCTTTTCGCCGCGCGCTCCCGGCCTTGGCCGGAAGCGCTCTCGGGAGGAAATCAATAGTTGTAGGCGCGTTCGCCGTGGTCGGTGACGTCGAGGCCTTCGCGCTCGGCGTCGGTGGGGACGCGCAGGCCGACGACGAGGTCCACGACCTTGTAGATGATCGCCGAACCGACGCCCGACCAGATCAGCGTGGCGAGAACCGCGACGATCTGCGAGATCACCTGCTGGCCGAACACATAGGTGCCCGCATTGTTGCCGGTGATGTTGGTGTAGTCGGTGAGGCCGACGCCGCCGAGCGAGGGGGCGACGAGGATGCCCGTGGCGATGGCGCCGATGACGCCGCCGACGCAGTGCACGCCGAACACGTCGAGCGCATCGTCGTAGCCCAGAGCCTGCTTCACCTTCGAGACGAAGATCAGGCAGACCGGCGAGACGATCAGGCCGAGCACGATCGCGCCCATCGGACCGGCATAGCCGGAGGCAGGCGTGACCGCGACGAGACCGGCGACCGCGCCAGAGGCCATGCCGAGCAGCGAGGGCTTGCCCTTCACCATCCACTCGACCATCAGCCAGGAGAAGGCCGCAGCGCAGGTCGCCACCATCGTGTTGACGAAGGCGAGAGCGGTCGTGCCGTTGG
>JAGRKN010000341.1:0-151 GCA_020442275.1 Rhodoblastus sp. | reverse complement strand
GCGAGGCGCCGATCATGGTCATGGTCAGCGAGTGCGGCATCATGGCTTCACGCGGATAACCGACGCGCTTGCCGACCATGATGGCGCCGACGAGGCCGGCGATGCCCGCGTTGATGTGCACGACCGTGCCGCCCGCGAAGTCGAGCGCGCC
>JAGRKN010000340.1 GCA_020442275.1 Rhodoblastus sp. | reverse complement strand
TCCACCAAACCGGGTCAACTCCAGTGCAACGAGGTCTTCCTCGATAAGGCTTCCCAATGGCGTCAGTCAGCCGATGTACAAGAACGCTCTGCCGCTTTCGCCGCCGGAAAAGCCGGTGGCGATTCCGGTTAGAATCCCGGAGGGCCGCGCCAGGCTCGAGCAGCTAAAAAAAAGTCCGGACGGTGGGGCGTTGGCAAGCGCAACTGGCGCGCCGGAAAGCGCAAACGGTCCCATCATTAAAGCGGTAGGCGCCGCAAAGACGGGCCCGTCGATCCAGACGACCGTCAACTGGTGCGGCAACGTCGGCGCGGCGGGCGGCTTCGCGCCGTCGGACAGCCATGGCGCTGTCGGTCGAGCCAATTTCATCACCGTCAAGAATGTGACCGTCGGCGTCTACAGGATTGCAGGTTGCGCTGTCGTCGCCGCCGAACAAAGCCTCAAGACGTTCTTTGCGCCGGTGGGGGTTCCTTCGACGGCGACGTTGTTCGACCCGCGCGTCATCTACGACAAATGGACGGATCGCTTCTTTCTGACGGCGGAGTCCAGCGATTCGAACACCGATCAGTATCAGTATTTCGCCGTGTCCAAGGACGGAACCGGCACGAGCTGGTGGCTGTACAGGATCACCCTGAGTCAGGGGGCGAGCGTCTTCTGCAAACAGGCGGCCAACAGCTTCTGGGATTATCCGAATGTCGGCTCCGCCCGCGGAAACAATCCTGCCGCAGCTTCGGGGCGAGGCCGCTGGTTCATTACCGCGAATGACTTCGGGACGACGACGACGGGCGCGATTCTTTCGATCGACAAGGCAGCCACGCTCACCGGGGGAAGCCCGACCGTTAAGTGTTTCTCTGGCCTGGCGTTCAATCTCGCGCCGCCGATCGTGATCAGTCCGTCTTGGGGCAGCCAGTTCCTGTCTCCGGGATCGGGCGGCGGAAGCACCATCGCCCGTCTCAACCTGTGGGCCTCCGATACCGGGGCAGGCGCCGATTTCCTGTCTTCGATCGCCAATGTGGCGATCCCCGCCTGGAGCGCCCCACCCAATGCGGCGCAGCCGAACGGCACGACGCTGGATTCGCTCGACGGCCGCTTCCAGTCGGCGAGCATCCAGGCGCGCGACATGATCTGGAACGTCCATTCCATCGGCCTGAGCGGCTTCTCGAAAATCCGGATGTACCGGATGTCGACAGACCCGGCGATCACGGCGCCGCTGACGGTCTTTACACCGACCACTGCGGCGAACGAGCATCTGTTCAACCCGTCGGTGGCGACGGCCGCCGGCGCGGTCAATGCGCCTGCGTTCATAACCATGACGCGGACGATACCGTCCAGCGCGACCACGGGGCGAGCGACCATGCTCATGCTTGCGGGGCTTAACGCGTCGACGTTGTCGGAGGATTGGCAGCTCCACTACATCAGCCAGTCGAGCACGCAGTTCGTCGGCTGCTCCCCGTGTCGCTGGGGCGATTATTCGGCGACCCAGGTCGATCCGTGGGACTCGGGCAAAGGTTGGGGTTTCAACCAACTCGTGACGGGTACGACCGAGTTCAACTGGGTCATGCGCGCAGCCGGCGTCACGCTCAATCTCGGTTACAAGCCGGTCGCTTCCGGCGAATGACCGAACGGCGTTGACTCAGGGGGCGATCGAAAGCTCGCCCCCTGAGCGCGGAGGCGCCGCGCGGATCTCAACTGCTTCCCGATCCGGGCCGACGGATGGCTAACCGAGCCATTGCGTCCCGGACAATCGGGAGCATGCCGCGCAGCAGCCGATGAGGCGCGGCATACCCGATCCGCAGAGGGACTTTGAAGCCTGAGGCGGGGATGGTGCTGCGAGAGAGGATTGAACTCTCGACCTCTCCCTTACCAAGGGAGTGCTCTACCACTGAGCTACCGCAGCTTTTGGTCGGGCGCGGCGCGGGGCCGGCGCGGACGGCGCGCTTGTGCCACAGCGTCGTCGGCATGACAAGCGCGGTTGGCGCCTGAACCCGCCCCCAAGCTTGCAGCCCGCCGCCTTCGCCCCTAAACATGCGCCGGATCGGGACAGGGGCTTTTCCGGACATGAGCAAGGCCGGCGACGCAAAGGGCGGTTCTGGCCGCAATGGCAGGCTCGCCAGTGCATTGCGCGACAATCTGCGCCGGCGCAAGGCGGCCAGCCGTCCGGTCGAGGACGGCGCGGCCGAGCCCGCCGCGGTTGCGCGTGAAAATGCCACACCGCCCGACAAAACGTCGGGCGAAGGCCCAGAAAGTTGAATCGGCCCTTGGCCCGCCACATTACGACCGGCTTGTGACGGGGCGCATGTGAGGCGGTTCAGCCGCCGGAAATTTGGGGCGCAGGCGGCAGCCGCGCCCGGAAGCGAGGTTTGATGGATCGCATTCGCATCGTCGGCGGACACCGTCTCAACGGGACCATTCCGATCTCCGGCGCCAAGAACGCCGCTTTGCCGCTGATGATCGCCTCGCTTCTGACCGAGGGCACACTGACGTTGGAAAACCTGCCGCGTCTGGCCGACGTCTCGCAGCTCGCCCGCATTCTCGCCAATCACGGCGTCGACTACACGATCGAGGGCAAGCGCTCCGGCGATTCGGACACGCAGGGCCAGACCGTGCATCTGGCCGCCCGCCAGATCGTCGACACCACAGCGCCTTACGACCTCGTGTCGAAGATGCGCGCCTCCTTCTGGGTGCTGGCGCCGCTGGTCGCGCGCATGGGCGAGGCGAAAGTGTCGCTGCCCGGCGGCTGCGC
>JAGRKN010000339.1:1395-2235 GCA_020442275.1 Rhodoblastus sp. | reverse complement strand
GATCGCGCCGGCGACCAGCCCCCAGAAAGCCGCGCCGATGCCGAACAGCGGAATGTCGGCGATCGTCACCAAGAGGCTCGCCAGAGCGCCGAAGGCGTAAGGGCCCTTGAACGACGACACGAATGCGCCCTGCAATACGCGCAGCATGGCGAGGCCGCCGAGCATCATGATGAATTCCTTCGGCGTCGACAACATCAGCCGCGTGAATGTCGGCGAGAACAGGCCGAAGACGATGGCAAGCCCGCCGGTCGACAGGGCCGCCGCATAATGGCGATGGCGCTCGCCCGACGACGTGACGATGCCGTTGGTCGGCCCCGTGAGGCAGGTGCCGACGCCGCCCACCGCCGCGCTGAAAACACCGCCGATTCCGCAGGCGATCGTGACGGCGTTCGCTGGCGGCTTGTGCCCCGCCGCCTGCAGGATCGCAAAGCCCTGCGCGTTCTGCACGACCAGAACGGTGATGGCGAGCGGCACGACGAGCTCGATCATCGCCTGCCACGAGAAGGCGG
Organism: Rhodoblastus sp.; assembly: GCA_020442275.1. Taxonomy (GTDB): domain Bacteria; phylum Pseudomonadota; class Alphaproteobacteria; order Rhizobiales; family Beijerinckiaceae; genus JAJXWB01. The sequence continues at coordinate 1,726 of JAGRKN010000339.1, read as the reverse complement.
CCGCCGCGATCTGCGGTTTGACGAGCGCGAGCCCCGCCAGCGTTTCTCCAGCGCCGCGGGGCGAAATGATCAGCACGATTGCGCCGACGATCAGCGCGCCGAGGATCGGCGGCATCAAGCGGGCGATGCGCTCGTTGGCTGACAATGCGAGGAAGGCGACGAGCATCGCCCAGCCGAGTTGCGGATAACCGCTGAGCGCGCGCACGATGTCGAGCCCGAAGCGCAGGAAGACGCCCGCGACCATGCCCATGACGATGGGCATGGGAATCCATTCGAGCGCACGCTTCGCAAGGCCCGTCGCGCCGACGATCAGGATCAGCAGGCTCGTTGC
>JAGRKN010000339.1:501-1335 GCA_020442275.1 Rhodoblastus sp. | reverse complement strand
CCAGCACCGTGCCGGGAATGGTCCAGAAGAAGCAGAGCGGCTGGCGATAGCGCCAGGTCATGAACAGCGTCAGCGCGCCGTTGATGAAGAAGCAGGCGAAGATCCAGGATGCGATCTGCGCGTCGCTGAGGTGCGCCTTGGTCGCGACCGACAGCACGATCGCGACCGGCCCGGTCGCGGCGAAAATGAAACCGATGAGCCCGTTGACGAATTGCAGCGGGCCGAGATCGCGCAGGACCTGCGACAGTGTGAGCGGCTCGGTGGCGGGATCGGCGACGGACGACATCGGCGCATTCTGTCCGATGGCCCCGTCGCGCGCCAGTCTCAGAGCGCGGCGTGAAACCGCACCGCCGCGCCGCGCGCGGGCGTGGTCAGTTCGCCCTGCCACATGACCTTGGCGCCCCGCACGAAGGTCCCGACCGGCCAGCCCGTCACCTGCTTGCCGTGATAGGGCGTCCAGCCCGCGCGCGAGGCGATCCAGTCGTCGGTGATGGTCTCCTGGCGCTTGAGGTCGACGATCGTGAAATCGGCGTCGTAACCGACCGCCACGCGCCCCTTGCGCGCAATGCCGAAGAGACGCGCCGGCCCCGCGCTCGACAGGTCGACGAAACGTTCGAGCGTCAGCCGTCCGGCCGCGACATGATCGAGCATGACCGGCACGAGCGTCTGCACGCCGGTCATGCCCGAGGGGCTCTCGGGATAGGGCTTTGCCTTTTCCTCAAGCGTATGCGGCGCGTGGTCGGAGCCCAAAATGTCGGCGACGCCTTCCGCGAGCCCGCGCCAGATGCGGTCGCGATGGAAAGTCTCGCGAACCGGCGGGTTCATCTGCAATTT
>JAGRKN010000339.1:0-376 GCA_020442275.1 Rhodoblastus sp. | reverse complement strand
TGCAGCACATGGATGATCGCGCGCTGTTCGCGCGCGATGCGCACGAGGCGCTGCGTGCATTGCAGCGCCGCCGTCACGTCGCGCCAGACGTGATGCGAATTCGGATCGTCCTTCACGCGCAAGGGCTTGCGCTCGTTGAGGCGATATTCGTCTTCCGAGTGGAAGGCCGCGCGCCGCCGCGTCGCGCCGAGGATGCGCGACACGCCGTCGTCATCCTCCACCAGCAGCGAGCCTGTCGACGAGCCCATGAAAACCTTGATGCCCGCGGCGCCCGGAAGGCGCTCGAGATGGGGAATGTCCGCGACATTCTCGTGCGTGCCGCCGACCCAGAAGGCGAAGTCGCAATGCATGCGGTTTTTCGCGCGAGACACCTTGT
>JAGRKN010000063.1 GCA_020442275.1 Rhodoblastus sp. | reverse complement strand
CGGCGCTGATCGGCAGTTTCAGTTCTGTGGCGGCGAAATTCGGCATGAAGACCGCGCCCACGTAATTCGCCGCCGTTCCGGCGGCGATCAGGCAGAACGAGGCGATGAGTTCGCGCGGATGATTGGCGAAGAGTTCGCCGAGCGTCGTGCGCCGCCGTGGCGTCGCCTCCGCCGCCCGCGCCGCCAGATAATCCCTAAATTCCGGACTTTCGTCGACCTTGGCGCGCAGATAGTAACCGATCGGCCCGATCAGGATGCCGAGAACGAACGGAACGCGCCAGCCCCAACGCGCGAAATCCTCGGGGGTCAGCGCCGATTTGAGCGCCAGCGCGATCGCGACGCCGAGCGCGCCCGCCGCCAGTTGCGAGACCATCTGGAACGCGCCGTAGAAGCCGCGCCGTCCCGACGGCGCGAACTCGATCAGCATGGCGCTGGCCGAGCCGAATTCGCCGCCAGCCGAAAAGCCCTGGATCAGTCGCGCGACGACCAGCAGGAACGGCGCGACGACACCGATCGCGGCATGATTGGGAACGAACCCGATCAGGCCGGTGCCGATCGCCATCATCGCGATCATCACGACGAGCGCGCGCTTGCGGCCGTGCCTGTCGGCATAGAGGCCGAACACGAGCCCGCCGAGCGGGCGCGCCGCGAAGGCGATTCCGAAAGTGGCGAAAGCCTTCAGGAGCGCGGTCGACGGATCGGCGCCCGGAAAATACTGGGCCGCCACGACTGTCGCGAACAGGCCGTAAACCGTGAAGTCGAACCATTCGAGCGCATTGCCGATGGTTGACGAAACGACGACGCGCCGGCGCATTTCGCCGTCAGATATCGCTTGCATCCGCCCGTCCCAAAATCTCTTGTCTTGAATGCGCCGATCTTCCAGCCCCGGCCCAGGCTTGGCAAGACGCCCTATTCCTCCCCGCCGCCCGTTCGCGCGGCAAGCGTGGCGGCGTCCATGTTATCGCCAGTCGACATGGCGCAGATGCGCGAGAGCTGCGTGAACGAAAGTCCGGTCTCCTTGCGCCAGCCGGCGAAGGCCGCCTGCGCGTTACGCAGGTCCTTCTTGGTCGAGGCCTTCTCCGAGAGCTCGATGCCGGCCTCGCGCAGGCAGGCGACCACGTCGCGCGACAGGATGAACGCGTCCCAACCGGCGAAGCGCAGAAAATACTGGCCGGTCATGCCGCCGAGCCGCGATCCGCGCTTGCTCAGCATTTCCAGTAACCCAACCTCGTCGTCCTGCGGCCATGCGGCGAGCATTCGACCAAAGCTCTTCGCCTCCTTCGCAACCTCGGCGACGAAGGCGGCATTGTCGCGCACGGATTTGATCTTCTGCGGATTGCGCACGATCCGCGCGTCGCGCGCGAGACTTTCCCAAAATTCATCGGGCTGGAACAGGAGCGCCTTGGGTTCAAAATGGAGGAACGCCTCCTCGAATTCAGGCCATTTCTGCTCGATCACCCGCCAGACAAAACCGGCGCAAAACACGCGGCGCGTCATCTCGGAGAGAAATCGGTCGTCGCCGATCTTGGCCAGCGCCGTGTTGGGCTTCGCCACGGGGATCAACGACGCCAGAACCTTCGCGCCCTTGCGCTTCTCGGCGCGCGCCCGGATATGTTTGAATTGCATGGTCATGGCGCTGCCCGGCCCCTCTCAACTCGCGCATGGAGGCTAGCACGATGGACGAGCAAATGATGAGCCCCGCCGTCGCGGGCGCGCCGCGCGTCCTGCTGCGGCTGGAAGGCCTGACGATCCTAGCCGGCTGTCTCTGCGCCTTCTGGTTCGGACCGTTCCATTCGCTGCTCGGCCTCGCCTGGCCGTGGGTCCTGCTGATCTTTTTCACGCCAGACCTGTCGATGCTGGCCTATCTCGCCGGCCCCCGGATTGGCGCCGCCGCCTACAACCTCGCCCATACGCTCGCCATGCCTGCGCTCGTCCTGACCGCTGGCGTCGTCGTCATCGCCATGTCGTTGAAGGGCTCGGCGTCCGGCCTGGTGCACTTCATGGAAGTCGCAACAGCCGTCGCCGTTCTCTGGACCGCCCACATCGGCTTCGACCGCGCGCTCGGATACGGGCTGAAATACGCAAGCGGTTTTGGACACACGCATCTCGGTCGGATCGGTCGGCCGAAGGCGTAATCGCAACGCTGTCATCCCGGCCGAAGCGCAGCGAAGAACCGGGACCCAGCGCACCTGATCTGGCCCTGGGTCCCGGATCGCGCTTCGCGCGTCAGGGATGACACTGCCGCCGCCTCACGCGATCGCGATCTCGATCAAACTCGGTCCCTCGCGCGTCGTCGCCGTCGCGATCGCGGCCGCGATGGCCGCGGGGTCGTCCGCCTGAACGGACGGCACGCCCATGCTCTTCGCCAGCGCCTGAAAATCGACGCGCGGCTCGACCACGTCCATGCCGACATACTTGCCGGCGAGCGCGTTCTTGGCGCCTAGCCCCTTGGCGACATTCATCAGCACATTGTAGCGGGCGTTGTTGAACACGAAGAAGATGACGCGCGACTTGTAATGCGCCGCCGACCACAGGGCTTGCGGCGAATACATGGCGCCGCCGTCGCCGCAGAAGCAGGCGACCCAACCTTCGTGCGCCAGACCTATGCCGGCCGCCGCCGGCATGGCGCATCCCAGAACCCCACCGCGTGAAAAGAAGTAGAGGCCGGGCTCCGTGCGCATGATCGCCTGCACCTGTCCGAAGGTGGCCGCGGAATCGTTGGCGATAAGAGCCCCTTCCGGCAGAGCGTCGAGCACGCTGAGCACCGCGAGATCGGGCGAGATCGGCCGCGCTTCGCTATCGGCCAGGATAGCGGCGCGCGAAACACGTTCGGCCTCGGCCTTGCGTCGACCGAGCGTCGCCACCCGCTTCTTGGCGGTTGCCTGATCGACCATCCCTGCTAATTCGCGCGCGGCCTCCTCCAGCGTCGCGCCGACATCGCCGGTGACGGCATAGTCGGCCGGAAACTCGCGTCCGATCGCCTCGGGCGATCCCGCGACATGATAGAATTTCGCGGATTCCGGAATTGGCCTTTCCTCGCGATAGGGATAGGCGACGAACGCGCGCCCGCCGATCATCAGCACGGCTTCGACATCCGCCAGCTTCTCGCGGATCGCCGCGAAGTCCGGCTTCAGCATGCCGCCCCAGCACGGATCGTGCGACGGAAACGCGGCGCGAGACGTCAGCTGCGCGCCATAGACGACATAGCCGCCGGCATGCGCCAGCGCGACCGCGCCCTCGCAGGCGTCGGCCGGCACGTCGTCGCCGATCAGCACGGCCACGCGGGCGGGATCGCATTCGGCCAACAACCTTGCGAGATCGCCGGCGCCGGGGCTCGGCGCGCGCGCCGCGAGCCGCGATTTCGCGGGGATGCGCGCGTCCACCTCCTGCTCGAGAATGTCCATCGGCAGCGACAGGAACACCGGCCCCTGCGGCGGCGTGGCGGCAATGGCGAAGGCGCGGCGCAGCGCCATGCCGACATCCGCGCCGCGCCGCACTTCGGTCGCCCATTTCGTGACGGGTTTGGCGAGCGCCACGAGATCGCCGGCGAGCCAGGGGTCGGAAAAGAGATGCCGCGTATCCTGCTGGCCGGCCGTCACGACAAGCGGCGTCTCGCTGGCCTTGGAGGCCACCAGCACGCCCATGGCGTTGCCGAGCCCGCCCGCCGCATGAAGATTGACGAAGGCAGGCCGGCCCGTTTTCAGCGCATAGCCGTCGGCCATGGCGACAGCGGTCGCTTCCTGCAGGCCGAGCACGTAGCGAAAGTCTGGCGCGTCGACGAGCGCGTCCATCAACGGCATTTCGGTCGAGCCGGGATTGCCGAAGATCGTGGTCGCGCCCTCGTCGCGGAGAATCTCGAGAAGGATGTCGACGGCGCGAACTTTTCTTGCGGTCTTTCTGGGCATGGCGTTCCCCTTGATGTCCCGATCGAACAATCATGGGTCGCCTTGCGCGCAATTTCAGATTATTATCGGTCAGTCTGAACGATATTTCGGAATTCAATTCCATTAATAGGCATATTCATGGAACCAGATTCTATAATCATGGACGCCATCGATCGCAAGATTCTCGCGCGCCTGCAGCGCGACGCGACGATCCAGAACCAGCAATTGGCGGCCGAGGTCGGCCTTTCGCCCTCGCCCTGCCACCGCCGGGTGCGCGCGCTGCAGGACGCCGGAATCATCCGTGGCTATGTCGCCCTGCTCGACGGCGCCTCCGTCGGCGCGGGCTTTCTCGCCTATGTCGAAGTGCGGCTCGAGCGACAGGCGGTCGAGTTTTCAGAGCGTTTCGAAAAGGCGGTTCTCTCGCGCGCCGAAATTCTCGAATGCGTGCGCGTGACCGGCGACTATGACTACCTGCTGAAGGTCGCGACGCGCGACATCGAGGCTTTCCACCGCTTCCTCATCGACACGCTCACGCGCATCAAGGGTATCGCCAACACGCGGACGTCGATCGCGCTCAACCGCGTGAAGGAGACAACGGCGCTGCCGATCGGTTAGCCCAGCGCCTTCCACAGATCGACTGCGGCCTTCAAGTCGACGAAGCGTTGCGCACGCTTGGCGAGCGCCTCCTCGTCGGCGCCCCACAGACGCATCTGCCAATCCTCGTCGACATGCGCGGCCGACCAGGCCTCTTCCGCCGTCAGGCCGCCATGCGCGATCATCATCGCGATGAGAGCGGAGCCCGTCAGCGTCGTCATCGAATGCAGCGCCGCGATCCTCAGCGCCGCATCCTTCACGCCGGCGAACTCCTCCACCGCACCCGAAAACGCTGCGAGCGCGTGGTCCGGCTGCGCGGCGAACATCACGCCTTCCGCAAGTATGAACCGCGCGCCGAGTTTTTCGCGCGCGAAAGAAAGCGCCGGGTCCCAAGCGGCGGCCTGCGCCGCGACGAGGCCGGCCGGCTCGCCGGCGCGATAGCAGACGAGATCGGAGCCGGCGAATTTCACAATGTCTGCGGCGACGCCCGAGAGATCGCGCGCCACGCCGTCGAGCGCCGAATTGACGAGACGCGTGACCGGCATGGTCGAGGGATCGATCTCCTCTCCCTGCGCGTCCCATTCGGCGGCCACGAGCCGTGCTGCGGCTTCGCTCGGCAGCGCCAGCGTTCCACCGGCGGGCGTACGCACGATGCGCCCATCGAGCAGCACGGCCCACGCGCCGTCGCGCTCGGCGACGTCGGCCTCCTTGTAGAAGCGCTTCGGCAATGCGCGCTTCATGTCCTTCTGCACGATGCGCAGTGGATCGCGATCGGCGTTGGAAACGAAAAAGTCGGAAGAGAAATCGTCGGGCATCGCGAACGTCGGTTAGGTTTCTCGATCTTCCCGCCTGCGGGGAGAAGGTGGCGTTTAGAAGTCGGCTGTTGCCGACTTCGCAAATATCTCCGGATGAGGGGCCAGGCCGATGCGAGTATCTGCGGAGCGCGCGGCGCCCATCACCCTAACCCTCTCCCCGCCCTGCGGGGAGAGGGAACAGTGTCGTGAAGGAGCGCGTCCAGTTCCGCGAAATCCGAAATGATCGTGTCCGCGCCGGCGGCCGCGAGCGCGGCGGTCTCGTGATAGCCCCAGTCGACGCCGATCGCGCGCACGCCGGCGGCCTTGGCCATCGCCATGTCGAAAGTGGTGTCGCCGATCATGAAAGCCTGATCGGGACCGATTCCCGTTTCCGCCATCGCCGCCAAAATCATGTCGGGCGCCGGCTTGGACGGGTGGTCGTCGGCCGTCTGCACGGTGGCGAACAGGTCGCTCCACCCTGCCCGCTCGAACAGATGGCGCACGCCGCGGTGCGACTTGCCGGTGGCGACGCCGAGCATGAAGCCGGGATCGGCGCCGTAGCGCGCCACCGTCTCGACCGCGCCGGGAAAGAAGGGCTCCGCGCGCGACGCATCGGCGCGCAATTCGCCGAACAGGCTCTTGTAGCTCGCCGCCATGCTGTCGACCGGCCCATCCGCGCCGACGAGAACCGTAAAGGCCTCGCGCAGCGAAAGGCCGACGACCGACAGGCTCGTGCGCCTGTCGGGCGGCGTCAGCCCATGCGCCAGAAAAGTGCGGCGCTGCGATTCGACGATCATGTCCTGGCTGTCGACCAGCGTGCCGTCGAGATCGAAGATGATGAGACGCATCGCGCTCACGCTTCCGGCGCCTCGACGATCGGATCGTATTGCTTCGCGTCGAAACCGAACGTGTCCCAGGTCTTCTGCATGTGCTCGGGCAGCGGCGCCGTCACGTCGATCACGCCGCCGGCGGGATGCGGCAGAACGAGCCGACGCGCCAGCAGATGCAGTTTGCGCTCGAGCGTCTCGGGCATGACATGCATGGCGTCGCGCCGGCGATGATCTTCTTGTCCGTATTTCGGATCGCCAAAAATCGGATGGCCGATCGCTTCGGCATGCGCGCGCAACTGGTGCGTACGGCCGGTGAGCGGCTTCATCGATAACCACGCACATTTCGGCGCGATCTTGTCGACGATCGCGTAATAAGTCAGCGAATGCTGTGCGTCTTCCTCGCCATGCTTGGCGACGCGCATTTTCTCGATGTCTGCCCGCGCGGGCGCCGCAGCGGCCCCACGCCGAGCCTTGGGGCCACGGTCGTCTCCCATGCCTGGCCCCTTGGCGAGATAAAGCGAGATGCGCCCCTGCGAGGGCTTCGGAACGCCTTCCACCAGCGCCCAGTAGATTTTCTGCGCTTTGCGCGAGCGAAAGATTTCGCCGAGTTCGGCGGCGATCTTGCGGTTCTTGGCGATCAGCAGAACGCCGGACGTATCGCGGTCGAGGCGATGCACCAGAACGGGCCGGTTGCCCTTCTCGTCGGCGAGCGAGGCCAGCATGCCGTCGATGTGATGTTTCGTGCCTGAGCCGCCTTGCACCGCAAGCCCGTAGGGCTTGTTCAGCACCATCACATGCTTGTCCTCGAACAGGACCATGCGGCGAATGGCTTCCGCGTCTTCCGGGTTCGCGCGCTTCACGGCGGGCGCTGCCGGCGCGTCCAGCGTCAGCGGCGGCACGCGCACGCTCTGGCCTTCCTCGATCCGCGTCGCCGTATCCACGCGCTTGCCGTCGACGCGCACCTCGCCTTTTCGCGCGATCTTGGCGAGGTGCGACAAGGCCAGCCCCGGAAACCGCCGCTTGAACCAGCGGTCGAGCCGCATGCCGGCCTCGTCGGCCTCCACCGTCAGCGTCTGCACGCCTGTCCGCACGGGCTGCGCGATCTGCGGAGCGGCGGCAGAGCGGGCGTTCCCGCTCTGCGCATCATGCTCGTGTTTCTGCGCGGCGCGGTGCTTGCGCTTCTGGGAGCCGTTGGTCACGAGGCGAGTCTCACGATGGTGAGGCCGAGGAAGACCGCGACCAGCGACAACACGACCGAGCCAAGCACATAGACGATCGCATTGAGATGCGCGCCGCGCTCCCAAAGGGTCGCGAAATCCAGCGAGAAGGCGGAGAAGGTCGTGTAGCCGCCGAGCATGCCGGTCGTCAGCAGCAGGCGAACGTCCTGCGACCAGCCGTACTGCGTGCGAAACGCGAGCCAGCCGGCGATCAGCCCCATCACGAAGCATCCGGTGATGTTGATGAGAAAGATGCCCCAGGGAAATTCCATCCCCAGCGCGCGGGTCGCGGCCGTATTCGCGCCATGCCGCAGCATGCCGCCGAAGCCGGCGCCGACGAAAACGAGGAGATAGGCCTTCATCGGGGCTTGGTAGCGCAAAGGCGCGGGCCTGTCATGCCGGACTGCGCGCCTTCAGGCGCGCAAGCGGCCCTGAAGGCCCGCGATCCGCCTACCCGCCCCGCTCCTTCCTGAGCTTCGCCCAATATTCGAGCCGCTTGCCGATCTCGCGCTCGAACCCGCGTTCCACCGGCTCGTAGAGCGTCTGCCGGCCCAGCTTCTCCGGCCAGTAGTCCTGGCCCGAGAAGGCGTCGGGCTCGTCGTGGTCGTAGGCGTAGCCCTCGCCATAGCCTTCCTCGCGCATCATCTTCGTCGGCGCGTTGAGGATCACTTTCGGCGGCGTCAGCGAACCCTGCGTCTTCGCCAGCGCCTGCGCGCGCTTGAAGGCGGAATGGGCCGCGTTCGATTTCGGCGCCGTCGCGCAATAGATGACGGCCTGCGCGATCGCCAGCTCGCCTTCAGGACTCCCGAGAAAATCGTAGGCGTCCTTCGCCGCATTTGCGACGACGAGCGCCTGCGGGTCGGCAAGGCCGATATCCTCGATCGCCATCCGCACGACCCGCCGCGCGATGAACAAAGGATCCTCGCCGCCGTCGAACATGCGCGCGAGATAATAGAGCGCCGCATCGGGATCGGAACCGCGAACGGTCTTGTGCAGGGCGCTAATCAGATTGTAGTGGCCTTCCTGCGCCTTGTCGTAGATCGGCGCGCGCCGCTGCACGATCTCAGCGAGTTTTGCGCGATCGAAGATTTCGCCCTCGCGCGCCGCGCGCCAAATCTCTTCGGCCAGCGTCAGGGCCGCGCGGCCGTCGCCATCGGCCATCGCAACGAGCGCGGCGCGCGCGTCGTCATCGAGCGGCAGCTTCTTGCCTTCGGCATCTTCCGCACGCGCGAGCAGCTTGCCGATGGCCTCGTCGTCGAGCGCGCGAAACGTCATGACTCTCGCGCGCGATAGCAGCGCGGCGTTGAGTTCGAAGGAAGGATTCTCCGTCGTCGCGCCGATGAGCGTGATCGTGCCGTCTTCCATCACGGGCAAGAACGAATCTTGCTGCGCACGATTGAACCGATGGATCTCGTCGACGAACAGCAACGTGCCCTTGCCCATGCTGCGGCGCGAACGCGCTTCCTCGAAAGTCTTCTTCAGCTCTGCGACGCCTGAGAAAATCGCCGATATCTGCACAAAGGCGAGATCGGTCTCATGCGCGAGCAGTCGCGCCACGGTCGTCTTGCCAGTACCCGGAGGGCCCCAGAAAACAAGGCTTCCCAGCGAGCCCGCGCGCACGAGACGCATCAAGGCGCCATCGGGCGCGAGCAGATGATCCTGTCCCGCGACTTCGGAAAGCGCCTGCGGGCGCAGGCGATCCGCGAGCGGACGCGGCGCGCTTTTCTCGAATCCCGCATGCGCGAACAGATCGCTCATCTCCGGCCAAGCCCTAGAAAATCCTGCGCTGCAACATGACGCTGAGCGTGATTCAATTGCAACAAGACCATCAATATTTCGTCGCTTGCGCCGCGAAGCCGTTACGAATCAAAGTTTTTCAGGCATGTTCA
>JAGRKN010000062.1 GCA_020442275.1 Rhodoblastus sp. | reverse complement strand
ATCAAAGTTTTTCAGGCATGTTCAGAGTCAGTTGCGTTCCCGACAATTTGCAGAACAGGTTTCCCGAAATGCGGACAATCGCCTTCGTCACACAGAAGGGCGGCTCAGGGAAGAGCACCCTCGCATCTTGCGTCGCCGTGGCGGCGCACGAGGCCGGAGAGCGCGTCTTTGTCATCGACATGGACCCGCTGGCTTCTCTCATCAACTGGTCCAAGGCGCGCGGCGAGCAAGACATTGCCGTCGAGGCCGTGCCGGCCGGCAAGCTCAAGGCGGTGCTCGCCGCGCTCGAGAAGAAGGGCGTCACGCTCGCCGTGATCGACACGCCCGGCGCGGATGACGCCGCGATGATGGCGGCGGTCAAGAACGCCGATCTCTGCATCGTTCCCGCCCGCCCCAACGCCTTCGATCTGTGGGCGAGCGAGAAGACGCGCAAGGCCGTCAAGTCGGCCGGTCGCGACTATGCCTTCCTGCTCAATCAGTGCCCGCCCTCGCAGCAGAGCGCGCGCGTCGAACTCGGCGTGAAGACGCTCGAGACCCTCGGCGGCATGCTGTCGCCGCTCGTCTCCGCCCGCGTCGACTTCCAGGAAGCCGCCCGTCAGGGTTGGGGCGTCACCGAAATCGCGCCGTCGGGCGCGGCCGCGGATGAAGTGCGCACGCTCTGGGCCTCGATCAAGCGCCGCCTCACCAAATCGGTCGCGCAGCGCAATGTCGCCGCCGCCGGCAAGGCCAAGAAGGCCGCTTAGCAACAGACCGCGAGCCCATGGGCTCGTAAGTGCAAAAGACCGCGCAGGCCACTGCGCGGTCTTCTTGTTTCAGCCGCCGAACACGCTGGTCAGCATCTGGCCGCCACGGCTGATCGTCACCTTCCAGTAATAGTGGCGCTTGCCGACAGTCTTCTCGAGATCGCGCGTCGTCTCGATCTTGGCGTCGTTGATCGCCACCACGACGTCGCCGCGCTGGAAGTTGAGTTGCGCGGCCTGGGAATCCGGCGCGATCTGCGAGATGACGACGCCCTGGCTCGCGCCCTCGACCGAATATTCTTCCGCCGTGGCTGGCGACAGATTGACCACGGTCGCGCCGGCGAAGGGCGAATTGGGCGCGTCGATCGTCACCGTATCGCGCGGCGGCATTTCGGGCGCCGGCACGAGCTTGACCGAGACATGCGTCTTCTTGCCCGAACGCAAGACGGTGAACTCGCTCGTCCCGCCGATAGCCTTGGTGCCGAGGCGGTAGCCCAGGCCCTCGGGATCGTCGACCGGCAAGCCGTCGATCGCCATGACGACGTCGCCGCGCTTGAGGCCAGCCTCGGCGGCCGGGCCCTTGGAATTGATATCGGCGACCAGCGCGCCGACCGGACGGTCGAGCCCGATCGAATCCGCGATCTCCTTCGACACGCTCTGCAGCGAGGCGCCGAGCCAGGGCCGGCGCACCTGCTTGCCGCCGCTCTTGGCCGCGGCGATCACGATCTTCACCATGTTGACGGGGATCGCGAAGCCGATGCCGACCGAACCGCCGGACTTGGAGAAGATCGCCGAATTGATGCCGATCAGCCGCGCCTTCGTATCCACCAGCGCGCCGCCCGAATTGCCGGGATTGATAGCCGCGTCCGTCTGGATGAAGAAACCGTAGTCGCTGATGCCGATCTGCGTGCGCGCGAGCGCCGAGACGATGCCCTGTGTCGTCGTCTGACCGACGCCGAAGGGATTGCCGATGGCCAGCACGAGGTCGCCGACCTCCAGCGTATCGGAATCGCCGAGTTCGATCGCCGGCAGCTGGCCCGCGCCTTTCAGCTTCAGCACGGCGAGATCGGTGCGAGGATCGCGCAGCACGATATCGGCTGGAAATTCGCGCCGGTCCTGCAGCGCCACCTTCACGTCCGTCATGTTCTGGATGACGTGGTTGTTGGTGATCACGAGCCCGTCGTGCTCGACGATCACGCCGGAGCCGAGCGATTGCGCCGTACGCTCGCGCCCGCCCTGCTGCCCCTCGCCGAAGAAGCGGCGGAAGATCGGATCGTCGAACAGCGGATTGCGCGGCATCTGCTCGGTGCGCGAGGCATAGACGTTGACGACCGCAGGCCCGGCCTTCTTCACCGTGGCGGAGAAGGACAGCAGCGCCTCGGCGCGCGTCTGTGGCGCGACACGCTCGGCGGCGTTTTGCGCAAGAGCGCTGGACGCGAGGCAGAAGCCAAGCAGCGCGGCGACGCCCGCGCGGATAGAAACATGCATGGAGCGACTCCGGATTTGTCCGACCCGATATAGGCGCAATGGACACGGCGACAAAGTGGCGGAACGCACGTGGCCGCGGGCGGCCGCCCCGGAGACGCTCACGTCACAAAATAGAGCGCGTGAAGCGGATCGGCGCGGCCGGCGGCCGCTGGCGTCTCGACCACGCGCCACGATACGCTTTCAGCCGCAAGCAACGTCTCGAAGGTCGGCGAGCGGTCGGCGGACCACAGCGCGAGCACGCCTCGGGGCGCGAGCGCGGCGCGCGCCCGCGCCAGCCCCTCGCACGCGTAGAGCGCGGCATTGCCCGCCAGCATGACGGCGCCGGGACCATTGTCGGTATCGAGCAGGATGGCGTCCCACGGCCCGCCCTGGCCGATCATGTCGGCGACATCGCCGACCTGGACATCGACGCGAGCATCGTCCAGCGGCCGCCCGGCGAGCGGCGCGAGCGGACCGCGATTCCAGGCGACGATGTCGGGGATCAGCTCCGCGACCTCGACCCGCGCCTTCGCCGGCGCAGCGTCCAGCGCGGCGCGCAGCGTAAAGCCCATGCCAAGGCCGCCGATCAGGATGCGCGGAGCGGCGCGGTCAGCAATCATAGCCAACGCCTCGCGCGCCATCCGCTGCTCCGAGGCATGCGCGCGATTGGACATGAGGTCCCAGCCATTGCAGCGAATTTCGTAGACGCCCGCCTTTTCGCGCAACACGAGCGTATCGCCCGTCTTGGTCTTCGCGCGCGAAATTTCTCGCCACGGCTCCATGCCGCCTCCAAAAGCAAAAGGCGGACGCATGCGCCCGCCCCTTTGATTTTGTTCTCTCATCCCAAGGAGCGATGCGCAGCATCGCGTCTCGAAGGAAGGACCGCCCTCGCGCCTCGAGACGCCTGCTTCGCAGGCTCCTCGGCGTGAGGGCTAGTGCGTTACGCCGCTTCCTGCTCGTCGCCGCCCATCACGGGGCCCGAATCCTGGCCCTTGGCGCTCTCGTCGCGGTCAACGAATTCGATCACGGCCATCGCGGCATTGTCGCCGTAGCGGAAGCCGGCCTTCAGGACGCGGGTATAGCCGCCGTTGCGCTCCTTGTAGCGCGGGCCCAGCACGTCGAAGAGCTTCTTGACGAGGGCGACGTCCTTGATCTGCGCGATCGCCTGACGACGGGCGTGCAGGTCGCCGCGCTTGCCGAGCGTGACGAGCTTCTCGACGACCGGACGCAGGTCCTTGGCCTTCGGCAGCGTGGTGACGATCTGCTCGTGCTTGATGAGCGCCTGGCACATGTTCGCGAACATGGCCTTGCGGTGCTCGGCGGTGCGGTTGAAGCGGCGCTTGGCGCGTCCGTGGTACATGGCTTTCTCCTTTTCGGGTCTGCGGCCGCCGTGCCACGGTACGGCCGCTCTCTTGAACCCCCTCTCCCCGTTTACGGGGAGAGGGCTGGGGTGAGGGGCCGGTGGAGAGCCGTGTAACTCTCCCTGCCGCTCATCCTGACCTTCTCCCCGCAAGCGGGGAGAAGGAATTGGCGTCTCAGTAGTGCTCCTCGAAGCGCTT
>JAGRKN010000061.1:2222-15039 GCA_020442275.1 Rhodoblastus sp. | reverse complement strand
CGCCGCTGCGCCTCGACATGACGGACGAACCGACCATGACGAGGCTCGCCGAAGTTCTGGGGTAAGGCCTTGGCCGAGCAGCCCGCCACACCAGTCGAGGCGCGCGGCGCGCTGCTGCTCGCGCTGCGGCAGGCCGGCGTGCGCGACGTCGATGTGCTGCGCGCGATCGAGACCGTCCAGCGGGAAATCTTCACGCCCTTTGCACTGCGTGATCTCGCGCAGCGCAATTGCGCTTTGCCGATTGCCTGCGGGCAGACGATGGAAGCGCCGGGCGATCTCGCGGCCATGCTGGAAGCCTTACAGATCCGGCCCGGCCACCGCGTGATGGAGATCGGCGCGGGCTCCGGCTATTCCACCGCGGTGCTGGCGCGTCTTGCACAAGAAGTGGTTGCCTTCGAGCGCTTCCGGTCGCTGTGCGTAGAGGCGAATGCGCGGCTGCGACAACTCGGCGTCGGCAATGCGCTCGTCCATTGCGCCGACGGCCTCGCCGCTCCGGAAAGTTTCGGTCGCTTCGACCGCATCCTCGCGCATGTGCGGCTCGACGGGCCCGATCCGCGCCTTCTCGGCGCGCTTGCCGGCAACGGCCGTCTGGTCTGCGCGCTGCCGGCCAAGGTCGGGCAGGGCGGCGATCTCTGCATTGTCATCGCGCCGCAGGGCGATGTGTGGCGATTGCGGCAGAGCCGGCTCGGCGCGGCGCTCCCGGGCGTCGCGGCCGCGCTCTAAGAGCCGTTAACGATTAATCTTTTCGATTTTTTCGCGATATCGCGTTCACCTTAAACCGTCCATTAACCGCGTGCGCGCTTAATCACGGCGAGAAAGTGGCGTTCGATGGGTTGCGTGATGTGTGCTGACAAGCCCCAATTCAGTGTTCGGCTCGGCCTGCGTCTGCTGGTGGCGACTGCCGCTGCGGCCGTGCTGACTGGTTGTTCCGACGCTACCCGGCTCTCTTCCAATCCCTTTTCCAATCCGTTCGAGACGGCCTCGAACCGGCCGGTCGATCCTACGCCGACCGGCACGATCGCGCCCCGCGCGCCGTCGTCGTCGATGCGGATTGAATCCAAGCCGCTCGCGCCGCCCACCGGAACGGGCGCGCTGCCCGCTCCCGTCACGACGCCGCAGCCGGTCGCGCCCAAGCCGCTCTCCGCCGCGCCCGCGCGTTCGATCGATCACTGGAGCGCCGAAGGCGGTACGCCGATCGTCGTCGCGCAGGGCGAGAGCGCCCGTGCGCTGTCGGAGCGCTACGGCGTGCCGCAGGACGCGCTGCTGCGCGTGAATGGTTTCAGCAGCGCCACGCAGGTGCAGCCGGGCGCCCGTCTGGTCGTGCCGGTCTATCGCGCGACAGCAACCCACGCGCCTGCGCCCGCCGTCGCGGCGAAGCCGGCGCCCGCCCGGACCGTCGCCGCCGCGCCGGCCCCGAAGGCCGAGGCGCCGAAGGAAAAATTCCGTCTCGTGAAGGGCCCCGAACCCGTCGCGCACAAGACAGCCAAGGTCGAGAAGCGCGAGGACACCGCCGAGAAGACCGCGCAGGCCAAGCGCGCGGAAGCCAAGAAGGCGGAAATCAAGAAGGCCGAAGAAAAGAAGATCGCCGATCGCAAGGCTGCGGAACACAAGGCCGCTGAGCAGAAAGCCGCGGAACGCAAGGCCGAGAAGGCGCGCAAGGCCGCGGATGCCGCCAAGGCCGAAGCGAAGCCCTCGCGCCAGAAGCACGCCGCGCTCGAAGCCGCGACGCCCGCCCCCGAGCCGAAAAAGATAGAGGCGAAGAAGCCTGAGATTTCGAACGACGAAACCGCCAGCATTCCGAAGCAGGAAATCAAGCCGGCCTCCGGCGACGCCAACCCGGAATTCCGCTGGCCCGCGCGTGGCCGCGTGATCCAGGGCTTCAAGTCCGGCGGCAATGACGGCATCAACATCGCGGTGCCCGAGGGTACGGCGGTGAAGGCGGCCGAAGGCGGCGTTGTGAAATACGCCGGCAGCGAGCTCAAGGGCTACGGCAAGCTCGTGCTGATCCAGCACCCCAACGGTTTCGTCTCTGCCTATGCGCACAACGGCGAACTCGATGTGAAGCGCGGCGACACGGTCAAGCGCGGCCAGACCATCGCCAAGGCCGGCCAGACGGGCAACGTCTCGTCGCCGCAGGTTCACTTCGAATTGCGCAAGGGCTCGACGCCGGTCGATCCGACGGGCTACCTCGCCGGTCTCTGACGAAGAACAGAATTCCTCCGGGCCGCGAGACACGTTCCGGAGAAAGAAGCGGCGGCTCCAAGGAAAGGGCCGCCGCTTTTCTTTTTGCGGGCCACATATGTGCGCGGCGCGACGTGCCTTGCCCAGCCGGCCGTGCACAATGGCGCAATGAATCAACCGCTCCGCCACCTCGACCGTCTCGGCGTCCTGATCGTGCTCATGCTCTGCGCGAGCTGGGGCTTCAATCAGGTCTCCGCGAAGATCGCGATGGTCGATTTTCCACCGACCACGCTCGCTGCCTTGCGCTCGGTCGGCGGCGCAATTCTGCTCGGCGCCTATGCCTTCTGGCGCTATCCCGACCTCCTGAAACGCGACGGCACGCTGTGGGCCGGCATTCTGAGCGGCCTCGCCTTCGGCGGCGAATTCGTCGCGCTCTTCATCGGCCTGCAATGGACGACGGCGAGCCACGGCATTCTCTTCCTTTATTCCGCGCCCTTTTTCGTCGCGCTCGGCCTGCCGTGGATCACGCCCAACGAGACGATGAGCCGACTGCAATGGATCGGCCTCGCGCTCTCCTTCGTCGGCGTCGGTCTTGCGCTCGGGGTCTCCTCGGGCTCGCGCGACATGTTGATCGGCGACGCGCTCAGCCTGCTCGCCGGCGCCTTGTGGGGCGTGACGACGCTTATCATGAAGGGCACGCGCCTGCGCCTTGTCCCGCCCGAGAAGACGCTGCTCTATCAACTCGTCGTGTCGATCTTCATCCTAGGCGGCTTCGCGCTGTGGCGCGGCGAGGTCTTTCCGACGCACATCTCGCTGAAGGCGGGCCTCGCCTTCGCCTATCAGACGGTCTGGATCGTCAGCGTCACTTTCGCGATCTGGTTCTGGATGGTGCAGAATTATCGCGCGGGAGAATTGTCGGCCTTCACCTTCCTCACGCCGATCTTCGGCGTCGCGGCCGGCCATTTCATCATGGGCGACGAAATCACGCCGGGCTTCGCGCTCGCCGTGGGGCTGGTCGCGGCGGGAATCTTGATGGTGAACTGGCCGGCAAAGAAGAGAGCGTGATGGCGACTGGCGCAGATCTTCGGAGACTTGCGCTCGCTCTACCAAGAGCGATCGAAAAGGCGCATTTCGATCGCGCGGCCTTCGTCGTCGCGCGCACCTTCGTCACGCTCGCGGCCGATGGCCTCAGCGCAAATTTCAAGTTCACGCCGGACGAGCAGGCGCTGAAATGCGAAGTGGCAGGCGATGCGTTTTCGCCCGTGCCCAACGCCTGGGGCGCGCAGGGCTGGACGACGGCGCAGCTCGCCAGCTTGAGCCGCGACGAACTCGCTGCCGCGCTCGAAACGGCATGGCGTCACGCGCAACCGAAACCGCGAAAACGCAAATAATTATTCCGCCGCGATCGCCTGCGGCGCGGCCCTTCCGCCGCGCAACAACCGGCCGGGCAGGGCGCCCGTCGGCTCGCCGTTGCGATAGGTGATCGCGCCCGCCACGATTGTCGCCTCGTAGCCTTCCGCGCCCTGCAACAGCCGCTTGCCGCCGGCTGGCAGGTCGTAGGCAACCGTCGGCGGCTTGAGGCGCAGCCGCGCGTAATCGATCACGTTGATGTCGGCGCGCAGGCCCGGCGCGATGCGGCCGCGATCGTGCAGGCCGATCAGCGCGGCCGTATCTGCCGTTTGCATCGCCACCATCTTTTCGAGCGGAATGCGATTGCCCCGCTTCCGGTCGCGTGTCCAGTGTACGAGATTGTAGGTGGGGAAGGAGCCGTCGCAGATCATGCCGACATGCGCGCCGCCATCCGACAGGCCGGGCACGGTGTTGGCGTCCATCAGCATTGTATGCGCGGGATCGAGCGTGAAGCCCGCGTAGTTCAGGAACGGCACATACAGAATGCCGCGCCCCTCGTTTTCCAGCATGGCGTCGAGCGCAAGCGCCGGCGCGCTACCGCCCTGCCTTTCGGCGATACCCTGCAAGCTGTCACCCTGCAGCGGTTCGTAATCGAAGGCCTCGTCCATGCGGAACATGTTCGACCAGTTCTGCAGCGTCGAGCGCGCGAAGCCTGGTTCGGCGATCGGCGGCGTCGCCAGCAGGCGCGCGCGAAATTCGGGATCGCGCAGGCGCGCGACGCGCTCTGCGAGCGGCAGCGACGCGATCTCGCGATAGACCGGGTTCTTCGAGAACGGGTTCATCGTGAGCTCGAGGCCGAGCAGCACGCCGACCGGGCGGCCGGCAACTTGCGCGCGAATTGTCAGACCTTGCGCATTCGCTTCCGCCGTGCGCTCGAGCAGCAGCCGCCACTTGTCCGGCGCGACATGGCCTTGCAGCAGCGAGAAGGAGAGCGGCCGCCCGGATTGGCGCACCATCGCGCGCATCAGCGCGAATTCGGCTTCCGCGTCGGTGAAGTCGGAAACGAATTGCAGCGCGCCCGCGCCGGCCGCCTTGAGGCCGAGCGCGATGCCGACGAGTTCGTCCTCTTCCGCCGTGAGAGTTGGCGTCGGCCGTCCCTCGCTGTCGCGATGGTTGAGCGTGCGCGAGGTCGAAAAGCCCAGCGCGCCGGCCTGCACGGCGGCTTTCGCGATTTCAGCCATGCGCGAAATATCGTCCGGCGTCGCGGGCTCACGGTTCACGCCGCGTTCGCCCATTACATAGACGCGCAGCGCGGCGTGCGGCAGTTGCGAGCCGACATCCATGTCGAAGCGCCGCTGCGCCAGGGCGTCGAGATAGTCGGGATAGCTCTCCCAGTTCCACGGCAGGCCTTGCGACAGCACGGGGAAGGGAATGTCCTCGACGCCCTCCATCAGCCGCACGAGCCGGTCGTGATCGTTGGGGCGGCAGGGCGCGAAGCCGACGCCGCAATTGCCCATGATGACGGTCGTCGCGCCATGCCAGGAGGAGGGCTGCATGCGCTCGTCCCATGTCGCCTGACCATCGTAATGGGTGTGCACGTCGACAAAGCCCGGCGTCACCAGTTTTCCACGCGCGTCGATCTCCTCGCGCCCGCGTCCGGAAACCTTGCCGACGGCGACGATCGTGTCGCCCTTGATGGCGACGTCGCCCTCGCGGGCAACGGCGCCGGAACCGTCCGCGATCGAGCCGCCGCGAATGACGAGATCATGGGCATGATCGGCCATCACATTTCCTCCAATGATCGGCGCGTCCGGCGCGCATTCTTGTGACCATGGGACTTGCAGTCGGCCGGCGCGTCAAGCGCCGCGTTCGAATGCCACATGCGTGCTGCAGCGGACCCGAATAGGCCGGTGATGAAACGCTCTTTACGATAAGCTAGCAGAAGTAGCTACTTTGCGTGTGCGTTTGCGCACATGGAGGCGCTTGCCCATACGTAACGCCCAAGCTAGCTTTTGCAAGCTACAGTCAAGTTTCAGGAGGGGGGATGAAGCCGAGGCTGAAGGTAGGCATTGTCGCCGCGGCGGCGCTGCTCAGGGTCGATGTAGCCTTTGCCGCGGACAATGCCGGCTCAGCCGGGACGTCGGCTTCGCCAAGCGTGAAATCTACAGATCAGTCCGAACCGCGCGTTCCGAAAGGGCTGCAGCATACCAACATGCCTGCGGCGCTCGACGATACGTCGCCTGCCGGAGGCAAGAGTAAAGACACGACTGTTCCTCAAGGAAGGCCGGGCGTGTCTTCAGACGTGTCCGGTACTGGAAGGTAGTCGCCGAAAAGGGGGAGGCGATGATGACGACGAATACGTTTTTGAAGTTTCTCATGGCGGGCGTAGCGATCGTATCGATTACGACCGCCGCATCGGCGCAATCGGATACGGCGGCGAACGCCGCGGCTGCGGCCGCTGCGAATGGCACTAAGGCTTCGCCGGCCAATGCGGTTGCCTCCGCGAGCGCCAATCCGACCCCGCCGTCGGGGCCGGTGAAGAGCGCCTTGCCGCTCGTCTCGCAGTCCTTGTTCCAGGCGGCGGAGAAAGCCGCCGCGTCGTCGGTCATGTCGGGCGCGCCCGGTTGGTCGGGGGCATCGAGCGACGAGAACGCACCGTTTGCTTACGGGACGTCGACCGCGCCCTACACCACAAGGCGCGTGGCTGTCACGGTGCTCGGTTCCTCGAGCACTGCGGCGAATACGCCGGTCACCAGTTACCCGTATCGCGCGACCGGCAAGCTGTATTTCAAGATCGGCGCGTCGACCTATGTCTGCACTGCCTCTCTAGTCAAGCCGGGCGTGCTCATCACTGCCGCCCATTGCGTCTATAACTATGGGCAAGGCTGGTACAGCAACTG
Source organism: Rhodoblastus sp. (assembly GCA_020442275.1). Taxonomy (GTDB): domain Bacteria; phylum Pseudomonadota; class Alphaproteobacteria; order Rhizobiales; family Beijerinckiaceae; genus JAJXWB01. Next base: position 8,608 of record JAGRKN010000061.1, on the reverse strand, counting down.
GACATGGTGCCCGGCCAACACCACGTCGGCGGGCGGCGTCTACGGGTGTTACGCGGGCGTTCAGGCGCGCGTTCTGACGCCATACGCCAACGGCACCGACGTTTGCACGCAGGCGGGCGTCGTCTGCAACAACGACCTCGCGACGATCACCCTGGCACCGAAAAACGGCGTTCAGGCAGGAACCACCCTGGGCTGGTACAGTTACGGGTGGAACGGCTATTCCTATTCTACTACCAGCGTCCTGGGCGGCGCGAGGGCCGTCCAGATCACCCAGCTCGGCTATCCCGTCGCTTTCGACAGCGGCTACCAGATGCAGCGCACGGATGCTGTCGGCTGGTACTATACGTCGGGCAATCTGCAGAATACGCAGATCGGATCTGCGCAGACTGGCGGTTCGAGCGGCGGACCGTGGCTGGTCAACTTTGGCGCGATTCCGACGGTTAATACCGCCTCAGCTTCGCTCGGTGCTCAGTCGGGCCAAGGGGTGGTCGGCGTGACCAGCTATGGTTCGACGACGGTCGGCTACAACCGGTTGGGCGCATCTTACTTCGGCCAGAATACGGCTTACCCCTCCTCCGCCTACGGCAGCTACGGCGCTGGCAATATCGGCAAGCTGATGCAGGACACCTGCACCGCGAATCCGTCAAACTGCTGATTGGCCCGGCCGCAGCGCGCCGCGGCCTTGCCTTCTCGACCCGCCTCCCGTGCACCCCGTGTGCGGGAGGTTTTTCGTTTCGGAGGTTTCATTTCGGTCCGCTATGTCGTCCCGGTCTTCTTCCCCAGCCGTCCCGCCAGATCCTGAATATACTGCCACGCCGTGCGCCCGGAACGACTGCCCCGCGTGGTGGCCCATTCCAGCGCTTCCGCCTCGATCGTTTCACGCGACTCCTGCAAGCCGAAGTGGTCGCAATAGCCAAAGACCATCGCCAAGAATTCGTCCTGGCTGCACTTGTGGAAGCCGAGCCACAGGCCAAAGCGGTCGGACAGCGAGACCTTTTCTTCCACGGCCTCGCCGGGGTTGATCGCGGTCGAGCGCTCGTTCTCCATCATGTCGCGCGGCAGCAGATGGCGGCGGTTGGAGGTCGCGTAGAACAGGACGTTGTCGGGCCGCCCCTCCACGCCGCCGTCGAGCGCGGCCTTCAGCGACTTGTAGCTCGTGTCGCCGGAATCGAAGGAAAGATCGTCGCAGAAGACGAGAAAGGAAAAAGGCGCGTCGCGCAGCATGCCCATGAGCGCCGGCAGGCTGTCGATATCCTCGCGATGGATCTCGATCAGCCGCAGCCGCGCCCCGCCGATCTTTCGTTGCAGGATGTCGGCATGCACGGCCTTCACGAGCGACGACTTGCCCATGCCGCGCGCGCCCCACAGCAGGGCGTTGTTGGCGGGCAGGCCCTTGGCGAAACGCTCCGTGTTTTCGGCCAGCAGATCGCGCACGCGATCGACGCCGCGCAGCAGCGCCAGGTCGACGCGATTGACCTTCTTCACCGGGTTCAGCCGCTGCTGCGACGCGCTCCAGACGAAGGCCTCCGCCGCATCGAAATCAGGCGCAGTCAGCGCCGGCGGCGCGAGGCGCTCCAGCGCGGCGGCGATACGGGCGAGAAGTTCGTGCTTGTCGGGCGTCTGGTCGGTCATGGCCCGCGTGATAGCGGCAAACCGCGCGTGCGCAAAGCCGGCAGAGCGATCCACCGGGCCGATTTCGGCGGCGTCCGCATGGCGGCTTTGCGTCTTCAATGGCGCGACATACGAATTCGTGGCGTGAACGGACCGCGAGCCCGCTACTTGCCCCGTACCACCGCCTTGGTGATCCGCGCGGTCGAACACCGCGTTTCGCCGTCCATCACGTCCGCTTCGCAGAAGGCGAGCGATCGTCCCATGCGCAACACGCGCGCGACGATCCGCAATGTCGCGCCGGGGCGCGCCGGGCGCATGTGCTGCACATACATGTCGGCGGTCACCGCATGCGCGCCGTCGGGCAGTATCGGCAGCAGGGCGCAGAGCGCGGCCGGGTCCATCAGCATGGTGAGAATGCCGCCATGCACCGCGCCGGTCGGCGCGAGCGAGGCGGGGCCCGCGACGAATTCGAGCGTCGCCTCGCCCGCGGCGACAGCGACGGCGCTCAGGCCTTGCGCGACATGCGCGGGCGCCGACATCACCTCGGCGACCAGTCTGACGATCTCTTCATGCGACTTCGACATGCGCTGCTCCGTTTCGCCTGCTTTGCGCATGCAGGCGCCTTTTGGCAAGCCGGTGTAGGCTGGCCCCATGCGCCTCTTCTTTCACCCGCTCTCGTCGAATGCGCGCCGCGCGTTGCTTGTCGCCCGGCATCTCGGGCTCGATATCGAGTTGGTCTCCGTCGCGCTCGAAAGCGGCGCGCAGAAATCGCCGGCCTATCTCGCGCTCAATCCCAACGGTCGCGTGCCGCTGCTGGTCGATGGCGATTTCGTGCTCTGGGAGTCGCACGCCATCATGCAGTACCTGGCCGACACGACGGGGGGCCAGGATATCTATCCCGCCGGAGCCAAAGCGCGCGCCGACGTCAATCGCTGGCTGTTCTGGTCGGCCTGCCATTTCGCGCCGGCCTGCGCGCTCTTCATTCGCGAGCGCGTGTCGAAGGCGGTGCTGGGCGCGGGCGGGCCAGATCCAGCCGAGATCGACCGCGGCGAGGCGCAACTGCCGCCTGTCGCCCGCATGCTCGACGACCATCTGTCGGCCCGCGACTGGATCGCGCAGGACAGGCTGACGCTTGCCGACTTCGCCGTCGCCGCCCCACTCATGCACGCCGAACGCGCGCAATTGCCGCTGCAGGATTACGCCAATTTCCAGCGCTGGTTCGCGCGCGTGCGTCAAACAGCGGCTTGGCGGGTCACTGAGCCCGCCTGAGCGCGCCCGGCTTTATCTTGCAGAACGAACGCGTTAGCCGGCGTGAACGCTTGTAACAATGTGATCCCTGACTTAAGCTTGACAATAGGACATGCAGGGGATCCGCATGCTGCGTTTTCGATCGGTTGGAGTTCTGGCTCTGGCGCTTATCGCGACCTCCGTGGCAACGCTGGTCGAAGCCCGCGAATGCCGCGTGAACTATTACAAATGCGACCTCAATCGCGGCGGCCGCATCGATCCCGCCAATCCCGGCTGCTGCTGGAGTCCCGCCGCCGGCAAGCCCCATGTCTCCGCTTGCCCGCGAAACTTCTACAAGTGCGACTTGAATCGCGGCGGGCGGGTCGATCCCGCGCATCCCGGCTGCTGCTGGAACTTGCGGACCGATTGAACCGCGCGCCGCCCCGTCCCCACGCGCCATCCAAAATCAGGAGCCGTTCGTGAATTCGCGCATCGCCGCTTTCGAAAAGCTCGTCTATGCATCCTGCGCCTTCGGCGTGATCAGTTCGCTCGTCGTCTACAAGGGGGCGAGCGAGGTCGCCTACACGATCGTGGGCGCTGCGGTCGGCGCCGTGCTCGCGTGGCTCGCGGCCCGCAAGGGGGCCGGCTGGGCCGCCTGGCTGCTGATCCTCATGGCCGTCGTGTCCACCGTGGGGATCGTGGGCGCGCTGTTCGGCGTGACCGCGATCACGCAGGCGCTCTTCACCCAAAAGCCTGACGGGCTGGAGCTTGCGATGGAATGCGTCGAGACAGCCTGTCTCGTGGCCGCGAGCTATTTCTATCTGACGGCGCGGAAGGGCGCGGCGGCGTAAGGCCGCTCCGCGCCCGCATTGCGATGCCTCACCGCGTGAGCGCAAAGTAGATCACGTAGAACCAGTTGAGCAGGCCGTGGATGATAGCCCAACCGATCGAATGGTTCGTGTCGTAGGAGATCACCATCGCCAGCGCCGCGCCGAAACCCGCGCCATATTTCGGCCCTTCGATCTTGATGTTGAGTTCCTTCATCTTCGTCTCCGGCCCCTCGTCATGCCGTCGCGCATCAATCGTCGGCGGGGACGAGCTTGGTCACGCATTCGCGCCGGCCGTTGCGGACCGTGCATTGTTCCGAATTGCCGGCGGGCCTCCGACCTTCGAACTGGCGGTTCTCGCAATTCTCCTGGCATTGCTGATTGCCGCGGCAGCCGCGGTAGCAGGCCTGCACGTCGAACGCGGCGGCGGGCGCGAGCGTCGCACCGAAGCAGGCGGCTGCAAGTCCAAATCCGAACGCGATCATCAGTTTGCCGCGTGTCATGCCTGCTTTTCCCCGTGTTCGATTGCAACGCCGATGGTGTTGGCATCGCAATGTTACACTCGGTCCGCGTAAAGGCAAAGCTCAAGGTGTAGGTCTTTTAATCAATAGTTAGAGGGCCTTGGGGCCTTGGCCATTGCAGCTGAGGCCAAGCTGACGCATGGTTCATGGCCACACTGCGTCGGAAGAGGCGTCCATGTCCGAAATCCAGCAAGAACCGAGGGCGAGCGCCTCCGAGACCCGTCCGCAGGGTCTGTTCGGACGGTTGCGTTATTACGTGACGGCTTTTGGGCTCGGGCTTTACGACTTCGTCTACGGCTGTTTTTTCGCTTCCTCGAAAAAGGATGTGGAGAGGAACGGGCGCTGAGGTCGACGGCGTCCGGAGCGCCGTTAATCGACCTCCCCAAATTCCTTCCCCGCCGCCGCCGGCTGCAACCGCAGCAACCGCGAATCCTCGACCGCCGCCTGCCGGTGTTTCACCGCCTCGCGATAGACGGGGTCGCGTAGCATGGTCACGAAGGCCTGCACGCTGGGATATTCCGCGATGAAGGCGATGTCCCATTGCTCGGAATCCTGCGGTCCGATCAGCATCAGTTCGGGCTTGCCGATCCACACTTGCCGGCCGCCGAGCCCGCGAAACACCGGCCCGCTCTCGCGCGCATAGGATTTGTAGGCCTCGGCGCCCGAGACGTCGCGGCCGTCGGGGTAGGCGGCCTTCTCGCGGAACTTCACGAGGTTCAGCATGTGGATTGGCCCCGGCCGGTCCATCTCGCGGAATTTGGCGAAGGTCTCCTTGGTCGGGTCGAGATAGTCGGTCATCTTTCAGCCTCCGCGAGAATCCGCTCGATCCGCCGGTCGGGCACGAGCCAGATCAGCGCGACGAGAACGTAGATGAAATTGGCCGCGAGCGGCGCCACGAAGGCGAGCGCGATCGCGATGGCGTAGAGCAGGGGCGAAGCCTTGCCCTTCATGTCGCCGCCGACGGCGCGCGACAGCAGCGAATCGGCGCCCTGCGCGCGCACGATCGTCGTCTGCAGGATGTAATAGGCGATGGCCGCCGCCAGCAGTGCGACGCCGTAGAGAGCGGTAGGCCATTTGGAGAAATGATTCTCTCCGAGCCATGCGGTCGCGAACGGCACCAGCGACAGCCAGAACAGCAGGTGCATGTTGGCCCAAAGGATCGAACCATTCACGCGCTTCACGGTCGCGAGCATGTGGTGGTGGTTGTTCCAGTAGATGCCGATGTAGACGAAACTCAGCACGTAGCTGAGAAAGCCGGGGATCAATTTCACGAGATCGCCGGGCGATCCGCCATGCGGCGCCTTGAGCTCCAGCACCATGATGGTGATGATGATGGCCAGCACGCCGTCGGAGAAGGCGGCAAGTCGTTCCTTTTCCAATGCTTCTCACCTATTTGAGGATCAGGGTCGGCGCGATGCTACCGCGCGTCCGCCTTTCCGGCCAATTCGGCGCGCCCGCCATTGCCTCGGGCGCGCTTCTGGCTATAGTCCGCGCGCAATTCCGGCCGCTTCGGCCCAGATCACGGGATGTCCATGAACTTCATCACCCCCGCCTACGCCCAGGCCGCCGGCGGCTCCGCCGGCGGCGCCGAAATGATCATGCAGATGGCGCCTTTCGCCATCATTTTGATCATCATGTATTTCCTCATCATCCGGCCGCAGCAGAAGCGCGCCAAGGAGACGCAGGACATGCTGGGCGCGATCCGGCGCGGCGACACGGTCGTCACCGCCGGCGGCATCATCGGCAAGGTCACCAAGGTGACGGACGCGGCCGAAATCGAGGTCGAGATCGCCGCCAACGTGCGTGTGCGCGTGGCGCGCGCCATGATTTCCGACGTCCGCGCCAAGGGCGAGCCCGTGAAGGAAACGGCGGCCTGATCTAGCCGCTGAACGAACGAGACCCATGCTGCGCTTCGCTCCCTGGAAAGTCGCTTCCATCATCGGCATGTCGCTGATTGCGCTGCTGATCGTGATCCCGTCCATGCTCTCGCCTGCCGCGCGCACGGCCTTGCAGTCGCATCTGCCTTCGTGGCTGCCGGCCAGGACGATCACGCTCGGCCTCGACCTGCAGGGTGGTTCGCACATTCTGCTGGAAGTGGATTCGCGCGCCGTCGTGCGCACCATGGTCGAGAACCTGCGCGACGACGTCCGCCGCGCCTTGCGCGAAGAACGTGCGGGCGTGGTCGGCGGCATCGCCATGC
>JAGRKN010000061.1:0-2125 GCA_020442275.1 Rhodoblastus sp. | reverse complement strand
GGCCAGCGCGCCGGGCGTCGAGGTGACGTCCACCGACAACGGCGTCGTCCAGGTGACGATCACGGAAGCCGGCGTGACGGACAAGGTGCGACGCGCGGTCGACCAGTCGATCGAGGTGTTGCGCCGCCGCATCGACGGCTCCGGCATGAAGGAGCCGACCATCCAGCGCCAGGGCGCCGACCGCATTCTGGTGCAGGTGCCGGGCCTGCAGGACCCGCAGCAGCTCAAGGAGCTGCTCGGCACGACCGCCAAGCTCGAATTCCGCCTCGTCGCCCAGCCCGGCGACAATCCCGCCGATGTCGAGGAACTCGACCAGACCGAGGGCGGCAAGATCCCGGTCGAGCGTCAAGTGATGGTGCAGGGCGAAGACCTGACCGACGCCCAGCCCGGCTTCGACCAGCGTAACGGCGAACCCGTCGTCAATTTCCGCTTCAACCTGCGCGGCGGCCAGAAATTCGCGGAAGTGACGACGCGCAACGTCGGCAAGCCCTTCGCCATCGTGCTCGACAACAAGGTGATCTCGGCGCCGCGCATCATCTCGCCGATTACGGGCGGCTCCGGCCAGATTTCCGGCCGCTTCACGGTCGAGCAGGCCAATAATCTCGCCATCCTGCTGCGCGCCGGCGCGCTGCCCGCCAAGCTCACCACCATCGAGGAGCGCACCGTCGGTCCGGGCCTAGGTCAGGATTCGATCGACGCCGGCGAGCGCGCGTCATACGTCGGCGCGGCGCTGGTTGTGGTCTACATGCTCGTGACCTACGGCGTGTTCGGCGTCTTCGCCAACATCGCGCTGTTCGTGCACATCCTCTTCATCTTCGCGGCCCTCGTGCTGCTCGGCGCGACGCTGACGCTGCCCGGCATCGCCGGCATCGTCTTCACCATCGGCATGGCGGTCGACTCGAATGTGCTGATCTACGAGCGCATCCGCGAGGAAAACCACATGGGCCGCTCGATCCTGTCGTCGCTCGACGCGGGCTTCAAGCGCGCCTTCGGCACGATCGTGGATTCGAACGTCACCATGTTCGTGGCCGCCGTCATTCTCTACTTCCTCGGTTCGGGTCCGGTGCGCGGTTTCGCCGTGTCGCTGGGGCTGGGCATCCTCACCACCATCGTCACCGCCGTCACCATGACGCGCATGATGATCGCGGTGTGGTACCGCTTCGCGCGGCCGACCAAGCTGCCGATCTGAGCGGGGAGACGAAATCATGAAGCTCCTGCGACTCACGCCCGAGAACACGAAATTCCCGTTCATGCGGTTCCGCCGCGTGAGCTATCCTTTCTCGGCCTTTCTCTCGATCTGTTCCGTCGTGCTCTTCGTCTTCTGGGGCATGAATTTCGGCATCGACTTCGCCGGCGGCACGCTGATGGAGCTGCGCGCCAAGAGCGGCACGGCCGATATCGCGCTCCTGCGCAATCTTGCCGAGCATCTGGGCGTCGGCGACGTTGGCGTGCAGGCTTTCGGCAATGCGTCCGACGTCACCCTGCGCTTCGGCGTGCAGCCGGGCGGCGACGCCGCGCAGGCCGCCGCCGTCGAGAAGGTGAAGACGGCGGTCGCCGACGGCTACGACATCCGGCGCGTCGAGACGGTCGGCCCCTCGGTCTCCGCGGAGCTCGTCCAGTCCGGCACGCTCGGCGTCGTTTTGTCGATCATCGCGGTGCTGAGTTACCTCTGGTTCCGCTTCGAATGGCAATTCGCCATATCGGCCGTCATCGCGACCATGCACGACTTGTTGCTGACGGTCGGCTTCTTCTCGCTGACCCAGCTCGAGTTCAACACGACCTCGATTGCGGCCATCCTCACCATCGTTGGCTATTCCTTGAACGAAACGGTCGTCGTGCTCGACCGCATCAGGGAAATGATGCGCAAATACAAGAAGATGCCGACTGACCAGCTGATCGACATCTCGATCAACGCCGTCCTGCCGCGCACCCTCATGACCGCGACCACGGTGCTGCTCGCGCTCTTCGCGCTCGTGATATTCGGCGGTCAGGTGATCCGCTCCTTCTCGCTCGCCATGACCTGGGGCGTCTGCGTCGCGGTCTATTCCTCGATCTTCATCTGCTCGCCGATGATGATCTATCTGGGGCTGCGCACCGAAGGCGCCGTGCGCGGCGAAGCGACGGA
>JAGRKN010000011.1 GCA_020442275.1 Rhodoblastus sp. | reverse complement strand
GCGCGACCAAGGCGGCGATCATTCGTGAGACGCCGGATGCGGCCGGCTACACCTACGGTCCGAACGCCGGCTGTCCCGACCCGGTCCTGCGTCTCACCAACAACAAGTCCACGGTCACCACCAAGATCGACAATCTGTCGTACTGGCAGAGCGGCGGCACGATCATTTCGGAAGGCCTGATGTGGGCCTGGCGCACCTTGTCGCCCAACGCGCCATACAATGACGGCGCGGCCTACGGCACGACCGGCGTCCAGAAGGTCATCGTGCTGATGACGGACGGCATCAACGAGTTGATCGACAACGGCAACAATGCTGCCTCCATCATCACCCGCAACATTTCCGACTATTCCGCCTATGGCTATCTGGGCGATCAGCGGCTCTGGAACGCCAACAAGCTGAACGGCTATGGCGACTTCAACAAGCTGATGGATAATCGGCTGCTGACCGCTTGCACGAACGCCAAGGCGGCCGGCGTGAAAATCTACACGGTCATGTTCAATCACGCCGGATATCTGACGACGACGCAGCAGGCGGCGGCGCAGACCTTGCTCGGCCAGTGCGCCAGCCAGACCAACTACGCCTATACCGCGACTGACGCGACCTCTCTCACGGCCGTCTTTACGGCGATCGGCGCGTCCGCCTCGGGAAGCGGGCTGCGTCTGGTCAAATAGGCGCGCGCTTGCGCAAGTCGCCGAAACGCGACGGCTTCGCCGGGCGGCGAGTTCGCCTTCGACTTGACTCGTTTCCGCCACTGCGCCACTCACGCCGCCAAACCTAGGGAGGCGCTCGTGGCCAAGGCATTCGTATTTCCGGGGCAGGGCTCGCAGGCCGTCGGCATGGGCAAGGCCCTCGCGGACACGTTCTCCGTCGCCCGCGAAACCTTCGCCGAAGTCGACGCCGCGCTGGGCGAAAAACTCTCGAACCTCATGTTCGAAGGGCCAGAAGCCGATCTCGTTCTGACCGCCAACGCCCAACCAGCGCTGATGGCCGTCAGCCTCGCCGTGACCCGCGTGCTGGAGGCCGAGGCCGGCCTCAATCTCGCCCGCGACGCCAAATTCGTCGCCGGCCACTCGCTCGGCGAGTATTCCGCGCTCGCCGCCGCCGGCGCCTTTTCGCTGGCGGACGCCGCGCGTCTGCTTCGCTTGCGTGGAAAGGCGATGCAGGCCGCTGTGCCGGTCGAGCAGGGCGCCATGGCCGCATTGCTCGGCCTCGACTTCGAGACCGGCGTCGCGGTCGCGGCGGAAGCGCAGGCCGAGGCCGGCGGCGTCTGCCAGATCGCCAACGACAACGGCGGCGGGCAGGTCGTGGCGTCGGGCTCCAAGGCTGCTGTGGATAAGGCGATCGAGATCGCCAAGGGCAAGGGCGCCAAGCGCGCCATGCTGCTGGCCGTGTCCGCGCCCTTCCATTGCGCGCTGATGCAGCCGGCCGCCGACGCCATGGCGGAAGCGCTCGCATCCACCAACATCGTCGCGCCGAAAGTTCCGGTGGTCGCCAATGTCGTCGCGAGCGCGGTCAGCGATCCCCAGCAAATCCGCGACCTTCTGGTGAAGCAGGTGACGGGCACGGTCCGCTGGCGCGAATGCGTCGGCTACATGGCCGCCAACGGCTGCGACCGCTTCGTCGAACTCGGCGCCGGCAAGGTTTTGACAGGCTTGCTGAAGCGCCTGGCGGATGGGGCGACTGGCATGAGCGTCGGCGCGCCGGCCGATGTCGAGGCGTATAAGAGCGCGTGAACCTGTTCCCTCTCCCCGCGAGCGGGGAGAGGGAGAGGCGCCGCTTACGACGCAAGAATTCTGAAGGAGCCAACTCATGTTCGACCTGACCGGCAAGACCGCCCTCGTCACAGGCGCCTCGGGCGGCATCGGCGCGGCGATCGCGCGCGGGCTGCATGCGCAGGGCGCGACCGTCGCCCTGTCGGGCACGCGCGCGGATGCGCTCGAAAAGCTCGCGGGCGAACTTGGCGACCGCACCCACATCCTCACCTGTAACCTCTCCGACAAGGACGCGGTCGAAAAGCTCGTGCCGTCAGCCGAAGCCGCTATGGGTCAGCTCGACATTCTCGTGAACAACGCCGGCCTCACCCGCGACGGCCTGTTCATGCGCATGAAGGACGAGGACTGGGATACGGTGATCGCCGTCAATCTCACCGCGACCTTCCGCCTCGCGCGCGCCGCCGTGAAGGGCATGATGAAGCGCCGCTGGGGCCGCATCGTCTCGATCACCTCGATCGTCGGCGTCACCGGCAATCCCGGCCAGGGCAATTATGCGGCCTCCAAGGCCGGCATGATCGGCATGTCGAAGTCGCTGGCGGCCGAAGTCGCCTCGCGCGGTATCACGGTCAATTGCGTGGCGCCGGGCTTCATCGAAAGCCCGATGACGGACGCGCTGAACGACAAGCAGAAGGAAGCGATTCTCGGGCAGGTGCCGGCCGGCAAGCTCGGGCAGGGCGCAGATATCGCTTCCGCCGTCGTCTATCTCGCGAGCCAGGAGGCGCAGTACGTCACGGGCCAGACGCTGCATGTCAACGGCGGAATGGCAATGATCTGAGGTCCTTGGACCTTTTCGACCGATACGTTGGACAAGCCGGGGCTCAGCCGCCAGACTACTGGCGAGGCTTCGGGAAGTGTGTTATCCGACGCGCGGAATTTGCCGGGCGGTATCCGTTGCGGCGTTACAAGTCCGGGGCCTGAGCGCTCCTGATGGTCACTGAAACAAGGACTGAACACATGAGCGATGTCGCCGAGCGCGTGAAGAAGATCGTCGTCGAGCACCTCGGCGTCGAGGCCGAGAAGGTCGTGGACAACGCCAACTTCATCGAAGACCTGGGCGCTGACTCGCTGGACACGGTCGAACTCGTCATGGCTTTCGAGGAAGAGTTCGGCGTGGAAATCCCCGATGACGCCGCCGAGACCATCGTGACGGTCGGCGACGCCGTGAAGTTCCTCGAGAAGGCCACCGCCGCCTGATCGGCCGCGATCCGTCCTTTCGAAGAACAACAGCGGGCGTTAGCACATGTCGTCAATGCGTAGGGTCGTTGTCACTGGCCTCGGCCTGATCAGCCCGCTGGGGGCGGGCGTCGAGACGAGCTGGCGGCGCCTGATTGCTGGCGAAAATGGCTTCGGCCGCATGCAGGGCTTCGAGATCGACGATCTGCCCTGTCAGATCGCCGCACATGTGCCGCGCGGCGACGGCTCCAACGGCTCCTTCAATCCCGATCAGTGGATGGAGCCCAAGGAGCAGCGCAAGGTCGACGACTTCATTCTCTACGCCATGGCCGCCTCCACCGAGGCGCTGCGCGACGCGAAATGGAAGCCCGAGACCTACGAGCAGCAGATTTCGACCGGCGTCATGTTCGGTTCGGGCATCGGCGGCCTCTCGGGCATCGCCGATACCGCGCTTCTGCTGAAGGAACGCGGCCCGCGTCGCGTCTCGCCCTTCTTCATTCCCGGCCGCCTGATCAATCTGGCTTCCGGCTACGTCTCGATCGAGCATGGCCTCAAGGGCCCGAACCATGCGGTCGTCACCGCGTGCTCCTCGGGCGCCCACGCCATTGGCGATGCGGCGCGGCTGATCGCGCTCGGCGACGCCGACGTGATGGTCGCCGGCGGCGCCGAATCGGCGATCTGCCGCGTCGGCATCGCGGGCTTTGCCGCCTGCAAGGCGCTCTGCACTTCCTTCAACGACGCCCCTTCCAAGGGCTCGCGCCCCTATGACCGCGATCGCGACGGTTTCGTCATGGGCGAGGGCGCCGGCGCGCTGGTGCTGGAATCGCTCGAGCATGCGCAGGAGCGCGGCGCGAAGATCTATGCTGAAGTGATCGGTTACGGCATGTCCGGCGACGCCTATCACATCACCGCGCCTTCCGAGGACGGCGACGGCGCCTATCGCTGCATGACGGCCGCTCTGAAGCGCTCGGGCCTGTCGGCCGCCGACATCGACTACGTCAACGCCCATGGCACCTCGACCATGGCCGACGGCATCGAATTGCAGGCGGTCGAGCGTGTGCTCGGCAATTCCGCCTCCAAGACGTCGATGTCCTCGACCAAGTCGGCGATCGGCCATCTTCTCGGCGCCGCCGGCGCTGCGGAAGCGATCTTCTCGATCCTGGCGATCCGCGACCAGATCGCGCCGCCGACGCTCAATCTCGACAATCCCGCTTTCGAGACGCCGATCGACCTCGTGCCGCATGTCGCGCGCAAGCGCGAAATTCGCGCGGCCCTGTCGAACTCCTTCGGCTTCGGCGGCACCAACGCCTCGCTGATCTTCATCGGTCCGCCGAACTGAGCCGACCTTTTTTGGCCATAAAGCGAGCTAGTGTCGGTCGCTTGCTGAAGAGCCGCGCAATTCGGGTGGACCGCCAGCCATGAGCAATCTCGAACCGGACAAGCGGGAAGCCCCGTCGGCGCCAACGGCGCGCGGCGGCATTTTCGCGCGCCGGCGCAGCCTCAAGAGCCCGAGCGAGGCCTTGCAGCCGGAGGCCGCCCCGCCGCCGCCCGAGCCCAAGAAGAAGAAACGTCGCGAAGGCGCGCTCTCCGCGTTTTCCGGTTTCCTGTCCTTCCTCGTCGTGCTCTGCGTCGCCGGCGGCGCGGGCCTCGTGCTGATGCAGCGCAAGATGCGCGAACCCGGTCCGCTGCCCAACGACAAGGTCGTCTATGTCGCGCCGGGCACGGAAGTGCCGGATATCATCGCATTGCTCGAGAAGGAGGGCGTGATCGACAATTCCGCGCTCCTCAACATCGAACTGCTGGTGGAAGGCGCGCGCTCGAAACTCAAGGCCGGTGAATATCTGTTCCGCCAGAACGCCAGCCTGCGCGAAGTGCTCGACACACTGGTCAACGGCCGCCAGATCCTGCACGCTGTCACGATCCCCGAGGGCCTGACCAGTCAACAGATCGTCGAACGACTGCGCTCGTCCGAGGTTCTCGTCGGCGACATCAAGGACATTCCGCCCGAAGGTTCGCTCCTGCCGGAAACCTACAAGGTCGCGCGCGGCACCAATGTCCGCGACCTCGTCCGCAAGATGCAGGACAGCGAGAAGAAGCTGCTGGAACGCGTCTGGGCGCAGCGAAATCCCGACGTTCCCCTGCGCTCGCCGCACGAACTTCTGACGCTGGCCTCGATCGTCGAGAAAGAGACCGGCAAGGCCGACGAGCGCCCGCGCGTCGCCGCCGTCTTCATCAATCGCCTCAACAAGCGCATGCGCCTGCAATCGGACCCGACGATCGTCTACGGCCTCGTCGGCGGCCGCGGCACGCTCGGACGTGGCATTCTGGCGTCGGAAGTCCAGAAATGGACGCCGTACAATACCTACGCGATCGACGGCCTGCCGCCGGGCCCGATCGCGAACCCCGGCCGCGCGGCGCTCGAGGCGGTGGCGAACCCCTCGCGCACGCAGGAACTCTATTTCGTCGCCGACGGCACGGGCGGGCACGTGTTCTCGTCCTCGCTCGACGAGCACAATCGCAACGTCGTGCGCTGGCGCCAGATCGAGCGCGAGAAGGGCGCGGCGACGAATGTCGATCGTGCTGTCGGCGCGCCGGCGCCCGCGCCGTCGACGCCCACGCGTCCCGGCCAGCGCAGCGAGGCGGAGCCTGCCGCCAATTTCGGACGGCTCACGACCTTGGCGGCCGATCCCGAGGACATCGCGCCGCCCGAGCCGAAGCTCGCGGCCGCGGACGCCGGCAAGGAGATCGAGCGCGTCGCGCCGAGCCTGATGTCGACGGACGAACTCAAGGAACTGGCGTCGTTCGCGCCGCAGCCCTGGACGAACCATCGTCCGCTCTCCAACCACGTAATCGAGACGGACGAACAAGCGCCGCAGGGCAAGTTCGTCGCGAATTTCGACGATCCGGGCATCAAGGTGCGCGGCGTCGACGGCGACGACACGCTCGATGGCCCCGAAGCCGTACCGACGTCGCAGGATCTCTATCCAGTGCCGGCGAAGACGCTGGCCGAACAGCGCGCGCAGGCCGCCAAGCTCGGTCTGGCCTCAGCGGCGCCGGCCGAGGCCGCGATCGCGGCAGCCGCCCCACACGCGCCGCAGGCGGCCGGCATCCGCAAGCCCGTCGCCTTCGACGCCTCCGAGGGCACGGCGATCGATCCCCTCCGCAACAAGAGCTGGGATCTCAATTCGCCCAAGAGCGTTTCGAACGCGCTGGCTTTTCACTGATCGGACCAGCGAAGGACTCGGCAAGCCGGCCGACTGGTGATTTAAACGCGCCCAGAGATTCGAGGCGCGCATGAGCATCCACAGCATGACGGGATTCGGCCGGTCGTCCGGGCGCTCGGGCGTCTGGGGCTGGGCCTGGGAAATCCGCACCGTCAATTCCAAGGGGCTCGACCTCCGGCTTCGCCTGCCGCCCGGCTTCGACGCCGTCGACATCGAGGCGCGCGCCGCCATTTCCGCGGCGCTCACGCGTGGCGCCTGCCACGCCAGCCTCACGACGACGCGCGAAGGCGCAAGCGTCGACATCCGCATCAATCGCGCCGCGCTCGAGGGACTGATCGCGCAATTGGCCGACGTGCCGCTGAACGCGAATGTGCGCCCGGCCTCGCTCGACGGTTTGCTCGCCTTGCGCGGAATCGTCGAGAGCGGCGAGCAGGAAGACGACGAGGCGGCGCGCGCCGCGCTCGCCAAGGACGTGCTCGCGGGCCTGAAAGCCGCGCTGGCGGCCGTCGGCGCCATGCGCTTGTCGGAAGGCGCGGCGATCGGCGACATCCTCGCGCAGCGCATCGCGCGCATCGCGGAACTAGCGCGGCAGGCCGAGGAAACGCCCGGCCGCGGCGCGGACGCCGTGAAGGCGCGTATCGCCCGCCAGATCGAGGCTCTCGGCCAGACGCAGGGGCTTGATCCCGTGCGCCTCCATCAGGAAGCCGTGCTGCTGGCCTCTCGCGCCGACATCCGCGAAGAGCTCGACCGCCTGCACGCGCACGCGCGCGCCGCGACGGAGCTTCTGCAGAAGGGCGGGGCGATTGGCCGCCGTCTCGATTTTCTCGCGCAGGAACTCGGTCGCGAATCGAATACGCTCTGCGCCAAGTCGAACGACGCGGCGCTGACCGCGATCGGCCTCGAAATGAAGGTCGAGGTCGAGCAGTTCCGCGAGCAGGTCCAGAACATCGAATGAGCGCGAAGTCATGAGCGATCCGACCAGCAAACCCGTCGAGTTCAAGCGGCGCGGCCTCATGCTGATCCTGTCGTCGCCGTCAGGCGCCGGCAAGACGACGCTGACGCGCATGCTGTTGCAGGCCAAGGATATCGATCTCACCCTGTCCATATCGGTCACGACGCGCGCGAGACGGTCGAGCGAAGTCGACGGCATCCACTACAATTTCATCCAGCGCCCGCAGTTCGAGCGCATGCGCGACACCGGCGACCTTCTGGAATGGGCCGAGGTGCATGGCAATTTCTACGGCACGCCGCGCTCGCCCGTGGAAGCAGTGCTGGGGCAGGGCCGCGACGTCCTCTTCGACATCGACTATCAGGGCGCGCAGCAGGTGCGCGAGAAGGCGCAGTCCGACGTCGTCACCATCTTCATCCTCCCGCCCTCGATGAAGGAATTGCGCGCAAGACTCGAACGCCGTGCAGAAGACGCCGCAGCGACCATCGAGAAACGGCTGGAAAATGCCCGCAACGAAATCCGCCGCTGGCTGCAGTACGACTACGTCCTGGTGAACGACGACCTGCAGCGCACCTACGAGGAGCTGCTGCAGATCCTCCACGCTGAACGCCTGCGCCGCTCGCGCCGGCAGCCCGGCGTCGAGGCTTTCGTCGCGAAGCTGCTGGCGGAATAGCGCGCGCGCCGATGTGACGCGCCGCGTAGCGCCAGCTTGGCCGCTCGCGCCAGATGCGCTGCATTGGGGGCGCGGATGCAAACGACAGAGCGGCCGATCGAGTCATCGTTGGCGCGGCGAACGCACGGGTTGTACTGACCTTGCTCCAGATCGGTTTTGTCGTCGCCGTTTATCTTGTCCTGGCGTCCGCGAGCCTGCCTTTCGCCTTCGACCCGATCGCCGTGATCGTGACGGCGGCGGTCGTTCAGGCGATCCTGCAAAGCGCGGCGCGCCGCGCCAACGGGCTGAGTTAGACGCGCTCGGTCCTCTTGCCCGCAAGCGCGTGCGCGATTGCATCGCGCATGTGATCCGCGTCGGCGATCGCCGTCAGCCTGACCGTCTTGCCGTTCGTCAGACGCATCGCGACCGCCTTCAGTTCGATATCCCTGACCATCTCGCGCGGCACGTTCGTCGTCTCGATGTCGACGCTGTCGATCTCGTCCCACCGCCAGCGCATCACGCCCTGAAGATTGCGGCTGTAGACGATGCCGGCGTCGTTCAGCTCCAGCGTCGGAAGCCCACGCTTCCAGGCAATTGCGGAGAGGATCGAGAACCCCGCGCCCGCAACGCAGAGAGCGCCGCCGACGACAGGCGCGATCGCCGACGGCGCCTTCTGGATCATGGCGACCCCGACCACGACCAAGGCGACGCCGAGCGCGACCGCGAGCGCCATTTTCGATCCGCCCATCCGGAACACAACCGGCAATTGAACGTCCGCCATCCGCCCCGCCTCCGCAGTCGCGACTATCGATCGATATCCTGTCCGCGCGTCCGCAGGAGCGCACGCGCGAGAAGAACGAAGCCCTCGACATCGACTTCTTCCGCGCGCTTCGTCGCGGCAATGCCCGCAACGCGCAGCAATGCCTCGGCGTCGCCGTCCGGCGCGACGCCCTTCAAGGATTGCCGCAACATCTTCCGGCGCTGCCCGAATGCCGCCTGTGCGACCGCGAGCAGCATGCGCTTGTCGCATTCCTCTGGTTTTTCGCGCGGGCGAAGTTCGACGATCGACGACGTCACTTTCGGCGGCGGCGTGAAGGCGGATGGCGCGACGTCGAACAGGATGCGCGCCTGCGTGCGCCAGCCGCAGAGCACGGCGAGGCGACCATAGTCGACGCGTTCGGCTGGCGTCGCGACGATGCGTTCGGCGACCTCCCGCTGAAACATCAGCGTCAGGCGATCCCAGGCCGGCGGCCATACCTCGGCTTCGAGCCAGTTCGTGAGCAGCACGGTCGAGATGTTGTAAGGCAGGTTGGCGCAGACGCGCACCGGACCTCCGTCGGCATATTTCGCGCACAGGGCCTGCATGTCGACGTCGAGCGCATCGCCCTCGATCACCTCGAGCCGCGTCGGATAATGCGCCGCGATTTCCGCGAGCGCGGCGAGGCAGCGCGCGTCGCGCTCGATCGCGACGACGCGTTTGGCGCCTTCCGCCAGCAGTGCGCGCGTGAGGCCGCCGGGACCTGGCCCGATCTCGATGACGGTCGCATCCTCCAGTGGTCCCGCTGCGCGCGCAATGCGGCGCGTGAGATTGAGATCGAACAGGAAATTCTGACCCAGAGCCTTCTTCGGCGCGATCTCGAAACGCGCGACGACGTCCCGCAATGGCGGCAGGCCGTCGCTCATGCGCCGGCCAGCCGCGCTGCCAGCCGCAGCGCCTCGATCAAGCTTCTGGGGTTCGCCACGCCCTTGCCGGCGATGTCGAACGCCGTTCCGTGATCGGGCGACGTGCGCACGAAGGGCAGGCCGAGCGTGACGTTGACCGCGCGGTCGAAGGCGAGGGTCTTGATCGGGATCAGCGCCTGATCATGCGTCATGCACAGCGCCGCGTCATATGTCTGGCGGGCCGCTGTGTGGAACAGCGTGTCGGCGGGGTAGGGCCCCTTCGCATTGATTCCAGCCGCCACGAGATCGGCGATCGCCGGCGCGATCACATCCACTTCCTCGCGGCCGATCGTTCCGCCTTCGCCGGCATGCGGGTTGAGGCCGGACAGCGCGACCCGCGGCGCCGCGACGCCGAAGCGTGCGCGCAAGTCTGCGGCGACGATCAGACCTGTCTCGACCAAAAGTTCGCGCGTCAGCAGGCGTGGCGCCTCGGCGAGCGCGACATGGATCGTCACTGGCACGACGGCGAGCTCCTCCGCCCAAAGCATCATCACGGCGCGAAATTCGCGCGACATATGGCGCCTGGCGAGCTCGCCGAGAAATTCCGTATGGCCGGGATGCGCGAAGCCTGCACGATACAGGACCTCCTTCGCGATCGGATTGGTGACGATGGCGCCGGCCTGTCCCCCGGCCACGAGCGCAACGGCGCGCTCGATCGACTCGATCGTGGCGGCTGCATCGGCGGGGTCGGGACAGCCCGGCTCGCCCATCGCACGCGCGCGCAGCGGCAGAACCGGAAGCGCTTCGCCAAATATCCGCGCGGCGGAACCCGCGTCGCATTCGGCGATGCGTATCGACTTGCCGAGCGCCCCCGCGCGGCGGGCCATGAGGTCGGGATCGGCCAGGAGCGCGAAGCGCGGCAACGTAGCGTCCGCGCGGGCCGCCTCGTAGGCGGCGAGCGCGAGTTCGGGACCGATGCCGGACGGATCGCCCTGGGTGAGGGCGAGAAGACGGGCGTCGCTCACTGCGACTGCTTCAGGCCGTCGTTCTGCGGCACGAAGCCGAGGCTCGCGCCGACTTTGGCTTCGCCGAGCGTCCGCAGGTTGAGCGTCATCAAGAGCGTTTGGTTGCGGCCCGGCAGCCCGGTCGACGCGTTCACCTGATACACGGACGTGTAATTGATGGTGAAGGTCGTGCATTCGTCGTGATAGCCCGCGCCGATGCCGAGCCCGGCGATCGACATGACCGGCGCATAGCCCCACACGCCGTTGATCGCGGCCGTGTTGTTGTAAAGGTAGCGCGACATGTCGAACTGGACGTTGCCGTTCACGAAGTAATTCTTGGTGATATCGTAGCGCGCGCCGAGCGACAGGCCCTGCCGGCGCACATCGAAGCCGAGCAGCGGCTGCGCGGAATAATTGGCGTACTGGATCGTACCCGTCAGCGGCCCGAAGGTCGCGCCCGCCACGAGGTCGAGCCGGCGCAGATGCATGTTGGCCTGGTCGAAGCGGGCCTTGGCGACGAAGGACAGGAAGCCCGCCGGCGCGAAGGCGATGCGGCCGACATAATCTGAACGACGGGTGTCCAGCCCCGAGCTCAGGCCGACGTTGGCGGCGTCGGGCGTTGCGTAGCTGTTCGTTCCGGCGAGCTGGTAGGATTGGCCCGCCATCACGTTGATGAAGCCGCCATTGTTGAAATTGAGCGTGAACTGGCCGCCGTAATTCAGGCGCACGCCCGTCTCGAACCGGTCATAGCCGGAAAACTTGTTCCAGGAGAACAGGTTCGTGTCGTCGAACACCAGGCTCTGCGCGTCGATGTTCACGAGCGAATTCGAGCCGATGACGTTGGGCCGGGCGACGATCTGCACGATCGGCTCGAAGGTGATCGTGCCGATGTTGAGGCGCGCAAACAGCGGATAACGATATTCGACGCCCGCGCCCGGCGTGAACTGGCCGCGCAGCAGATTGTCGGAGCCGAGGAAATTCGCCTGGCTGACGTTGAACAGCGGCGACAGCGCCGTATTGTAGATGCCGTAGACGCGGCTCTGGTCGTAGTTCAGATAGCTCGTGCTGGCGCGTGCGAAGACGAAGGGCGTCCAGACCTGCCCGAGCGAGTCGATGAAATTGCGCTTCCACGAAAGCTGCGCGGTAGCGCGCGCATAATCGCCGCCGACGCCGCGCAGCAGGCATTGCGACGCGTTGCGCGCCGCATTCGGCGAATAGACCTGGCAGACGTTGTAGAGGCCGTAGACGCTGTCGAAGGTGCGCGGCTGGATCGACTCGTAGAGCGCGGCCTGCGCCGTCGTGTAGGAGAGATTGGCGTCGAGCTCGATCTCGCCCCCGAGCGGGAACATGTTCGGTCGCAGCGGGAAGACGCGGTTGTAGTCGAGGATCGGCGCGGCGATGGCGAGCTGGGGCTGGTAGTCGCGCGGCGACAGGCCCTGGAAGAAATACCCGCGCACGTCGAACCAGCTGCGTTCGCCCTTGCCCGTCAGATAGACGGTGGACGATGTCTCGCGGAAATAATTGTCGGCGTAGAGCGGATTGTTCAGCGAATAATCCGAGAAGAAATAGCGGTCGCTGAGCAGCGTCACGTCCCAGCCGAACTTCCATTTGTCGCTGAGGTCGAATGCGCCGTAGGTCTGGATCGAACCGCGCAGCCTTTTGTCGCTCGCGCCCAGCGGCGGGGCCAGGAAGGCGGAAGGGTTGGTCTGGTCGATCCCCTGGATGCGGAAGGCGTAGGCGCCGTTCTCCAGTCGATGCTTCCATTCGAGATCGCCGAGAAATCCCTGCTTCGCGACGATGGTCGGCGTGAACACGAGATCCATGTTCGGCGCGACCGCCCAGTAGATCGGCACGCCGCCGCCGACACCGAGCCGCGAGGAATAGGGCATGTAGCGCGGCGCGAGAATGCCTGATCGGCGCTTCACCGTCGGGTCGGGCGCGGTGAAGAAGGGCAGCCAGGCGATCGGCTGCCCGAAGAATTCCAGCGTCGCATCGGTGAAGTAGAGCGTCTTCTCGTCGGCGTCGTGGATGATGCGCTTGGCCCGCACGCGCCACAGCGGCGGAACAGTCGCGTCCTCGCAAGGCTTGCAGGCCGTATAGGTGCCGTAGTCGAATTTCGTCTGCTCGCCCGCACGCTCGGCGCGCGGCGAACTCATATAGGTGTTCTGCGGCGTCTCGACGCGCAGGCTGTCGACGAACCCCTGTTTGAGATCGTCGGTCAGTTCGAGCGTTTCGGCGTAGATCGTCTGGCCGTCGGCCTCGGTCAGCTTGGCATTGCCGATCGCGCGCACCCGAGAGGTCGTGCGGTCGTAGACGACCTGGTCGGCCTCCAGCACGCGGCCCTTGTAGTAGATCTGGACATTGCCGCGCGCGGTGACCGTGTTCTTGTTGTCGTCCTGGACCAGTTCCTTGGCCTCGACCACCATGCGCGGCGCGTCTGACTGCGCCTGGGCGGTGGGGGAAGGCGTCGTCTTGCCTGGCGCGGCGATCGCGAACGGCGCTGCAAACAGGCAGGCGAACGCAAGCGCGCCCGCGCGCGTGGCACGCAGGATCACTGACATGGCGACAGCGCCAGCCGTCGAACGTTCAACAGGGCAGCGTGCGCGCCCCATCAACCGTCCTCCTGATGCAACAACGCAAGCGCACCCAACAAACTCCCGACCAGCGCCGGCGACCACGCGGCGATCGTGGGGGTCAGAAGCCCCGCGTCGCCCATGTCTCCGACCATCTTCGTCGCCACGTAAAGCACGAAGCCGGCCGCTACGCCACCTGCAACCATTTTACCAACGCCACCAAACCTGAAAAATCTTAAGGAAAAGGCCGCGGCTATGAGAACCATGGCGATCAGCATCAGCGGCCGCGCCAGCAGCGTCTGGTAGCGTAGCGCGTATGTGCGGCCTTCCAGGCCCGCTTCCTCGGCCCGGTCCCGGAATACAGGCAATTGCCAGAACGGCACCGAATCCGGCGACATCAGGCTGCGCAACACATCGTCGGCTGTCATGTCGGTCGCCAGATAATAGAC
>JAGRKN010000338.1 GCA_020442275.1 Rhodoblastus sp. | reverse complement strand
TGGGGCGCGCCGAACGCATATGACAAATCGGCCGGCGGCTCGCGCCGTCGGTCGATCGGCTGGGAACATCGGCGCTCGGGGCCCTCAAGTCAACTGGCTGCGACCGGCGTCAGCAGGCTTTCGTAGACGGAAAGCGTCGCCGCGCACATCCGTTCCACCGAAAAGCGGTCGCGGACATTGGCGCGGGCGCGCAGGCTCAGGGAATCGCGGGCCGCCGAGCGCAGGTCGAGCGCCTCGGCGATGGCGGCCGCGAGCGCTCCGGCGTCATGGGCGGGAACGAGCCAGCCGGTGCGTTGCGCGGGCGCGGCATTCGGCGGTGCGACCACCGTTTCCGCGCTGGCGCCGAGATCGGAAACGACGACGGCCGAGCCCATCGCCTGCGCCTCGACCGCGATGCGGCCGAAAGCCTCGGGCTCGGTGGAGGGCGCGACCACGCAGGCCGCCGACAGGAGGGCGGCGGGCATGTCGTCGCAATGGCCGACGCGGCGAACCACGCTGTCCAGGCCCGCCTGCTGGATGGCGCGGTCGAGTTCGCGCGGATAGGCGTCGCGCTGCTCGTCGCCCGCCAGAACAAAGACCGTATCCTCGCGCCCCCGGTCGCGCAGGATTCTGGCGGCGTCGATGAGCACGCGATGGCCCTTGCGGCGGGCGAGGCGCGCGGGCAGCAGAACGATGCGCTGGTCCGGCGGCGCACCCCATTTTTCACGCAACGCGCGGACGCGCTCTGGCTCCACGGCTTCGGGAGCGAACAATCCGAGATCGACGCCGCGGTGGATGGTGACGATGCGACCCTGCGCGGCGGGATAGCGCTCGAGAATATGGCCTGCGGTATAGGCGGAATTGGCGATGACGCGATCGCCCATGGCCATGACCGAATTATAGCGCGTCTTGATGGCGCTGCGGTCGGAATAGACGCCGTGATAGGTCGTGACGAAGGGCGTGCCTGTCCGCCGCACGGCGCCGAGCGCGACCCAGGCGGGGGCGCGCGAGCGGGCGTGAACGATGTCGACGCCCTGCCGCTCGATGAACGCGGCGAGCCGGCGCACATTACCGGTCATGGCGAGTGGATTCTTGGTCGCGGCAGGAAAGGCATGAAACTCGCCGCCGAGCGCCTGCAATTCGCCGACGAGTCTCCCGCCCTCGGTCGCCACCAGCGCGCGTGCGCCGGCGCGCACGAGCGCGTCGGCGATTTCCAGCGTCGTACGCTCCGCGCCACCCGAGTCGAGCGCGGGGATGATCTGCAGGACCGTCTTGCCGGCGATGGGACTGTCGGCCTGAAAGAAACGCTGAAATTGCGGCATCGTTGATGGTAATTAGCGCGACAGGGTTTACGGTCGCTTACACATCGAATCGAACGAGGGACGGATCGAATGGCGGCGCAGGCGAGGGCGGGGCGGCTGACAGTGGGCGAAGGCGCGCAGGCGCGCGAGATCGCCTATGTCGCCCTGCCCGCGACGCCGGCAGGCGCGGAGCTGCCGGGCCTCGTGTGGCTCGGCGGCTTCAAGTCCGACATGACCGGAACGAAGGCGACGGCGCTGGAATCCTACGCCGCCGAAACCGGCCGCGCCTGCCTGCGTTTCGATTATTCCGGGCATGGCGCGTCGGGCGGGACGTTCGAGGACGGCACGATCAGTCGCTGGCTCGAAGAAAGCCTCGCGATCATCCGCAGCCAGACGCGCGGGCGACAGGCGCTGATCGGATCGTCGATGGGCGGCTGGATCGCGCTGCTCGTCGCGCGCGCGCTGGCGGCGGCCGGCGAGGCGGACCGGATCGCCGGCATGGTGCTGATCGCGCCGGCCGTCGACTTCACCTCGACGCTGATGGAGCCGAGCCTGAGCGCAAAGGCCAAGGCCGAGATCGAGACGACCGGGCGCTGGCTGCGGCCATCCGAATATTCGCCCGAGCCCTATCCGATCACCAAGGCGCTGCTCGAGGACGGGCGCAATCATCTGCTGTTCGGCACGGCGATCCGCACCTATGGGCCGGCGCATATCCTGCAAGGCATGCAGGATCCCGACGTGCCATGGCGCCATGCGCTGGCGCTGGTCGAGCATCTGGCCGACGACCCCGCCACGCTGTCCTTCATCAGCGACGGCGATCACCGGTTGTCGCGCGATCAGGACATCGCCCGGCTGATCGCGGCGGTCGCCGAAGTCAAATAGTTAAGCTCTGTTAACACTTTCCTGTTTCCATTCGCCTTGCGGCGACAGATCGCTGTTGCGCGCGCGACACATGCGCTGGCGCACAGCGTTCAGGGCGTCGTCGGCCTATCCAGAAAGTGTTAACGTACGAACGAGCGTGGGGGGATTCCTTGGACAAGTCGCAGCGGAGCAGAACAGCCGTGCTGAGAAGCGGCGTTTCGGCGCTCGTGGCGAGCGCGGCCATCAGCCTGGCCGGCGTCGACATGGCGGCGGCGCAGAGCTTCTGGGATCTGTTCTCGCCACGCCAGCCGCAGCCCGTGCAGCGGATGGCGCCGGTTCGTTCGGAGAGCGCCGCCAAGCCGCGCCGCGCCCGCAACCTCTCGGTGCCCGCGCGCTACAAGAATCCCGACCTGAAGACGAGCAACGGCCTGCTGCCCGCATCCGCCAACGGCCCGGTCACCATCGTCGTATCGACCGACCGGCAGCACCTCACCGTCTACGACGGCGACACGGCCGTATCCGACACGGTGGTCTCGACCGGCCGCGCCGATCACCCGACGCCCTATGGCGTGTTCAGCGTGATCGAGAAGCAGGTGTTCCACCGCTCGACGCTCTACGACGACGCGCCGATGCCCTACATGCAGCGCCTGACCTGGTCGGGCGTCGCGCTGCACGAAGGCCATGTAACGGGGCGGCCCGCCTCGCACGGCTGCATCCGCCTGCCCGCCGCCTATGCCAAGGATCTCTATCGCTTCACCAAGCGCGGCGTGCGCGTGGTGATTTCGCGCGAGGACGTGAAGCCGATTCCGCTGACCGATTTCGCCAGCGTGTTCCAGGCGCCGCCGCGGCGCTATGTGATGGGCGAGGCGGTCGAGGCCGCACGCACGCCGGGCGAAATCGAGGGGCCGAACAATTCGGTTGGGCATTATCAAGTGAAGACCAAGGTCGATCTCGCCGAGAAGATGCCGATTTCGGTTCTCGTCAATCGCAAGGCGGGCAAGCTCTACGTGCGCCGCAATTTCCGCCCGCTGTTCGAGGTTCCGATCGATATCGACCAGCCGGATCGGCCGATCGGCGCGCATATGTTCGTCGCGCAGGCAGCCGATGAAGGCCGCACGTCGTGGTCGAGCCTCAGCGTCGCGAGCCGCACGCGCGAGGCGATGCTGCGCGGGAACAAGGCGGTCGACGTCGCCTCCGTATCGGTAGCGCCCAATGCCGAGGATGCGCTCAAGCGCGTTCACATCGCGCCGGGCGTGGCGGCGCGTCTGGCGGCCCTCGCGGGGCCCGGAGCGGTCTTCATCATTTCCGACGAAGGCGCGCGCAACAAGGAATCCTGGGACGGCACGAATTTCATCGCGCTGGTGGATTGAAGCCGCCATCCCCGAGCAGGACGCCCGCCCTTCGGCGGGCGTTTTCGTTTGGGCTCACGCCCAGTTCGGCTTGCGCTTCTCCAGAAACGCCGTGATGCCTTCGCGGAAATCTTCGGACTTCACGCAAAGGATCTGATTGCGATCCTCCATCGCGATCACCTGCTCGATCGAGCCCGCGTCAACGCTCATGTTGAGGCATTCCTTCGACAGCCGCAGCGCGAGCGGCGCGGTCAGCAGGAGGTCGTCGACGTAGGCTTGCGCGGCTTTTTCGAGATCGGCCTCCTCCACGATTTCCGACACGAGCCCGACGGCGAGCGCGCGCGGCGCCTGGATGAAGCGGCCTGTGAGGATGAGTTCGGAGGCGACCGATACGCCGACGAGACGCGGCAGGAAATAGGACGAACCGATGTCGCAGCCGCCGACGCCGAGCTTGATGAAGGCGCAGTTCATGCGCGCGTTCGGCGTCGCGATGCGGATGTCGGCGGCAAGCGCCAGCGCGAAGCCGCCGCCGGCCGCCGCGCCCTGCACGCAGGCGACAATGGGCTGCGGGCAGCGGCGCATCTTCATCACGATATTGGCGATGCGGCGCTGGCCGTCGAGCGAGGCCTGCGTGTCGGCGCCGTAGCCGCCTTCCGAATTGCGCTTGGCGCTCGCCTTGATGTCGAGGCCCGCGCAGAAATTCTTGCCCGCGCCGCGCAGCACGACGATGCGCGTGTCGTAATCGCGCTCGAGCGATTCGAAATAATGATTGAGCGCGTCGATCAGCTCGGGATTGAGCGAGTTCAGCGCGTCCGGCCGATTGAGCGTGACCCAGTCGACGGCCCCGCGCTTTTCGATCTTGAGGACGGGGTCGGACATCGTCTCTTCCTTCGGGGGTCTGCCGAGCCGCACCACAAAACCTCATCCTGAGGAGCCGCGAAGCGGCGTCTCGAAGGATGGTCAAGTCCGCGCCTGCGGCCATCCTTCGAGACGCAGCGCTTCGCGCTGCTCCTCAGGATGAGGCTTGCTGCAAACGCGGCGCCCGGAGGCGCCGCGTCAAATAATCACATCAACGCGGCGCCATGCGGATCGCGCCGTCGAGGCGGATCGTTTCGGCGTTGAGCATGGCGTTCTCGACGATGTGCACGGCGAGCGCGGCATATTCGGAGGG
>JAGRKN010000337.1 GCA_020442275.1 Rhodoblastus sp. | reverse complement strand
CTAAATTGCGGGGGATCGAGACCTCGCGCGCGCCACAAATGCGCCGACAAAAGGTTTCGACGCGCGAAATCGGGCGTTATGGTTTTCAACCCGTTTCCAAATGCGGGAGTCGGCGCGTCCAGAGGTAAACGCAAACCTAATGCGACACGCGCAATTCGTCGTCGTCATTTGACGCAAATGCAGAATGTCGGCGCTAACATCCGGGCAGCTGTTGGAAAACTTCCCGTCGATGTTCTTCTTTCTCAAATCCGCGTTCTGGCTGTCGCTGGTGTTCTATTGCATGAGCTGGCCCGGCGGCGAGCGGCCCGAAAATCTCGCGCGTCAGGTTGCAGGTCATGCGGCCGGCGAAGTCGTGCAGCGTGCGCAGACGGCGGCGCTCGAGGCGGCGATCTCCTCCTGCAAGGCCGATCCTGCGGGCTGCCTGGCGCTCGCCGGCGTTCCCGCGCGCAACCAGTCGGCCGGGCGGACGCTGTTGCGCGGATCGATCGCCAATTGAGCAGAAGCGCGCCAATTGCCTCGTGATTTGCGGCGCGCGGCGCAATATAGAGGGGCATGACGTCCGAGACCGCCCCCGCCCCGCTCGCCGAGATCATCGAGAATTTCGAGTTTCTCGACGATTGGGACGACCGCTACCGCTATCTGATCGAACTGGGCCGCACGCTGACGCCCCTGCCCGAGGCCGCGCATAACGAGACCAACCGCGTGCGCGGCTGCGCGAGTCAGGTCTGGCTCGAAACGCGTGTCGACAAAGACGATTCCGGCGAGCCGCGCCTCAGTTTTCTCGGGGACAGCGACGCGCATATCGTGCGCGGGCTGGTCGCGCTCACACTCGCGATCTTCTCGGGGCGGACGGCGCGCGGCATTCTCGACGCGGACGCGCATGCGGTGTTCGACCGACTCGGCCTCGGCGCGCATCTGACGCCGCAACGCTCGAACGGGCTGCGCTCGATGGTCGAGCGCATCAAGGCCGATGCGCGCGGGGCGCTCGAAGCCGCCTGAGATTTCAGATATTCGGACGGTAGTCGTTCGCGCCCCAGTTGCGGACGCGGCCGCGCTCGGGGCCTTGCACCTGCGACGCGAGGCCGTAATGGGCGGCCAGCCGTTCGAGCGCGATCTTCAGCACCACCTTGGCGGAGCGCGGCGGCCAGCCGCGTTCGCGTTCGACGGCTTCGAGGCCCTTCTGCAGGCCGCACACGTCGAGCAGGAGATTGTTGAGTTCGGCGCCGACCGCGTCGCCCGCGCGCTCCAACCGCTGACGGGCGGCGATGGCGAGATCGGACACGTTGAGATCCTGCGGACCACGCCGACCGGAGCCCGCCGCGCCCGACCAGTCCGAGGTGACACGCTGGCGGATCTGCGCGATCTCGACGTCGCGGCGGAAGCGTTCGCCGGCCTCGACCTGCGCGGGTTCGAGAAACGGCGCGCCGTCGCGCCCCCTGCGCCGCGCCAGCCAGCCGAGCGGGCTTTCGGCCTCGTTGACCAGCACGGGCTGCGCGCCCGGCTCGAGGGCGCGTACGACGAATTCGCCGTGCTGCGCGCGCAATGGCGGAACGCCCGCGGGCGCGGCAAGGCGGCGTGCGTGGCTCGCGCCCTCCTCGGTCAATTCGAGCCGGGGCGGAACATGCGCGGACCAGCGCGCCAGCGCGCGCTGCGCGAGCTCTTCTCCCGCGGCCATGGGCGTGTTGGCGATAATCGCGGTCACGCTATTGCGGGGCGCGGCGACGACGAGGAATCCGTCTCGCAGATCGGCGCGCGCAGGCGCGGCGCCGTCTTGTGCAAGCGCCTCGAGCAGACGTCGGGCGTCGCGTCCGAGCGACTGCTGGCTCGCGGTCGCCGAACCTGCCGGGTCGCGGCGTCCCGCAATCTTACCGCATTCGCAATGCGCCCGTTTCGCCTTTCCAATGCCTCGCGCCATGGCCGAACCCCCGTTTACTCGCACCCAAACCGCATCATGGCGCCAGATGTATTAGGATTTTTCTCCTTGTCAATGACTTTGTTCTGGGCTCCGACAATGAAAAAGCCCGGAGCGGCGACGCTCCGGGCTTTTCGACTCCTTCGAGGAGCCAGCGAACAAGACCCGAGTCTAATATATCGCTTTACTTGGCGCGACGGCGGCGCTGCTGGCCGAGGCCCATCTGCTTGGCGAGATTGGACCGCGCCTTGGCATAGTTCGGCGCAACCATCGGATAGTCCGGCGGCAGGCCCCACTTTTCGCGATAGGCGTCGGGCGAGAGATTGTATTGCGAACGCAGGTGCCGCTTCAGCGACTTGAACTGCTTTCCGTCTTCCAGACAGATGATGTAGTCCGGCGTGATCGACTTCTTGACGGAAACCGCGGGCTTGAGCGGCTCGACCTCGACCGGCGCGCTCTGTTCCGTCACACGCATCAGCGCCGAGTGAACGTCGCGAATGACGTTCGGCAATTCCGCGAGCGGAACCGAATTGTTGCTGACATAGGCCGACACGATGTCGGCAGCCAGCTCGATGTAGGGGGCTTGAGCTGTATTTTCTGCCATCTCAGATTTCTTTCCAGAAAATCCGCTTCTGCGGCGGACTATCGACGGGTTGCGCAAGTCGTGTGCATTCCAAAGGGCGCATCCTTGAAACCGAATCCGATTTGCAGGCGATATTTTTACGCTAAGAAACCCTTCTGATCAAGTTGCGCAAATATTTTATGCGCCAGAAGCGAGCGTACTGCGAAGTGTAGAAATCGATTTAATTGCGAAAGCTGAAGGCCAAGGCATGCATAGCCAGCTACATTCTGGAAACACGAACACTTGAACGGCCGCGCTCCGGTCCCGCCCTTGCCGCCCACAGTTCCAGCGCTTACCTAGCCGAAGCAAAGGAGGCGGGCATGAACAGCGAGACGCGCGGCAAGATCACGAAGTCGGACGGCGAGTGGCGGGCGCAACTGACGCCCGAACAATATAGGGTGACGCGCGAGCACGGAACGGAACGCGCCTTCACCGGCCCGCATTGGGACGAAAAGGCGCCCGGCGCCTATTCCTGCGTCTGCTGCGGGGCGCCTCTCTTCGACTCTCAAACCAAATTCGATTCAGGCACGGGATGGCCGAGCTTCTTCGCGCCGGTCGACCAGGGCGCGGTGAGCGAACACGACGACCGCAGCTGGTTCATGCGGCGCACGGAAGTACGGTGCGCGCGCTGCGACGCGCATCTGGGGCATGTCTTTCCCGATGGGCCGGCGCCGACCGGACAGCGCTACTGCATGAACGGCGCCGCGCTGAACTTCGAACCCGAAGATTCGAGCAACAAGTAGGAACCATCATGAAAGATCAGACCGCGTCCGCGACGGCGAGCCCGCCGCGGGCCGAACGACGCCCGCATGCAACCACAATCCACGGCGTCGAACTGGTCGACGACTATGCCTGGCTGCGCGCCGACAATTGGCAGGAGGTTCTCGCCGATCCCGCCAAGACGCCCGCCGACATCCGCGCCCATCTCGACGCCGAGAACGCCTATTGCGACGCGCTGATGGCGCCGACCAAGGCGCTGCAGGCCGAACTGCTCAAGGAATTGCGCGGGCGGATCAAGGAAGACGACGCCGACGTGCCGTGGCCGGACGGGCCTTTCGACTATTATTCACGCTTCCGCGAAGGCGGACAGCACGAGCTGATCTGCCGGCGTGCGCGCGACGGCGACCTGGAACAAATCCTTGTCGACGGCGACGCCGAAGCGAGGGGCAAGCCCTTCTTCGACATGCGCGCGGCCGAACATGCGCCGGACCACGGGCTACTCGCGTGGAGCAGCGACGACAAGGGCTCCGAACTCTTCACGATCCGCGTGCGCGAGGTCGCCACGGGACGCGATCTCGATGATCGCGTGACGCATTGCGACGGCACGATCGTGTGGGAGGCCGACGGTCGATCGTTTCTCTACGTGCGCGTCGACGACAATCACCGCACCGCGCAGGTTTTTCGCCACAGGCTGGGAACGCTGGAGAAGGATGACGCGCTGGTCGTCGAGGATCTCGATCCCGCCTGGTTCGTGCATCTGCATCGTAGCCATTCGCGGCGCTTCGGCATGGTGTCGATGAGCGGTCACGACGCGACGGAAGTCTGGCTGATCGATCTCGAGGACACGAGCGCCCCCGCCCGGCGCGTCGCCGCGCGCGAAGCCGGTCATCGCTACGAAGTCGAGCATCACGGCGAGACGCTCTACATCCGCACGAATTGCGACGGCGCGGAGGACTTCAAGCTCGCGACCGCGCCTCTGTCGGCGCCCTCGCGCGAAAACTGGCGCGATCTCGTCGCCCATGTCCAGGGGCGCATGATCGTCGCCGTGAGCGCCTTCGCGCGACATCTCGTGCGGCTCGAACGCGAGAACGGCCTGCCGCGCATCATCGTGCGCGAGATCGCGAGCGGCGAGGAACACGCGATCGCGTTTCCCGAGGAGGCCTATTCGCTGCGCATGATGGCCGGGCTCGAATTCGACACGGATATGTTGCGCTTCGTCTATTCGTCGATGACGACGCCCGCCGAGACCTTCGACTACGACATGGTTTCGCGCGCGAGATCGCTGCGCAAGCGGCAGGAGATTCCCTCCGGTCACGATCCCGCGCGCTACGTCACGCGGCGCATCTACGCGAAAGCCGACGATGGCGCGGACGTGCCGATCTCCATCCTCGCGCGCGCCGACCGCTCAGGCCCAGCGCCATGTCTGCTCTACGGCTACGGCGCCTACGGCCATCCGACGCCGGCGGCCTTCAGCGCCAACCGGCTGTCGCTGGTCGATCGCGGCTTCGTCTTCGCCATCGCGCATGTGCGCGGCGGGACGGACAAGGGCTGGGCCTGGTACGAGAACGGCAAGCTCGCGCACAAGCCGAACACGTTTTCCGATTTCATCGCCTGCGGGCGCAGGCTGATCGAGGACGGCTTCACGCAGCAAGGCCGCATCGTCGCGCAGGGAGGCAGCGCCGGCGGCATGCTGATGGGGGCCATAGCGAACATGGCGCCGGAACTGTTCGCCGGCGTGATCGCGGACGTGCCCTTCGTCGACGTCATCAACACGATGCTCGACAAGGACCTGCCGCTGACTCCGCCGGAATGGCTGGAATGGGGCAATCCGATCGAGGATGCGACCGCTTTCAGGACGATGCTGTCCTATTCGCCCTACGACAATGTCGGCGCGAAGCGCTATCCGCCGATCCTCGCGCTCGCCGGTCTCACCGATCCGCGCGTGACCTATTGGGAGCCGGCCAAATGGGTCGCGCGGCTGCGCGAACGCATGTCGGGCGGCGGGCCGATCCTGCTGCACACCAACATGGACGCCGGCCACGGCGGCGCGTCCGGACGCTTCGATGCGCTGGGCGAGGTCGCGATGGAGCAGGCTTTCGCGATCGCGGCAGCGACGGGCCTCTTCAAGCCCGAGGCGTAAGTTTTTCCGACGCATATCCTTGTCGCGAAAGTCTGCAACTTTCGCGGGATATGCGCGGTGAAATTTTTCGACGCATATCCTTGTCGCGAAAGTCTGCAACTTTCGCGGGATATGCTCAGTTGCGCTTCTCGACGAAGCGCTTCAGCTCGGTGAGCGAGGCGAAGCGCATGACGCCGTCGGGCGTCTGCGCCTCGATCGACCCGTCCGCGAACATCAGATAATTCGTGTCGCCGGAAGAGTAGCGCCCGACGATCGCGGATTCGGGAGACTGCGCCGGCGCCGGCGCAGGCGGCTCCGGCGGCTCGGCCTCGTCCTTCGCCATTTTGTCGCGCCCGAGCTCGCGATCGAATTCGCGCGCGGTGCGTTCCAGCCAATCGTCGTAGACCGGCTCGTCGACCGGCGGCGGAGGCGGAACGGCGTCGGAAAGGCGCGGCCGCTCAGGCTCGGAGTCTGCCTTCGCCTCGTCCGGCTCGACCGGCGCGGGCTCGACCGGCGTTTCGGTCGTGGCGGATGTCTCGGGCAGATCGGGCGGCGCGACGACCCGCGCCGGCGGCGGTTTCGGCTTTTCTTCGGCGGCCGCCGGCTCTGACGGGATCTCCTTTTCGACCTCGTCCGCGGCCAAAGGGGCAGGCGGCGGCGGAGGGGCGGGAGGAGGCGCGACGGTCGGCAGGGGCGGCGCAACGGGCGGCCGCGCGGGACCCGGCCCGTCCTCGAGCGCATCGAGATCAAAGGCCTCGCGCGGCGCGCGCTCCTCGCTCCTGCGCAGCAATTCGCTCACGCTCGGCGGCTTGGCGGGCGGTGTCCGCGGCCCGTTGGCGGGTTCTTCCTCGGGCGTCTCTTTTTTCGCCGCTTCCTTTACTCCGCCTTCGGCTTCGTTCTCCTGCGACCCGTCGCGGGCAAGCGCCATGCCGACGGCTGTCGCGGCGGCGGCAGCGCCCGCGCCGAGAGCGATGGCAGGGGCCGGCGGAGGAGGTGTAGGCGCAAGCGGCCTTGCAGGCGTCACGTCCACGGCCGATTGCGCCTCGCGGGCCGGCATGGACGCGTCGGTGAGGCGCATGGTCATCCACGCGAGCATGGCCACGATCAGGCCGCCGG
>JAGRKN010000336.1 GCA_020442275.1 Rhodoblastus sp. | reverse complement strand
GGCGACCCCGGCATCGTGAAGATGACCGGCGTGTTCGACATCTTCCGTGGACAGGTCGCGGGCATCATCGGCCTGCTGTTCATCCTCGTGATCTACGTCACGATGGTCTACGGCCCGATGGCGGCGGCGCTGGTCGAACTCTTCCCGACCCGCATCCGCTACACCTCGATGTCGCTGCCCTACCATATCGGCAACGGCTGGTTCGGCGGCCTCCTGCCGGCCACCGCCTTCGCCATGGTGGCGCAGACCGGCGACATCTACTTCGGTCTCTGGTACCCGATCGTCTTCGCCATCATGACCTTCGTGATCGGCATGATCTTCATTCCCGAGACCAAGGATCGCGACATCTACGCCGACGACGTCCGCCACTGAGGCGCTGACCATCGGTTACATCAGGCCCCGCGAGAAATCGCGGGGCCTTTTTCATATCTGCTATGCTTCGTCGAAAGTCATAACCGGCGGACGTCGTGCGCTGGTCAGAGATGCGATAGGTTTGCCCGCCCCGCGACGGGGGCGGCGATAGGTGGTGCGGATGGAAGGTTCTGCGATGTCCGGGTCGAGCGCGCCCACGCGGCCGACGGGAATGACGCGCGTCGAGAAGCGCGTGGTCTTCGCCGCGTCGCTCGGCACGATTTTCGAATGGTACGATTTCTATCTCTACGGCGCTCTGACCACCATCATCGCGGACCAGTTCTTCGACCAGTTCCCGCGCAACACCCGTGAATTCTTCGCGCTGCTCGCCTTCGCGGCCGGCTTCATCGTCCGCCCGCTCGGCGCCGCCGTCTTCGGCCGCATCGGCGATCTCGTCGGCCGCAAATACACGTTCCTGATCGCCATCATGATCATGGCGCTGTCGACCTTCCTCGTCGGCCTGCTGCCGGGTTCGCGGGTCATCGGCATCACCGCGCCGATTCTGCTGCTCGTCCTGCGCATGCTGCAGGGCCTCGCGCTCGGCGGGGAATATGGCGGCGCGGCCACCTATATCGCCGAACACGCGCCCAACGGCCGCCGCGGCTACTACACGTCCTGGCTGCAGACGACCGCGACGCTCGGCCTCCTGCTCTCGCTGCTGGTGATTCTCGCCACCCGCTCGCTCGTCGGCGAGCAGGATTTCGCCGATTACGCCTGGCGCTTCCCCTTCTTCGTCTCCTTCGCGCTCCTCACGCTGTCGCTTTGGATTCGCCTCAGGCTCGCAGAATCGCCGGCTTTCCAGCGCATGCAGGCGCGCAATGCCGGCTCGCGCGCGCCGCTGACCGAAGCCTTCGGCCGCTGGAACAACGCCAAGATTGCGCTGCTCGCGCTGTTCGGCCTGATCGCGGGCCAGGCCGTCGTCTGGTACACGAGCCAGTTCTACGCCCTGTTCTTCCTGCAGACGATGCTGCAGGTCGACGGCTTCACCGCGAGCGTGTTGCTCGCCTGGGCGCTCGTCTTCGGCGCGGCCTTCTTTGTCTTGTTCGGCTGGCTCTCCGATCGCGTCGGCCGCAAGCCGATCATTCTCGTTGGCTGTCTCCTCGCCGCGCTCGCCTATAT
This sequence comes from Rhodoblastus sp., assembly GCA_020442275.1. Lineage (GTDB taxonomy): Bacteria > Pseudomonadota > Alphaproteobacteria > Rhizobiales > Beijerinckiaceae > JAJXWB01. Next base: position 1,122 of record JAGRKN010000336.1, on the reverse strand, counting down.
TCCGGTCTTCAAGCAGATTTCGAACCTGGCCAATCCCGCGCTCGCCAAGGCGATCGACACGGTCAAGGTGACGGTCGTCGCCGATCCCTCCCAATGCGGCTCGCTGTTCAATCCCGTCGGCACGCGCGTATTGTCGACCTCCTGCGACCTCGCGCGCCAGAAACTTGCTGAAACCTCGGTGCGCTACGTGATCGAGCCCGCGCCGGGATCGAAGACGACCATCGTGCGCGTCGATGGCAAGGACCTGCCCTTCGACGCGGCCCGCCCCGCCGAGACGGGCGCGGCGATTCGCGCGGCCCTGCATGCCGCCGGCTACCCCCGCGCCGATGATCCCGGCATCGTGCGCATGAGCGGCCTGTTCGACGTGTTTCGCGCACAGACGGCGGGGCTGGTCGGGCTTCTCTTCGTACTGGTCCTTTTCGTGACCATGGTCTACGGCCCGCTCGCGGCGGCGCTGGTGGAGCTGTTTCCGACCCGCATCCGCTACACCTCGGTGTCCCTGCCCTACCATATCGGCAACGGCTGGTTCGGCGGCCTCCTGCCGGCGATCTCCTTCGCCATGGTGGCGCAGACCGGCGACATCTACTATGGCCTCTGGTATCCGATCGTCGTCGCCATCATGACGGCGCTTGTCGGCATGGTCTTCATCCCCGAGACGAAGAACCGCGACATCTACACGGGAGACGACAAGCCGCGCTGAGCCCGCGCGCCTTGATTTCGTCGGCGAGATGGTCGATCAACGGCGCCGTGCGGTAGCGGCCAGCGCGACCGTCGCCGGGTTAGCACAGCGGTAGTGCAGCGGTTTTGTAAACCGAAGGTCGGGGGTTCGATCCCCTCACCCGGCACCACGTTCTAGGCGCCTTCTGTCATCCGGTAGCCGACGCCGGGCTCCGTGGCTATCAGCGCGGGCTCGGCAGGATCGTCCTCGAGCTTTGCGCGCAGCTGGCCGATGAAGACGCGCAGATATTGCGTGTCCTCGACATGCGCGGGTCCCCAGACATGGGCGAGCAATTGCCGATGCGTCACCACGCGCCCGGCGTTGCGCGCGAGCAGGAGAAGAAGCTCGAATTCCTTCGGCGTCAGCACGACCTGCGCCCCCGCGCGCGTCACGCGATGCGCGGG